>JBKCMR010000052.1:0-14587 GCA_046300055.1 Bacteroidota bacterium
TCACGAGTGGAGATACCGGCTTCTTGTTTTTTAAGGGCAGATACAATCTGCGCCTCCGTGAATCGGGATTTTTTCATGACAGTTTAAATTTAAGATGAATACTCAAGTTTTAAACCGTCTGCTTTTTAGGGATACTTACAATTAGATTGAAAATATTCCGAAAGGATGATATGAGTATCCTAGGAAATAAAGAAGATGATGAATTATCATTTGTTAAAAGACATAAAATTGAGTAAGGAGTGTCTTAAAAATAAATCTATTTACTTTTTGCTGCCGAAAAATATTTTACTAGAGCGCAGTTAAGAATTCTTTTTCAATTCTATACTATTCAGAAAATATATATCAAAACTTAAAATAACCAACAGACGCAGCATAACACTTAGAGCTATACCTGTCTACAGCATACCCAAATCTAACTATACTTGAAATTCGTTCATTTGAGTCACTTGATAAATTTAATATCGTTTCAGCCTTACATGAAAATGGATAAGAGAAAGATTTCATTCTTCTATCACCCATAAACCAAAAATTTGTCCATCGACCATCACCAGCATCTGGTCCAATTAGTCCTAATTGAAATAGTTGCTGTAAATCATAATCGTCAGCCATATACAATTTGATTCCGTTTCGATATTCGTTTTTAACTCTATCCTGAATATCTTGATATGTACCCGCAACTGTATAATAAAACAGCTTGCCGCCAGAACCATCCCCATATAACTCATATATCACTCCACCTTTGTATGTATCACCTACCTCAATTTTTTTGATTTGATTGACTGGCGATTTGCTGACTGATTTTACTGGGCTTTGTACATTTGATTTTGCTATTTGTTTTTGAGAAGCAGAATTAGCAGTAGAACTTTTTTGAAGCTCTTTATTAATAGACCCATTGGGACGTATTGCATACTTCTTATTCAGGTAATCTTTTACTTTCGCAAATTCATCATCTGTTAATTTAGTATCAAACAGAATTAATTCATATAACACCCCATCACTAGGAGCGTCTCCTGGTTTAGTTGATAATCTTATCCTATTGTAAACAGAACCCTGAAAATTTCTGTAACCAGACCCTGAGTAGGAGTATTCATTCATACTTGACTTAATATCACCCGCTCTGCCACGGGTAGATAAAATCAGATACTTGTTTGGATTATTTGAGAAATCAGGTGAATATGAAACTAAAGAATTAGGCACTCTGGATTCTATAGAGTTTAAACCAGAATAGCAAGAAGCAACGCCCTCTCCATCCTCTAAACTTAAGTCGTAAAGTAATTTGCTCGCTCCAATATCATTCTTACAAACCACGAAACTCGTAATATCCTGGATTGTTTTAACATTACTAAACTTAAAAACCATGTAACCCCCATTTTGAAAAGAAATTCCATTTTTAGCCCAATTTTCATCGAAAAATAAAACTGGCTGAGACAGCTCATCAGGTTGGGTAATATTATTACCCCAAATACTCTTATCATTAATCGAGAAAATATTATTTGAATTAGATTTGGACCTTTTAATGGTTGATAAATCTTGTGCATCATACCATGCGATTAGGCTTTTCTGTTTTTGTGGATTTTCCCATTTTAGGAGTTGAAATAGTTCTTTTGATTGAGTTTTTGCAGAGTTGCTCAAACAAAGGAGGAAAAAAAGTGTTAAACAAAAATTTATACAGATTTTATTTCTCATAGTATCCGATTTTCCTGTAAATCCATAAAAAATCTCGATGAATAAAATTTTAGTGTCGGTACTAAAATAAACAATCTGTTTTAAAAAAGGGGTTCCTTTTTTCTAATAAAGGGAACCTTTATTATATTGGTATTCAATATTTTGAAAAAATTAGCCTTGCTTTTAGTTCCAGATTCCGTAGCATAGCCTCAAAATTGGAACTATGAACGCAATCATCAAGTCATCAGAACATCTAGAAGATTTTGAGGTTAGGAAACTTTTAAAATACCTACAAAATCAAGGGTATTGGTATTACTACATTCTTGTGAGGTTAGGAATCTCAATCGCACTCAGATATTCAGACCTCAAGGAAATTACCTGGAAAGACATCATAGGACGCAATTATCTAACCATTAAAGAGAGAAAAACGGGAAGGGTGAGGGAAATACCCCTTAGTTCTGACTTAGTTGAAGTATTGACTAAAATTTACAATACCCTAGGGTCCCCAAGTAAAGATGAAAAGGTCATACCTATTTCAATTAGGGGAGTCAATAAACAACTCAAAGTGTTTGCGTCAAAATGTGGAATTAGGGGAAAAAGAATCAGCACACATAGTTTCAGAAAAACTTTTGGAAGAGAGGTATGGAAAAGAAACAATTACTCTGAATCCTCATTAGTTAAACTTTCTGAATTATTTAAACATTCATCTCCATCGGTTACAAGAATCTATTTATCAATAACCAAGGAGGAAGTAAATAATCTTTATGATATTCAGGACTTATTCTCCATTTAATATTAGTTATTCTATCGTGTAACTTATTTGTGCCGCATCTCTCAACTGAGTAGATAAATCCTCTTTCTTCAAAACAAAAGGTCCGTTATTCTCACTAACAAAAATTTGAAGGTTAGGACTAATATAACAACACAACGCGCAACAAACATTTGTTCCTGAAAGTGATGATGCAAATCCCTTATTTACAGGACCGACTATAAATTCATTTGACCCCCTATTTGACCTAATATAATCTACGGAAACACTCTTCTCATTTATTAGTGTAATTTTCAACCCCGTGTTATTCATTTGTTGAATTGAACTCTTCCCGTCAATAACATATTTCACATAGTATTGAGTGTTGTTACTATTATTCTTTTTACATCCTAGACATAACAACGCAATAAGGATAATACTATACCATTTCATAGACAAAGTTTAATAATTGAAATTACTCATTACTCATAAGTGTAGTTTCAACCGATGGAGATGAACAGATTGTTGTAACTTCTGTTGTAACAATAAATAAAAAAATGGTGTAAAAGATTGATATTCAATTTTTTACACCATCTGGTTTGTGGAGAATACCGGAGTCGAACCGGTGACCTCTTGCATGCCATGCAAGCGCTCTAGCCAACTGAGCTAATTCCCCATGGGGCAGCAAATATACGTTGTGCCGCCAACCCGAACAAGCTACTCTCCCCAAATACTCTCCTTACCATCCAACCACTGCTTTACGTTCTCGGTGGTGACAGATTTCGGACGCTCCAGCGGGAAGCCAAGGGCACGATCCCAGCACAAGCTGGCCAGTACACCCATCGCACGGCTCACGGCAAACAACACCGTATAGAATTCATACTCCACCATTCCGTAGTGCACGAGCAACGCTCCACTGTGCGCATCCACATTCGGCCATGGATTCTTGATCTTACCCAGCGATTGCAAGATCGGCGGAACGGTTTCGTAAATATTCCAAACCGTATTCACCAGTTTATCGTCGGGCATGTGCTTCTTACCGAACTCCATCTGCGCCGTGAAACGCGGATCGGTTTTGCGCAGTACGGCATGACCATAACCCGGCACCACTTTCCCTTCGCTCAGCGTCTTTTTTACATACTCGGCGATCTGCTCCTTCGAAGGCAGATCGGTCTTCAAGTTCTCTTGCATTTCAAAGATCCACTTGATCACTTCCTGGTTGGCCAGTCCGTGCAAGGGGCCCGCCAATCCGTTCATTCCCGCCGCATAACTCAGGTACGGATCACTCAAAGCAGACCCAACCAGATGCGTCGTGTGTGCTGAAACATTTCCACCTTCGTGGTCGGCGTGGATCGTCATGTACAAACGCATCAGCTCCTTGAAACTCTCATCGTTGTACCCCAACATATGAGCGAAGTTGCCAGCCCAATCGAGCATACCATTGGGTTGAATGTGTTCACTGTTCTTGTATTTGCGGCGATAGATATAAGCGGCAATACGAGGCAAACGTGACAATAAAATGATACTGTCATCGAAAATGGGCAACCAGTAGTCCTTCTTATTGATGCCTTCTGCATATTTCTGCTGGAAATAACTTTCGGTCTGCAAGGCCATCACGCCAACTACGAACATGGTCATCGGATGAGCGGTAATCGGAAGCGCATCGATGGCCTCAAAAACGTGTGTGGGTACATGGCTGCGGCGTTGCAATACATCAGTCACATGATTGGCTTCCTCTTCGGTAGGTAACTCGCCGATCAACATCAGATAAAATAAACCCTCTGGCATCGGTTCTTGTCCCCCGGGTGCTTTGGGGAGTTTCTCCCGTAACTCGGGAATCGAATAACCCCGAAAACGAATTCCTTCCTGCGCATCCAGCAAAGAAGTCTCTGTAACCAACCCGGTGATGCCGCGCATACCCTGATAGATCTGCGATAACGTCACCTCTCCGATCACTTTGTTGCCGTGCTCTTTCAGCAATTCTTTGATCTCCAGTCCGACAGCGTCGGATTTCACCTTGAAACGATCCTTCATGATTCCCATGGGACGAAATTTTTAAATGAATGACAAGCCTATCCGTTTTCGGATCTGCAAAATTACTGAAGCCCGATCCCGGAAAAAAATATCGGTTATCGAGAAAAGGAATTATTTGGGTGTCCGTCGATACATCCAATAGGCTACCCCCCCGAACACAACATTCGGTAACCAGGCCGCCAATATTGGGGGCAGGCTTCCCTTGACGGCGAAGACGGTCGAAAAACGATCGGACATGATATAAAGAGAGGCGATGACAATACCGATGGCCAAATGCACACCACTGCCGCCACGGGTCTTTCGGCTGGCCACCACCACCCCGATTAGAGTAAGCAATACCACACTGACCGGCGTTGCTGTCCGCCTATACCACTCCACTTGTGAAGCGCTTAGTCCTTCTGTTCCGCGTTGCTTTTCCCGGCGAATCAACGCTTTTAGCTCCGGGGTGGTCAGTTTATCCTTCAGGTACTCGTCCCGGCGAAGCTCTGCCGGCTTCAGGGGGATAGACAACACCATCGTATCCAAATAGGCGATCCGCTCCCCAACCGAGTCCACTTTTCGTTCCACCACGCGATACAGCTTCCATTTGGTCAGCGCCGTATCCCAGGTCATGGTCTCACCGCGCAAATTGTAATACACTCGGGTGCCTTTTACGCGTTCCATGAAAAAACCGCGGGCTGTACGGGTGGCGGTATCATAGTCCCGAATACCCACGAACGTATTGGTGTCGATCCGTCGATAGAAACAATTGACGCAATTGGATGTGAATACATTTCGGGTAGGATCGTTCTGGTCGATGTACTTGGACTGAAATTCGGCCCGAATGATATTCGCTTTGGGAACCCAATAACGGCTGCCAACCCATAACAAAGACGCCAATAAAATACCGCCTACCCAGTAGGGACGCAAAAAACGTGTATAGGGCGTGCCGCTGGCGAGGATGGCGATGATCTCGGAACGAGCCGCCAGTCGGCTCGTAAAAAAAATAACAGCAATGAATACAAAAAGGGGGAACAGCAAACTCCAGATATAGGGCACAAAACCCAGGTAATATTTTTCGATGATCTCGCGGGTAGAAAATTTGGCCCGCACGAAATCATCCGTATGTTCACTGCTGTCTACCGCCACCGCCACCAACGTGAACAACAGCATGCAGAAAAAGAAAGTGACCAGAAAATTTTTCAGAATATACCAGTCGATCCGTTGCACAGGGCAAATCTAACCCAAAAACTGGGGGCCCGCCGTTAAAATGGACTCAACATTTTTGGCGGAGCCGAACCACCATCTCTGCCTTCCAAGAAGCAAAATCACCCGCCAATATATGCTGCCGCGCTTCGCGAACCAGCCACAGATAAAAAGCAAGATTATGCACGCTGGCCAGCGTATAGGCCAGATATTCCTTGGCCTTGAACAAATGACGCAGATACGCTTTGGTGTAATGCTGACTGATAATATTGGGTAAACCGGGATCGATGGGCGAAAAATCACGCTCCCATTTCTGGTTATCGATATTCACCACCCCTTCCGTCGTGAACAGCATGGCATTTCGGCCATTGCGGGTGGGCATCACGCAATCGAACATGTCCACACCCAATGAAATACATTCGAGAATATTCCAAGGCGTACCTACCCCCATGAGATAACGGGGCCGGTCGGCGGGCAGGTGCTCACAACACCAACCACAGATGTCATACATGACCGGCTCGGGCTCACCCACACTCAATCCGCCGATCGCATTGCCCACGGCTTGTTTAGAGGAAATATAGGCGCAAGATTCTTTACGCAGGTCCTTGAAGGTTCCACCCTGAACGATGGGAAATAAGTTTTGTGTGTAGCCGTATTTCGGGGGCGCTTGATGAAAATGACCCCAACACCGGTCGAGCCATCGATGGGTGAGTTCCATGGAGCGTTTGGCATAGGTGTGATCGGATTGCCCGGGCGGACATTCATCAAAGGCCATGATGATATCCCCTCCGATCGATCGCTGAATATCCATCACCCGTTCGGGCGTGAATAAATGTCGACTGCCATCGATGTGAGACTGAAACGTGACCCCTTCTTCTTCAATCTTGCGGGTGCCGGACAAAGAAAACACCTGATACCCGCCGCTGTCGGTGAGGATCGGTCGATCCCACCCGTTGAATCGATGCAATCCACCGGCTGCCTCCAATACGTCAAGTCCCGGACGCAGATACAGGTGATAGGTATTGCCCAGGATAATGGACGCATTCACCTCATCCTTCAGTTGTTGCTGGGTTACTGCTTTCACAGAACCGACAGTTCCCACCGGCATAAAAATGGGCGTCTCGATCTGACCATGATCAGTCTGTATGATCCCGGCACGGGCAGATGAACCGATATCAGTATGCGTATGTTGAAAGCGAAGTGCGGGCATCCGGCAAAGTTCGTACATGCGATGCGAAGAGCGGCAGTGTGGAAAGCTTTTTCGGTGAATTGTTTTTCACCGATACACAGGCAATTACATTTGCACCTATGCCATTACTGAACTGGGGAGAGATCATCTTTTATGTTTTTGCCGCTGTCAGCGGAATTCAGTTGTTCTACTACAGCTGGTTTTTTGCCCGTGTTGCTTTTCACCGAACAAAATCAAAAAATGGCAACCTCCAACATCCGGTATCCGTTGTGATCTGCGCCCGCGACGAGGACGAGAACCTGGCGCGTAACCTGCCGGGTGTACTGGTACAGAAATATCCGACTACGCATGAAGTGGTGGTAGTGAATGATAATTCAGTAGACGATTCCAAATACATCCTGCAGGAACTGAAGAAAACCTTTCGGTCACTACACGTGGTGGAACTGACCCAGGAGGCCAAGCTGATCTCCGGGAAAAAATATCCGCTCTCCGTTGGCATCCGGGAAGCGAAACATGAGATCCTATTGCTCACGGATGCTGACTGCGTACCGGCCAGCGAGGATTGGATGCACAAGATGCAAGACGCTTACGACGAGGAAACCGAGATCGTATTGTCCTACGGCGCCTACCACCGAAAAAAAGGATTGCTGAATAAGCTCGTTCGGTTTGAAACCTTTCATACAGCCTTACAGTATCTGTCCTACGCACTCGCCGGTATTCCCTACATGGGTGTTGGACGAAACCTTTCATACAAAAAGGGACTGTTTCTGCGCAACCGCGGATTTTCATCCATCAATCACATCCCCAGTGGCGACGACGATCTGTTCATTAATCGCGTAGCCACAAAGAAAAACACCCGCGTGGTGATCGATGCAGAGGCCATCACCCGCTCGATTCCAAAAACCACCTGGACGGGCTGGCTCCGTCAAAAAGCCCGCCACTACACAACAGCCAAGTACTACAAACCGCTACACAAATTTTTACTCGGACTTTATTTCATTACCCAATTCATCTACTACCCCATGGCCGTATTGGCCATCTGCCTGTACGATTGGCGCTGGTCACTCGGGGTATTCGCCTTGCGATTCATTTGGCAAGGAGTAGTGCTGTATCGTTCGATGAGCAAATTAGGCGAAGGCGATCTCTGGCCCTGGTACCTGTTTCTGGATATGTGGATGTTCTTCTATTATCTCATCTTTGCCCCTGCCCTCTGGCGCCGACCGACCCGGAGCTGGAACTAGCAGCATGGATATACTCCTGAAATACTTCTCCGACTTCACCCCGCGACAAACCGAGCAATTTGCCGCACTGGGTGAATTGTATACCGAATGGAATCAAAAGATCAATGTGATCTCCCGCAAAGACATCGATTCATTGTATGAAAGACATGTTTTGCACTCCCTCAGCATCGCTGCAGCTTTCGAGTGGAAGCCCGGCACCTCAGTGATCGACATCGGATGTGGTGGCGGATTCCCCGGCCTTCCCCTCGCGATCTTCTATCCCGAAATGAAATTTCATCTGGTCGACAGCATCGCCAAAAAACTAACTGTCGTCAATGAGATCGCTGCCGCGATCGGATTGGAAAACCTTACGACACAACATACCCGAGCCGAAGCGATCCGCGATCGAAAATTCGATTTTGCCATCTCCCGTGCCGTAGCTGCCTTAAAAGAACTCTGGTTCTGGTCCAAACCCCTGCTGAAATCACCTGCACAAACCCTGCCCGGCAATCATCCACCGGGACTCATCTGTCTCAAAGGCGGTGACCTCAATGTAGAAATACAACAAAGCGGTACACGCCCCCGAATCATGCCCGTAAAAAATATTTTCCCCGAACCTTCTTTCGACGATAAATACCTTCTCTATATACCTAAATAGATTTTACCGCAAAGTGGTATATTAAATGATCGGCAAGAACTGAATTTTATGACATGAAAAAGATCGGCGTCGTATTAGTAGAAGACAAGGCGGACATGCGCGCCATCGTAAAGGACATCATCAACCTGTCGGAAGAATGTATTTGCCTGGGGGCCGCGGGCACACCGGGAGAGGCACGCGAATTCATCTTGACCATGAAGCCTGAAGTGGTATTGATGGATGTGCATTTGAATACGAATGAAACGGGGATCGATTTGATCCGGGAATTGAAACCGCAGGTACCAACCACACAGTTCATGATCTTCTCGGTGTTCGAGGATGAAGACACGATCTTCGACGCCTTGCGTGCCGGGGCCACTGGTTACTTGATCAAGAAGACCGATCCGGTTGATACTTTATCTGCCATCAAGGAATTAGCGGAGGGCGGCGCACCGATGAGTCGACAGATCGCGCGCAAAGTGATCGCGAGTTACTCCGGACAGATAGCCCCCGAGCAGCCAGCGGCCGATGAGTTAAACATGTTGACCGAACGGGAGCGAGAGATCTTGGAGCAATTGTCGAAAGGACTGATCTATAAAGAGATCGCTGCCAATGTGAACCTATCTCCGGAAACCGTGCGTAAACACGTTTACAACATCTATCTGAAACTGCATGTCTCCAACCGAGTAGAAGCTGTCAATCGCTACTACAGGCGATGATCACCAACTGAGCGACAGTTTATTATTGCTGCGGTTGATATCTGCCATTCGCTGCGACGGATCGATTTCAATGAGCCGAATGTCGGCCAGCTTCCGATTACATTCCAGGGTGTACACTTCATGCGTCCAATTCCATCGGCCGTGCACAAAGCGTTGTGTTGGATTCTCCATAGGCTTGACTCCGTACATCAGATCCAGCGGGATGTAATGAATTTCCTCCGTGCTATCTGCAAAACTGATCTGTAGGTCGATTGGCATGGGTACGAGACCGACCCGACGGAGACGGATCTGAGTCTTGCCATCCACCTCATACAATGAATCGATCGCATAGTCGACGGTCTTGGTCGAATAGACCCAATACTCCTTGTACCAATCCAGTTTTAGTCCGCTGCGCTTCTCTGCCAATCGGATAAAATCTGCTGCGTTCGGATGTTTGAAGCGCCATTTGTTGTAGTAATCGTGCAACAACTGATCGCGGGGACCGGCACCCATGATGTATCCCAACTGCTCCAGAAATACGGCCCCTTTGGTATATGCCGCAGCCGTATGGGCGGAGTTGGTATTGAAATGATCGGCATGCGTGGTGAGTGGCTCTTCCCTTCCGCTTTTTACCAAACTAAAATAACCTCGGTATGTGCCATCATAGGCAAAGCCCGTATTGCCCTCGAGAAAAGCAGACATTCGATCTTCCGCATAAGAAGTGAACCCTTCATCCATCCAGGCATAGAGTGATTCATTGGTGGCTAGTAGGCCATGATACCAATTGTGCATCCATTCGTGTAGCCAGGCGCCTGGTCCCACCAACAGCGTAGCCATCGGATACTCCATGCCCCCATCTCCACCGTGTATGAATGAGTATTGTTTGTACGGGTAGACCCCGAATGTCTTTTCGATCAACGGAAATACCCGTGCCGCATCGTCCAGCACCTTCTCCCACTGTGCAGCAGGCGTATTGCTGACTTTGTATAACAAATGCAGCGTTACGCTGTCGTTCACTTTACGCTTTTTGTGTATGTATTCAGGATCGGCTGCCCACATGAAATCATGCACATTAGGTGCTTTGAATTTCCAGGTAAGCTTGGGTGTAGTAGGTCGCTTAACGACGGCTCCCTCCGGTTCATACCCGTATCCGATCTCGAGTGGGTTCTGCAAATAACCGGTTCCACCCAGTATATAATTTTTATCGATGGAGATGTTCACCTCGAAGTCGCCCCAAACGCCGTAAAACTCTCTACCCACATAGGGGGTTGGATGCCATCCCTCATAATCGTATTCGCAGAGCTTCGGATACCACTGACTCATCGAGTAACGAACTTTAGAGGTCGGATTGTCTCTTCCGCTGCGACGGATCTGCAAGGGCACCTGTCCTTCAAACTCCATATCCAATTTTACCTTTGTGCGGGGCAATATGGGTTTATCGAGCACGACTTCCAGGATCGTCTCCAGTTCATTTATTGCTTGAGGTCTTCCATTCAATTTGAGTGTACGAACTTTCTGATAACCAATCTCGTCGGGTTTCAGGTTCGCGATCCGATCGCGCACGCGCATGTCCCAATCCGCCCCACGACCTGAGGTGATCGTACCCTGGCGACGGCTTCGTACATCCATCATGCTGCCCGGCTGAAAGGCATTGAAATAAAGATGGTAGAACAACTTGTACAACGTATCGGGTGAATTGTTCCAATACTCCAATTGCTGTTTGCCGGTGAAGCGGTTGGTGGATACATCCATATCCACATCCATTTTATACTTCACTCGCTGCTGCCAGCGATCCGGTTGAGCGAAAGCCAGCACGGGCAGGAACGCAAAAAGTAAAATTGAAAACTGTTTGAACATAGCAATAGACTTTAAATTATTCTTTTCCGGCAACGACGATCACGATCTCGCCCTTGACGGTTTTTTCGTTGAAATGATCAGCAACCTCTTGTAGTGTTCCGCGCACCGTTTCCTCATGGAGTTTTGTCAACTCGCGGCTGACTGAACAACGTCGCGCTGCTCCGAATACCGTTTGAAACTCGACCAGCGTTTTTACCAGTCGATGGGGCGATTCATAAAAAACCAATGTGCGGGGTTCTTCTGCAAGTTGTTTGAGCAAGGTTTGTCGCCCTTTTTTTTGCGGGAGGAATCCCTCGAAGCAGAAACGATTCGTGGGGATGCCGCTGTTCACCAATGCCGGAACAAAGGCAGTAGCACCGGGAAGTGTTTCCACCGGTACACCTACTCGAATGGCTTCGCGGACCAACAAAAAGGCCGGATCCGAAATGCCGGGTGTACCCGCATCCGTGACCATCGCCCTTTTCTTACCTCCCATCAACTGGTTGACCAGATGGGTCAACACCTGATGTTCATTGTGCTGGTGATAGGGCGTGATAGGCTTGTCGATCGAGTAATGTTTCAGCAATACGGAGCTGGTTCGGGTATCCTCTGCCAGGATCAGATCGACAGAACGAAGGATCTCCAATGCCCGTAGGGTGATATCCTGCAGGTTTCCGATGGGCGTGGGAACCAGATACAACATGGGCAGATCAATCGATGTGGATCTCGTAATATTCCATCACGGCATTGCAGAGCAACTTCTTGGCACAGACATCGGCCATGGAGATGGCTGATTCTTTATCGACTGCCTCGATCTGCAGGGTGATCTTCTTACCGATACGTACATCCTGAACACCTGAAACACCCAGATTGGAAAGTCCGCCTAAGACAGCTTTCCCTTGCGGATCAAGAAGGTCTTTTAAAGGCATTACATGTACATGGACCGTAAAATTCATCGGATTCGTTTTTGGAAGACCAAAGATAAGATAACGTAAGCGGCGAATACAGGCAGCGCAGCCGACCATCGAAGCCAAACACCTAAGCCGACCGCCAACAGAATAAATAAATAGCGGGGCGCATTTTCTTTCCAACCGAAAGAAGTCATTTTCATAGTCATCATAGGCCAGCGGACCACCATCAGTAACGAAAGAAGCAAAGAGACTACATAAAGAAACCAGCTCTGCTGAAGTAGTTCAACCATCCAGGATCCGCCGTCCATCCAATAGGCGAGCGGAAACGAGGCGATCGTGAGTCCAACAGCCGGACTGGGAACACCCTCAAAACAATTTGGATTTGATGGGGTGATATTGAAACGGGCCAACCGCCAAGCAGCCGCCAATGGCACCAAAAAGGCAGGTATCAAATAGATCAGCGAGGTGTCCAACGCGGTCATCTCTGCCGCCCAGCTCAGCCGCAAAAAAGAAAAGAGAATCATACCCGGCGCTACGCCGAACGTAACGACATCCGCTAGTGAATCTAGCTGAATCCCCATGGAAGAGTCCGCCTTTAGCAGCCTGGCCAGAAATCCGTCAAAAAAATCCAACACAGCAGCAACGCCAATAAAGTAGGAGGCGATACCGATAGAAGCCGGAAGATCGAAGTAAACACTCCCCTCTGGCGTTGACACCAACACCATACCCTCGGTCAGTAAGAACGCGATCGCCAGGCATCCGCATAGCAGATTCAGTAAGGTGACCAGATTCGGGATGTTTCTCATCGAGCTGATTTTTTCATGCAAGTTTCAATATCCTCCACGGTAATGGGAATGTTCTTCATCAGGTCTTGATTGCCCGAACGGGTGATCCAAAGATTGTTTTCGATCCGTATACCCATCTGCTCCTCTTCAATATAGATACCTGGCTCCACGGTGAATAACATGCCTGCCTGAATGGGTGCCGTACGAGTACCCAGGTCATGCACATCGATCCCCAAGTGATGAGATATCCCATGGTAGAGATACTTTCGGTAGGCCCGGTTTTCAGGATCTTCATTCTTGACATCCGATTTACGGAGCAAGCCGATCTTCAGAAATTGTTGTGTGGCTTCCTCCCCTACTTTGTCCGTGTAATTCAAAATCGTGATGCCCGGCTTCAATAAGGACTTAGCATAATCGTGCAAATGCAAACAGGCATTGTAAACTGTTTTCTGCCGGCGCGTAAATTTTCCGTTTACCGGAATGGTGCGCGTCAGATCGGCACAATACCCGCCGTACTCCGCCCCGAAATCCATCAACAATAACTCTCCGTCTTTACATTCCTGATTATTGCTCACGTAATGAAGCGTACGGGCACGGTCGCCGCTGGCAATGATGCTGCCGTAAGCCGGTCCCGTTGCGCGCTGCGACAAGAACGAATGCCAGATCTCCGCTTCGATCTCATATTCCATCACCCCCGGACGAACGAAATTCATGACGCGACGAAAAGTCTTATCCGTGATATCAATGGCTGTTTTGACGACCTCCACTTCCTTCGGCGTCTTGATAGCACGAAGGTCTTTCATTAGAGCAGCGGCCCGCTCGTACTTATGTAGCGGATAACGGGCTTTCATTTCATCGATGAATCGATACTCGCGTGTGCGCAACAAACTACCCTTCCGGTCATTTTCGTTGCTATCGAGGTAAATATGTTCTGCCAAATGCACCCAGGGCTGCAATAATGCCTCCAGGGTATCCAACCACACGATCGTAGAGATGCCACTGATGGCTCTGGCTTCAGCTGCACGCAGCCGCTTCCCATCCCATTTCTCCTTCAATTCATTGGGGCGTACCAGCACCAACACCTCCCGGTATTTCGGGTCCGGATTATCGGGAAACAGGATCACCATGGAGTCCTCCTGCGTGATACCGGTGAGCCAAAACAGATCGCTGTTTTGCTTGAACGGATATAAGGCATCGGCATTTACGGGCACCTCATCGTTGCTAACGAAAATGGCGATGGCGTTCTTTTTCATGCGGGACTGGAAACGGGTCCGGTTCTGCGTAAATAAAGCCGGATCCAATGGCAGGTATTTCATATAAAAATTTATAACTCATTCGAAATTAATGGAAAAAATGACGTTCAAGACGGACGAGCGGACTCATTCGACACGAAAAATAGCTCTGTTTTGTTGATCCGTTTTTTGAAAATGCGGTAGTTTTGCCCCTCAAATACGAACGAATGTCAGCACGTAGTATTCAATTACCCGAATGGCAGATCCAGCCAGACACTCAAGTCAATTATCAATCAACCGCAGAGGCCTTAGTGCAGGACACACTTCGTATTCAAGAGGGCACCCTGGCCGACTCCGGAGCACTTGTTATAAAAACCGGAGCCTTCACCGGACGCTCCCCAAAGGATAAGTTTTTGGTACGGGATGCGCTGACCGATCAGACGGTCA
>JBKCMR010000053.1:0-1004 GCA_046300055.1 Bacteroidota bacterium
GTATATGGTGGTCTGCAGGATAACGGGTCGTGGTATGGCCCCTCCTCTTCTGTCGGCGGTATTACCAATGGTGATTGGAAACGAATCGGTGAGGGGGATGGATTTCGCGTACTCGCCCACCCCACAAAAAATATCACCTACAGTGAAATGCAGGGCGCGGAGTCGATCTGGAGATACGATATAGATAATAAGTCGTTGAAAAACATCAAGCCCTATCCGCAGTCAGGAGATCCAAAGCTTCGCTTTAACTGGAACACACCCATTTCGTTGAGCCCGCAACAGAGCGATCGCATCTATGTGGGAAGTCAGTTTGTTCATCGTTCCAATGATCGCGGCGAAACCTGGCAACGTATCTCTCCCGATCTAACCACCAACGATCCAAAGAAGCAACAACAGGATAAATCAGGCGGACTTTCTGCCGACAATAGTGGTGCAGAGAACCATTGTACAATTTTCTCCATCTCTGAATCTCCCATCGATGAAAAAATCATTTGGGTGGGAACGGATGATGGAAATATTCAAGTCAGCGAAGATGGTGGCGTGAGCTGGAATAACCGTACACCTGGCAACACCATCGTACCCCAAAACACCTGGGTGTACCACATCGAACCCAGCCACTTTAATAAGCAAACAGCTTATGTGGCGCTCGACGGTCACACACAAAACGACCTTACACCCTATGCCATCAAAACAACGGATGGAGGAAAAACCTGGACCCGCCTCCCGATGAATGGGGTTAAAGGTTTTGTTCGTCATATTCATGAAGACCTTAAATCTCCCAATTTGTTATTTCTCGGTACTGAGATGGGGCTTTATGTTTCCTTGAATGGCGGACAAGACTGGCTTGCTTTCACCAACAACATGCCTCCTGTACCCGTGCACTACATTGCCCAGGACTCAAAAACCAATGACATCGTTCTCGCCACACACGGAAGAGGTGTTATTATTTTAGACGACATCTCCCCTCTTCGGGAGATCACACCTTCCGTGTTACAGCAGGAAGT
>JBKCMR010000054.1:0-19067 GCA_046300055.1 Bacteroidota bacterium
TCACGAGTGGAGATACCGGCTTCTTGTTTTTTAAGGGCAGATACAATCTGCGCCTCCGTGAATCGGGATTTTTTCATGACAGTTTAAATTTAAGATGAATACTCAAGTTTTAAACCGTCTGCTTTTTAGGGATACTTACAAAAGGGGTTAGCTCGAATGACCCGGTTCTTGACTGCCGGAAGCATGATTGCCTTCATACAACACATCAACGCAGAGCAGGAGTTATGGCTATTGTTTTTTTGTCTTCTCAGAAATCGATAAAACTCGTTAATGAAATCAGTATCCACCTTACTAATGGCTATGCTTCGATTTTGATATTCGATTCGGATATACTCGCGTAAATAATTGATCACACGGCGGTATTTATACCAGGTGGTCACGCTTATCTCCAATCCCTTTCTTCTATATACCTCATTTTCCTTTAGATCGATTTATTCCTGCAGTGTTTGTGGGGACGGGTGTTGCCTTTCATTTCGTTGACCAGATCGTCGAGGGTAAAAGCCTCTCCCAGAAACTTCAACTTATTGAAATGATGCTCGGCGTTTGCCAGAATGCGGTGAAGCTGATGATTGATGGTTGACGCTGTCCGGTGGCGAAGGCTTACACTTCGCTCCTCTTTTAACCAATGCTTTGGCGGACAGGACAATCCGGTGAATACATCCTTTCGTTGCCGTCGGTAAATGATCCGGAAAACGATCGGACACTCGCCGTTCGGGTTCGGGCGACTGGATTTGAGTTGAAAGCTGAAATAGATCTCTTGGGCGACCGGTGTGTTCGGTTTCATACAGTGAACGTTTGAAGGGTTAAAAATCAAACCGTCACAGCGCTTGAAACGATGCTAAATGAAGCAGAAAGAAGCAGGTTGTGGTGTGTACTACACCAACACCCTAAAAGTGCTCGGAAAGTGCTCGGCTAGGCTGCATTTTCCCGCTTTAATTTGCACTTTTCTGCATATAAAAAAGCCTGAAAATCAACTAAATAATTGATAATCAGGCTTTTAGAAGTGGTGTGGGGCGGGATCGAACCGCCGACACAAGGATTTTCAGTCCTTTGCTCTACCAACTGAGCTACCGCACCGTTTGGGAGGGCAAATTTAGGGGAAAAAAATAAAAAGACAATTGAACCAACCGCCTAAATGATCATTAGTACCTGGTTCAGGCGATCGATACGCTACCCTCATCTTTCACCTTTCCCCTTCATCTCTCCAATCACCCCATTTCTCTCTTGCTTCTGCCGAAAAAGATCTGAAAGAAAAGCGGTAGCAAAAACAGATATACCACCCAGGGCGTGCGCAATAAGGATACGGGGATGATCAATAAATAAATGATGATCGGAAATACAATCCGCCAGATCATGTTCCGATAAAGCCGAGTATCGACATAGGGATGTATGAAACGCTTTCGCCAGGAGTACACCAGCATCGCTAAATGCCAGGAACTCACCAGGATCAGGTTGATGCTGTATACGATCACACTGATCGAACTATATAAATAATTAGCAAGGAGGCCCGATGAGAACGGGATCAGACAGATGAACATCAGGAAAAAAATATTCAGCCAAATACTCGCTTTATTCACTTTCAGTATGTGATGGTGATTATAATGCGTATCGATCCAATATGCACCAACGATGACAAATCCCAAAAAGAAGATGAAAAGCTTGGGCAGGATCTGATCCAATAAAAAACGTTTCAACCCTTCATCGTTCTCACCTGGCGGTACTACCAATGCCAAAGACAATAAGGTGATCACAATCGCGAACACCGCATCTGTCAGCGATTGGATGCGCTTTACATCCAGACTGGCGTGTTCTTTATTCTGTAATGAATCCATAAGGAGCAAGATAGAAGCATGAGGTTTGCCTATTTATGACCTAGATCACGCTCAAGTGGCCAATCAAACATTTCCCCGTGATGTGGGCTGTTAAAAAAATTCTACCTTAACGTTACTACCTTAAACCTTTTACTTTAAACTTTCTACTTTCTATTGCGACATGCTTCGTCTTTCTCCGATCCTATTCATATTCATTTGCTCCTGCACTACGCTTCGTCAGACCTGGCCAAAGTCTAACGAAATGACCGGATCGGAATATTACCGACTGGCAGCCGGATACAATTGGCAGCAACGTGATTCGCTTACCGAGGTGCTTATCCTCCGTGGCAACATGCCGGATTTTCTTCGGCGGTTTGTGCGGATAAAGTCTAAACAAATCGATACGGTCACCGGAATAACCTTCGTCACCAAATTTTGGGTAGCACCCGATTATCTGGCGGTTGGTACAAATAAAGACTGGGCAAGAGTTCATGTAAGTGCCCGACTCGCAAAGCGTCTGGCCGATAGTTTGCATTGTATCCTGCCCACGACGCAGATGGTCGACCAGATCTATGCCGCTGCCCGCGTCAAACTGGATCCGGTGCCCATGTATGCTTACCGCGACAGTACCCCCACGTTCTGGCAGCACCATTTGATCATCGAGGGTCAGCGAAAAGGTCGAAAAGGGCTGATCGCCGGCATCCAGAAGGATATGGTGCAAACGGAAAGGCTCAAGGCCTATCTCAACAACGATCGAGTAGCCATTTACGGTTGGCACCAACTCAATGGCAAACCGATTCAGCCGCTATACCTCGGACATGTTTGGTGGTATGTGGATTATAGTCAGGGACTGAGACTTGTGAAGGTTAGTAGAAAGTAGAAGGTTTAAAGTAGAAGGTTTAAGGTAGAAAGAGTCAAGGCCTGCTCATTACTACGATCCGATCCGGGCCATCGATCGAAATCTCTTTTCGATCAAATGCTTGGAGCGCATCTAAATTCAGCCGATAGCGATCTGTTTCATTTCCAAAAACAACCGGCGCTTCAAACAATACCAGCTCGTCAATAAGATCTTTCTCCAACAAATGATTGATCAATCGCGGACCGGCTTCCACCAGTACACTATAAATCTGATGCTCTTTATATAATTTTTCTAGCAACATACCTACATCGATCACCCCGTTTTCAAACTGTCCATCAATCCGCGTCCATTCCAAATAGGTATCAGGAGATACTGATCGATCCGTAACCAAGTACAAGCGCGAAGAGGATCGGGGATAATGAATGGATAGGTTGTCATTTTTCAACAGATCGAGACCTCTGTCGATCACGATCGCCGAACATTCTTTTTCATCCGCAGACGTTCGCACATTCAGTTTCGCATCATCCGCCAAAACAGTTCTGGCGCTGGTGAGAATAGCATCTACTTGTGCACGACAATGTTCGTGCGCCCAGGCCCGACTCTCCGGTGAACTGATCCATTTGCTGTCGCCGTTCTCCCGCGCCATGAATCCATCGCTTGTGATCGCAGCTTTTGCACGGATATAGGGACGTTTGAAACGTTGGTTGACAAAAAATTCTGCATTCAGCTCAAGCGCTTCTTTCGATTCTTCCAATACGACTTCAACACCTGCTTCTCGAAGAATGCCTATCCCATTCACCAACGGATTGGGATCTTTTGATCCAACCACCACCTTTCGTATCCCACTGGAAATGATCAGATCGGTACAGGGAGGTGTTTTACCTGTGTGCGAACAAGGTTCAAGTGTAACATATAAGACACAGGTCGACAGATCGGCCCCATTGGCTATCGCTTCCCGGATGGCGAATACTTCAGCATGCGCTTCACCATATTTTTTGTGGAAGCCTTTGCCCACAACAGCACCGGCATCGTTGATCACAATGGCTCCAACAAAAGGGTTGGGACGGATCGCATTCCTGGAAGCAGCTCTTGCCAATTCAATGGCAGATTTAATATGTATCGACGACTGAACGCTCATACCTTTGCGCCACAAAATTAGCATACCATGTTCACCGGCATCGTTGGTTCGGCAGAAATAGAGCGATTAGACCCCGTTGATGGCGGTATGCGGCTTGGCGTTCGCTTTCCGAACGACCTTCCGGCCTGCCAATTGGGCGACAGTATCGCAATCGATGGTGCTTGCTTGTCGATAACGGAGATCTCAGAAGAACTACACTCTTTCTACGTCTCGCCGGAGACAATCGATAAGACCATCATCAAACATTATGTACCCGGTCGCAAAATCAATTTTGAATTACCACTGCGACCTACCGATCGCTTAGGCGGTCATTACGTGCTTGGACATGTAGATGGCGTAGGGCAGATCAGCGAAATCAAAATAGAAGAGGCAAGCTGGATCCTGACCGTATCGATCCCCAAACATTTATCCAGATACGTTGTTTATAAAGGGTCCATCGCCATAAACGGTATCAGCTTAACGGTGAACTCCGTAGACGGTGATCGAATCAGTCTTTGTATTATTCCCGTTACGCTTCAAAAAACCAATATCAGTACGCTGACGGTCGGCGATGAAGTGAATCTGGAAATGGACATACTGGCTAAATACACAGAGAAATTATTACCCACCCATGGAGATCCGGTTTGATGATATTGCTTCAGCCCTGAGGGATTTTGCCGCCGGCAAACCATTGGTCGTGGTCGATGATCAGTCCCGCGAAAATGAAGGAGACATCATTCTCCCCGCACAGCACGCTACACCGGAGTGGATCCATTTCTGTGCGCAGGAAGCGAGAGGACTCATCTGCATCGCCATCAGTACGTCGATCGCGGAACGGCTTCAGTTGAAGCGTTTGCGGTCGAATCGAAAAGATCTGTTGCAAACTGCTTTCCTGGATCCGATCGATGCCAATCAATCTTACGGCGTCACCACAGGAATTTCTGCGTTCGATCGTTCCATTACTGCTAAGCTGGTGACTGATCCGAACAGTACGGCAAGCGATTTTATTGTGCCCGGTCATCTGTTCCCCTTACAGGCTGTACCCGGCGGAGTCATTCAACGGCAGGGTCACACCGAAGCGGCAGTAGATCTTTGTCGCCTGACGAACCAACCTGAAGCGGGGATCATTTGCGAGATACTGGCGCCTGACGGAACCATGATGCGTCGGGATGCGCTTCGAGCATTTGCCGACAGTCATCAATTGAAGATGATCACCATTGAAGATCTGCGCGCGTATCGGTATCAACAGGAGCAAATTTGCTCAATGGTTGCCGAATCACTGATTCCCACGGCGTACGGAGAATTTCAAATGAAGGTTTTCCGAAATATGATCACCGGTGTTGAACATACGGTATTGGGTCAGAACCATAAACAAGAGAATAAACCGTTGATCCGTTTGCACAGCGAATGTCATACCGGTGATATATTCGGTAGTCAGCGTTGTGATTGTCGTGATCAGTTGCAGGGCGCGATGAAAGCCATTGCTGAAAATGGTCACGGTTGGCTGATTTATTTAAAAGGGCATGAAGGAAGAGGGATCGGTCTGGTTAACAAACTGAAGGCGTATGCCCTGCAAGATCAGGGGCTAGATACGTACGCAGCCAACATTGAACTGGGATTTGCACCTGATCAACGGGAGTATCTCGAGGGAATTCAGATCCTGAAAAAGGTTTGCTCCGAAGAATTTGTTTTGCTTACCAATAATCCGACTAAGGTAGAGGCCATTCGATCGGCCGGACTTTCCTTTTCTGTTGCTGCACATCCGGCAGCACCGAATGAACACAACCAGCGCTATCTCTGGGAAAAACAAAAACTGGGCAAACACGCCAATAACATACTTATATGATCGCGATCGTAAAGGCTAACTTTAATCAGGAGATCACCGATAAATTATTAGCGGGTGCGGTAGCTGAATTGGATCAACGATCAGTTGCCCATAAAGTATTTGTTGTTCCCGGAGCGGTTGAAACGGTGGGCTTGACCAAGCAGCTGCTGGATACTTCTTCTTACAAGGCGATCATTGTGCTGGGTGCCGTGATCAAAGGCGAGACCGATCATTATCAATTTGTTTGTGACTATGTTACGCAGGGATTGTGTCAGCTGTCAACGGTTGCCACCATCCCGATCATCTTTGGAATACTTACCACCTTTACGGATGAGCATGCGCTGGAGCGGGCCTGTCCGACCCGTATGAACAAGGGGGGTGAGTTCGCGGCCACGGCCCTCGAGATGATCGATATATACTCGAGCGCCAAGCTTGCCTAAGACCTCCCCGGCCAAAACTTGTTTTACGTACATTTTCCCCTATCTTTGCACCTGCAAACTGTGAGAAGGGAACGGAGACGTTCCCTTCTGCTTTTTTAGTATATGAGCAATTTGGAAGTCATAGAGGCTGTCCGGAGCCGCGTGGAGGCGCTGATCGCTGAAGATCAAAGCCTGTTTCTGGTCGATATACGGGTGAAACCTACCCTGAATTTTCGTGTGTATATCGATGGGGATCAAGGAGTTAGCGTCGAAACCCTCATCCGTTACAACCGGGCGCTGTACCGGCAACTGGTGGAAGAGGGCATTTTGCCGGACGGGGAGTTTTCGCTGGAATTATCCTCTCCGGGGGTGGGTGAGCCGCTGAAGTTGTACCGGCAGTACGTAAAGAATGTCGGCCGATCGGTAGAGGTGGTATTACCGGATGGATCCAAAGTGGAGGGGAAGTTGATCGGGGTGACTGAATCCGGCTTCACGGTGGAGGAGGTGAAAGGAAAAGGAAAGAAGCAGGAGGTGAAGCAGCACACGTTTGCATTCAACGAGATTAAAACAACAACCATACAAATCACTTTTTAAGCGACCTAAACAAAAACGACCATGGCCAGTATCAACCTGATCGATGCCTTCCAGGATTTCAAGGAAGCGGAAAATATCGACCGGCCCACTATGATGAAAGTAGTGGAAGACGTTTTCAAGACCCTGTTGCGTAAAAAATACGGCAGTGATGAAAACTTCGATGTCATTGTGAACGCCGAAAAAGGCGACCTCGAGATCATCCGTCACCGGATGATCGTAGAAGATGGTACGGTAGAAGATCCGCTGGCGCAAGTCGGCTATTCCGACGCTGTCAAGATCGAACCGGATTTCGAAGTGGGTGAGGAGCTCTACGAAGAGATCGACCTGTTGGATTTCGGTCGTCGTGCCATTCTGGCTGCCAAGCAAACCTTGGCCAGTCGCATCGGTGATCTGAAGAAAAACGCACTTGCCAAAAAATACAACGACCGCATCGGTGACATCATCAGCGCGGAAGTGTATCAGATCTGGAAAAAGGAGATCTTATTGCTCGATGAGGAAGGAAATGAATTGATCCTTCCGAAGAGTGAGCAGATCCCACAGGATTACTTCAAGAAAGGCGAATCGGTTCGTGCCGTAGTACGTCGCGTTGATATGAAGAATAACAGTCCGGTGATCATCCTTTCTCGTACCGCGCCTGAATTCCTGGCGAAACTCATGGAGATCGAGGTGCCGGAGATTTTTGACGGACTCATCGTGGTGAAGAAGATCGTGCGGGAGCCCGGTGAGCGGGCGAAAGTGGCCGTGGAGTCATACGACGACCGTATCGATCCGGTGGGTGCCTGCGTGGGTATGAAAGGAAGCCGTATCCATGGTATCGTACGTGAACTGAAGAATGAGAACATCGATGTGATTAACTATACGCAGAACATTCAATTGTTGATCCAGCGTTCACTCACACCTGCCCGTATCACGAGTATGGAGTTGGATACCGAGCGCAAGCATGCGAATATCTTCCTGCAACCTGACCAGGTTTCACTCGCGATTGGTCGCCGTGGTGTGAACATCAAACTGGCCACTGAGCTGACCGGATATGAATTGGATGTGTACCGCGATACGGAAGAAGATGTGGATGGCGGATTCGACATCGATCTGGAAGAATTCACCGATGAGATCGATGCGTGGATCATCGACGAGCTCAAGCGTGTGGGATGTGATACAGCCCGCAGTGTACTCGACCTGACTGATGAAGAACTGGAGCGTCGTACCGATCTCGAGAAAGAGACCATTGCGGATATCCGTCGTGTGCTCCAGGAAGAGATGGACAAAGAATAATTTTTAAAAGATCCGATCCTAGAAGAACCAAACGTAAGCATTAAAAGAACCGAATGTCAGAATTGAAACTTCCCCGTCTCCTGGCCGCTGCCAAGGAATTCAATATTGGTCAGGATACCCTGATCGACTTCCTCGCGGGCAAAGGATTCTCGAAAGATGATCTAAAGCCTACATCGAAGTTGAGCGAGGACATGTACCGCTCGCTGCAACAGGAATTCCAGAGCGACAAGGCCGCGAAAATGAAGAGCGATCAGCTCGAGTTGCCCAAGGGCGCGGTGGCGGATGCCAAGAAGAAGAAGGAGGAAGAAGAAATAACCTTCAAGAAGGAAACGAAGAAGGCACCGGCTAAGAAAGAAGAGCCGAAGGTGGAGGAAACAGTAAAAATCGAAGCACCGGAGTTGGAAGGTCCCAAAGTGGTGACCAAGATCGATCTGGATGCAGTGGAGTCCTCTACCCGACCAAAGAAAACGACCAAGGCTAAAAAAGAGGAAACACCCGAAGTAACGGAGCCCGCTCCTTCAGTCGCTGCGGAAGAAGGAAAGCCGAAGAAGTCCACCAAGAAAGCAAAATCAGAAGAGCCTGTTGCTGAGACTGCACCTACGGCTGCCGTGCCTGAAACCGCACCGACACCATCGCCTGTAGCAGCTGCAGCGCCCCCTGCACCAACTACTCCGCCGGCTCCGCCGACGATCGAAAACATCGAGGTGCAAAGACTTTCCGGTCCCAAGATCATGGGTAAGATCGATCTGCCTACCACCAGTGACACACGTCCGGTTCGGGATGATAAAAAGAAGCGCGCGCGTATTCCTATTTCCAAGCGGGAAACACCCGGTCATCAAACTTTCGTCAACCCCGATCAGCCAGCAGGTGCCGGCGGATTCACGCGGGGTCGCGGCGGTATGGCCGGACGTAGAGAGCGTACGGCGTTTACGGCTCGTCGCGATGGACAAACCATCGACGAAAAAGAGATCCAGAAAAAAATCCAGGAAACACAAGCCAAACTCTCCGGAGGCGGTGGTGGTAAAGGAAAACTCAAAGCCAAGCTTCGTCGGGAAAAGCGCCAGGAGATGGCGGAGGCCCGCGGCGCAGAATTGGTTGATAATAAATTACAGGTTACGGAGTTCATCAGTGTGAGCGAGCTCGCGAGTTTAATGAACGTAAGCTTTGCTGAGGTGATCAGTAAGTGTATGAGTCTCGGTATCATGGTGTCGATCAACCAGCGTTTGGATGCGGAGGTGATCGAACTGGTAGCCGGTGAATTTGGATTCGATGTGTCATTCATCGACATGGAGAAGCAGATGGAGATGGAGGAAGAGTACGAGGCCGATGAGGAAGATGAATTGCAGCATCGTTCGCCGATCGTGACCATCATGGGTCACGTTGACCATGGTAAAACTTCATTGCTCGACTATATCCGTAGTGCGAATGTGGTTGCCGGTGAGGCCGGAGGGATCACCCAGCACATCGGTGCTTACCGGGTGGAGTTAGCCAATGGAAAGGATATCACATTCCTGGATACGCCGGGTCACGAAGCCTTTACGGCCATGCGTGCCCGTGGTGCCAAGGTGACCGATATCGCGGTGATCGTGGTAGCGGCCGATGATGCGGTGATGCCACAGACGCGCGAGGCAATCAGTCACGCGCAAGCGGCGGGTGTGCCGATGATCTTTGCGGTCAACAAGATCGATAAAGATGGCGCGAACCCACAGAAGATCTATGAGCAATTGTCGCAAATGAACATCCTGGTCGAAGAATGGGGCGGTAAGTTCCAGTGCCAGGAAGTAGCGGCGAAGTCGGGTTTGAATGTCGATAAACTTCTTGAGAAGATATTGTTGGAAGCCGAACTGCTCGACCTGAAAGCCAATCCCGATCGGGAGGCCAGCGGTACGATCATCGAGGCATCGTTGGATAAAGGGCGCGGATTCGTGGCCACTTTGCTGGTGGAGAACGGAACACTGCAACCCGGTGATTTGATCGTGAGCGGACAATATTATGGACGCGTTAAAGCGATGTTCAACGAACGTAATAAGAAACAAGAGGAAGCAGGTCCATCTGTTCCTTCTGTCGTATTGGGATTGAATGGTGCGCCACAGGCGGGGGAGAAATTCCGTGTCTATGAAGATGAGGCGGAAGCAAAAGATATCGCGAACCGTCGTGCACAGATCTTGCGCGAGCAGGGTATTCGTACGAAGAAACACATCACGCTCGATGAGATCGGTCGTCGTTTGGCCCTTGGTAGCTTTAAAGAACTTAAAGTTATTATCAAAGGTGACGTGGACGGATCGGTGGAAGCCCTCAGTGACTCCTTGCAGAAGCTTTCGACGCAGGAGATCCTGGTCAGTGTGATCCACAAAGGTGTTGGACAGATCAACGAGAGCGATATCGTGCTGGCGGAAGCCTCCGATGCGATCGTGATCGCGTTCAACGTTCGTCCTTCCCTTCAAGCTTCGAAGCTGGCAGAGAATGCTGGTATCGAGATCAAGATGTATTCCATCATCTACAACGCCATTGAGGAAGTCAAGAGCGCGATGGAGGGAATGTTGGAGCCGAAGGTTCAGGAGAAGATCGTGGCGAATGTGGAGATCCGCGAGGTATTCAAATTCGACAAGGCTACGGTTGCCGGTTGTTATGTGCGTGACGGAAAGATCAAACGCGACTCGAAAGTGCGCTTGATCCGTGACGGTATCGTGATCTATCCGACCGCTGAAGGGGTACAGGCTGAACTGGCCTCGTTGAAGCGATTCAAGGATGATGTGAAGGATGTATCGACCGGTATGGAATGCGGATTGACGATCAAGAATTATACGGATATCAAAGTGGGCGACGTAGTGGAAGCATACGAGCAGGAAGAGGTGAAGCGTACACTCTGATAAAAAGGTTTTGTTAAATGGAATCCGGGCAGTTCGGATGAACCCGCTGCCCCATTAGTTTTGAAAGCTATGCGTAAACGGACGTTCTTATTCGTGCTGACTTTATTGAGTGTCAGCCTTGCCGCACTGGCACAACCCAAAAAAGTCGTGACTGACAAGGTAACGGCGATTGTGGGAGACCGGATCATTTTGCTTTCTGATATTAAAAACTCCTTGGCCGACATCGCTCGTCAGGGTGGAACCGTACCCGAAAATGGTGAATGTATTTTGACTGAGCAGGCTATCATCTCCAAAGTGATGATGTTGCAGGCTATGAAGGATTCGTTGCCCGTGACGGATGAAGAAGTGGAGGCGGATCTGGACAATCGTATCCGCAGTTATATCAATCAGTTCGGCAGCCAGGAAGCACTTGAAGAAGTAGCCGGAAAGACAATCTATCAGATCAAGGACGATGCAAGAGAGTCTGTAAAGGAGCAAAAATTTGCTCAGGCCATGCAGCGTAAGATCGTGGAGAACGTTCGTATCACGCCGGTGGAAGTAAAGACTTATTTTGAAAACATTCCGAAGGACAGTCTGCCTTTTTATGAGTCGGAGTTGGAGATCGGTCAGATCATTGTTTATCCAAAGGCCTCACGCGATATCGAACAGTACATCGTAGGCGAGATGAATAACTACAAGAAGCAAATCGAGCTGAAAGTGGTCACCTTCGATCAAATGGCCAAGCGTGTTTCGGAGGATCCAGGGAGTAAAGACCGAGGCGGTCAATATCAGGTGAATCGTACAGAGAAGACCTGGGATCCTGTATTCCTTTCAACGGCGTTCCGACTGAAGGAAGGGGAAATTTCCTCGCCTGTTAAGTCGAAGTTCGGATACCATATCATTCAGATGGTACAGCGTAATGGCGACGATGCGGTGATCCGTCACATTCTGCGTATTCCACCGGTAACTGAAGAAGAGATCGGTGCGGCAAAAGTCAAATTGGACTCTGTTCGCGCCAAAGTGATCAAAGGTGACCTGACCTTTAACGAGGCCGGCACGAAATACAGTGATGATGAGGCAGCCAAGTATACCGGTCCGTATCTGACCGGCCGCGACGGATCAACATTTGTTACCATCGATCAGCTCGATAAGGCATTGGTTGGTATGCTCGACAAAATGAAAGTCGGTGAATATTCCAAGCCAGTGGAGTATGAAAGCGAGCAAGGAAAGAAAGGTGTTCGTATCGTGCACCTGAAATCACGCAGTCAACCGCACCGCATGAACCTCAACGATGATTACAGCAAGATCTCACAGTTTGCGCTGGAAGAGAAAAAAGCGCGAACGCTGGATAAGTGGTTGCAAGGCAAACTTCCTACTTACTACGTGATGTTGGATCCGCAGACAGCCGAAGACTGCCCATTGTTGAAAAAATTTGAACCTAAAAATTAGTACAGCCGCCTTCGGGCGGTTTTTTGTTGACACGAACCGAGTTAAATTTGATTTTCGAACTATATGAGCGATCCCATAAAACACGAATGCGGCCTGGCCTTCATTCGTTTGCGCAAACCTTTCTCGTATTATCAACAGCGGTATGGTACAGCCCTGTGGGGACTGAACAAGCTTTATCTGCTGATGGAGAAGCAACATAACCGGGGACAGGACGGGGCCGGCATTGCGACGGTGAAATTGAATGTGGAACCGGGTTATCCGTTCATGAATCGCTTGCGAAGTAACGCGCAACAGGCCATCGCTGATATATTTCAACAGATCGGACAGGAAGTAAGTGAGCTCGAGAAATATCATCCGCAGATCAAGAATCAACCTGGTCTGCTAAAAGGACATTTGAATTACTTGGGCGAACTGATGATCGGCCATTTGCGATATGGTACCCAGGGAAAGAACAAGGTTGAGTACTGCCATCCTTTCATCAGTCGGGATACGATACCGGCTCGTAATCTGGCTCTTGCCGGTAATTTCAATATTGTCAACGCTGAGGAATTGTATGCTGCTACCGGTAAGGTGCCACAGGAGTCGGTTCGTTTCAGCGATCTCGCGGCAATGATCGAACTGATGTATACGCATTTGTGTGAGGCAGATGAGCAGTCGCCGGAGCAAATGAATATCGAGCAGGTATTGAAGCAAACACTTCCGATGCTGGATGGCGGATTTTTTGTGGGGGGTGCTACGGGCAATGGTATCGGATTTTTATTCCGCGATGCGCATGGTATCCGACCCGCTTATTATTATATGGATGATGAAGTGGTTGTAGGTGCATCCGAGCGTGCGGCGATCCGTACTTGTTTCAATGTAGGAGAGAATGAGGTCAAGGAATTAATGCCTGGTCAAGCGCTGATCGTAAATGAGAAAGGAGTAGTGGAGCTGAAGAAGATTTTAGAACCGAAGACCCGACTCGCTTGCAGTTTTGAGCGGATCTATTTTTCGAGGGGCAGTGACGAGAAGATCTATCAGGAACGCTTGGCACTTGGGTACAATCTGAGTGAGCAGGTGCTTACCGCGATCGATCATGATCTGAAGAACACCAAGTTTTCCTTTATTCCCAATACAGCAGAAGTGGCGTTTTACGGATTGCTGAAGGGAATGGAGGATTATTTGAATCAGATCAAACTGGATCGTATTCTCAGCTGGGGTAAGGAGTTTGATGAAGAGAAGCTGCGTGAGATGATCACCCGTAAGATCCGTATCGAGAAGATCGCGATCAAGGATGTGAAGATGCGGACGTTCATCACCGAGGATGCCAGTCGCAATGAGATGGTGCAGCACGTATATGACATTACTTACGGAACGATCCGTGCCAATGAGGATGCACTGGTGGTGATCGATGATTCGATCGTTCGGGGAACAACGCTTCGCGAGAGTATCATTCGGATGTTGTCTCGTTTGAAACCGAAAAAGATCGTGGTGGTTTCTTCTTGTCCGCAGATCCGTTATCCGGATTGTTACGGCATCGATATGAGTAAGATGGGTGATTTTATTGCCTTCAATGCAGCTGTGTCGTTGGCAAAGAAAAAAGGATTGACCGGAATGATGGAGGAGTTATTGGATCGTTGTCGGACATTGGAAGCGGCCGGCGAATTGCATACGGTCAATGTAGTAAAGGAGTTCTACAGTCATTTCTCTACAGATGAGTTGACGCAGGAGATCGCATTGCTCATCACGCCGCCGGAGTTGAATATTCCGGTACAGGTGATCTTCCAGAACATTGAGAATTTACATAAGTCTTGTCCCAATAATCGGGGAGACTGGTACTTCACCGGTAATTATCCCACACCCGGAGGAAACCGCGTCGTAAATCGTGCTTTTATGAATTACATGGAAGGGCGGAATGAGAGAGGGTATTAAGGGAGGTGAAGCCTGCCTGCCGGCAGGCAGGGTTGAAGGGTGAGGGATGAGAGTTGAGAGGTTTAGAGGATGAGGAGTTGAGTGAGGTGAGTGCGTGAGCGGTCTGGATGCTGATTATCTTTTCCTTTTGGACCGATATACTGCTTTTTCTTCGTGAAGAGTAAGCATAATTTGCCGATCGATCGCCTGCTGCACAAATTGATTGAGTGATTGGTTCAATTGTTTTGCCAGGATAGCTGCTTGCTGATGACTCTCGGGTTTGATCCGGACGTTGAACGTCCCGGTATGACTTTTTTGAAGCGGTTTTTTCTTTTTGGCACAAAATTCCATGTAACGATCTGCCGCGTCACGAAATGCTTTTTTAAGTGAAACGACTGATGCGCCTTCAAAGCTGACCAGGTCTTCGATTCCCTCGATCTTTCCATAGAATATATCATCGTCGGCGCTGAAATGTACCGAACTTATAAAGCCTTTGTAGGTCATGACATTCTTACTCATAATAATCCTTGTTTTATCAATTCCTCTTTCACATATTGTATCTGATATCTTTTCATGATTCGGGTAGGATGTGGTTTGTGCAGGAAAAGAGTATGTTGGGTGGTCGGTTTATAAAAGATTACTCTGGATCCGGCTGTTTTGCCTTTTTGATCCTCTTCATAGCCCAGTCCAATCAATAATGTTCTTAGTTCACTATAGCTGAAGTCTACAGGCTGATTTCGTAGCCGGGATTTTAATTTTTCTTTTTTTGACAAAGTAACTGAAAATTAGTTGCAAATTCAAGAACGGATGATCTGACGTGAAGGAGCTTCGGGTAGCTGTCAAAGATGAGGGATAGCCAAGCTGCAGACCAAGAGAGAATCAACAAGCAGCGGTGTAATTTTTCTCCTCGTTTTCGGGGAATTTCCTTCCGTTCAGCCAGGCTGTTGGTAGCCCATGAAAATCCGGGTAGTTTGCTCAAAAGCAGACCAATTTTGACAATTGGCTTGTACTATAAATACCGATCCGGGTTGCATATAGTCGATCCGGGCATCTGTCAGACTATTGGCAAAATGTGTGATGCCGTCGTTATGTGAAACAATCAGTAAAGTATTCACTGTATTCGACACCGCGCGGATAACATCAAAGAAGACGTCGGGTGTTGCGTGGTACAGTTCGTCTTTGAATTCGATTGAGGTGTTTTCTATTCCGATTGCAGCAGCTACGATCTGGGCGGTTTGCTTAGTCCGTTCCGCCGAACTGGATAGTATCTGATCGATGGGGAGTTGCTGATTTTTTAGCCATTTCCCCATTTTTTGTGCATCGGCTTCACCTGTTTTTGTGAGTATCCGATCGAAGTCGCGTTTGAGTGTGTATGGCGACTCCGTCTTCGCATGCCGCATGAGCAAGACTGTTTTCATATGAATCTAATATATAACGATTTATGCAACGGAGCGATTCGTGTTTATAGCATTAAACCCCATGCGTAGTATTTATTCTACAGCCATATTGTTATTTTATCGGTAGGATTGTTATTCGCCATGGCTTACCAATGAATGCCATTTACTACGATAAAAGAACAGGAACCATTGATATCTATTTATCTGAGCCTCAACATGGCTGTGAGTATCTACTACTTGATTCAAGCCATAAAATAGTACACAGTGGCTGCTTATATGGACGCGTTCAGAAAACATGTTTATTTGTCGGCGAGTTAAATCCCGGCAAGTATTTATTTGAAGTCAATGGAACTCAAACAGAATTTAAGGTTACTGCCTCCGCAGGTCCAATACGCTGATCTTAGAGCGTGCTTATTGTTTATTTTATTTTCAGACTGCTAAAGTAAACGCCAATAAAAATCAATCCGGCCGCGAGTAATTTCCCAACCGTAAAGTGCTCATTTAAAAATGTAATAGAAATGATCGTCGCAAAAAAAGGCTGAAAATAAATATACGATCCGGTGACGCCGGCACCCAAGACCTGTATTCCTCGAATATTCAGCAGGTAAGCAAAATAGGTGCCGAAAATCACAACGGTGCCGAGTGCCAAAATTTCCTGCATATGCATGCCGCTTTCCTGAAGGTCTAGCGCCTGTGGGATTCCGAAGGGGATGATACCGATGGCGCCGAACGTGAAGACCCAGCGGATCACTTGTGTAGGCGGATAATATTGCATCAGGGGTTTTACCAGTATGAAATAGATCGCATAGGAGATCGCGTTGATGATGATGAGTCCGTCACCTACCATTGAATCAGCCCCCATATCGGTTCGATCCATGATTAGAATAGTGGCACCGGTGAGTCCCAACATCAATCCGGCCAATTGAATCCAGCGTAATTTTTCTCTGAGCAGAAAAGCAGCTAGTCCGGTGATCAAAAGGGGCGTGCTCAGCATCAGGAGAGCTGCATGGATTGTTGAGGTCATCGTTAGTCCCTTGATGAACAGCGTCTGATTCAGAAAAACGCCGGTGAATCCGCAAAGCGCGAGTCGACTCCAGTCTTTCTTGCGGATCGGTTTTTCATCGGCGGATCGATTGATGCTTGCCATCATCCAAAACAGCAGCAAGCTCCCGCCAACGCGAAACAGATTTACGCCATACGGGCCTAATGGTTCGGGGGAGATGAATTGGACCAGACTCAGGTTCAGCGCAAAAAAGAAGTTGGTGAACAGCACACCGATGTGGGCGCGGGATTGAGGGTTCATCTGGCGGTAAATTTATCATCTGCTACCGACTTCTTGCTTGCTATTTCAACGGCCTCCCGTAGATCTTGTTGTTGATCGATAATAACATACTGTGATCGTTCTTTCATCCGACTCGCCAGATACTCCTGTTCGGGCTGACCAGGTGTAGGAATCAAAATTGCTTGTTTGTTCAAAACCGCTAGATCCATAAGCGTACTATATCCACAGCGCGCAATGAAATGTTCCGCTTCTTCGATTTCTTGCTCTAATGCATCGATCGAAAGATGATCTGATATTTTCCAATGTGCAGGTGCTTGCAGTGTATTACTGCCATTGGGTAATCCTCGCACGATCGTAACGGGACCATCCCAATCGTTCAATTCGCGCAAGCATTTTTCTTCTAGCAGTGTTCGTTGTGGTTCGGGCCCGGATAAAACAACCGTGATTTTTTTTGGAATGCAGGATCTGTTTGTCTGCGTAAACCGACTCAGCGGACCGATGTATTTCACGGGCACCTGTGGTTTATATTTTGGGTGACCTAATTCGCCGCTGAGGTTGGGTTCATCTTCATGATCCGGAACCCATATTTCGTGAAAATGTTTCAGCAGCCGGATCAACATCCATTGCAACACCTGATCAGCCCAGATACCGATACCGGATCGTAAACCGAGTTGATGCGTCAGCAAAATATTTTGTGTGCTGAGGTGATGGAGTCCGTACCGATTATCGGAGATGATCTGATCGATCGGTTGTGTGGTGATGAAATCTTGAAGCCATTTTTTCTCTGAACGGATCTGTTCGTTCAGTGCCGGGATCTGTTTGAGGATCATCCAGAAAAAGCCTCGTCCCGATCGGGCGTAGCGGACGGAATGGGAAGGGATCTCGGAATAGGGCAGATCCGGGAATTCGGATCGGAGCAATTGACCGGAGGGGCCGCTTCCGGCCAGGAAAAGCTGATGGCCGTCACGCAGAAGGCGACGGATCAGGGGGATACAGCGGGTGGCATGTCCCAGTCCCCAGTCGAGCGGGGCAACCAAAACCCTCCTTGAATTGTTATTTTTAACGTGCGGCATACGAAACCGTGCTCAAAATAGTTTTATTTTGAAAGCTGAATCCCATGCGAACCTTCTACAGAACAATATTTGTGGTTTTTCTCTCCGTAGTTTTGCTTTCCTGCAACCGGAATTATTATTCGGGTGGCGGTAAAGGCGGAAAAAACTGTGGTTGCCCGAGTAACAAAGGAATGTAGGGATATTGATCATGCAACGCGTATCGAAACATCATTTACTGGTCCTTTTTGGGGACACACAGGCAACTGAGCATCGTCGGATGACGCAATGGCTTCGGGAGCGGTTAAGTGATGATGATTTTGCACGCGCGTATCAACTGGTCGATCGCAATCACATCACGCTATCTCCCAAAAAGATTCTTCAAGAGGCCAGTCGCGACCAATTACGACCCTTTCGTTTTCTCATCGGAAAGAACTGATCAGGGTTTGATCAAGGTTCCTAGCGCTGCACGGAGTTTACCCAGCATTTCACCGATCTCCTCTTTTTTACAGGTACCTACGCTGAGTCGATACCAGGGATTTTCCCGATCGCTACCGAATGCATAGAAGGGAACGAGAGCCAGTGATGCTTCGTTCAAAAGGAAATGTGTTACGTCGCTTTGTTCCGCAAGAACGGATCCGTCAGCTTTTTTCCATCCTTTCAGATCGACTTTGACGGTGAGGTAGATGGCCGCTTCCGGTGCGATGGCATCGAGGGGGAATCCATCCTGTTTGAGTGCTACGATACCGTCGTGGATGCTGTTCAGTCGGTGCAGGACTTCTGATTTGAAATGCTTGAGGTATCGGTCGATGGATGGAAAATCGTTGAGGTAGTCGGCCAATCCTTTTTGTTCAGCCATAGGAGCCCAGGCGCCCATGTGCGTGAGGATGGATTTCATTTTAGCGATGACAGGTGCCGGACCGAGTCCCCAACCCACACGAAGACCGGTTGATGAGAATACTTTACTGATCGCATCCACAAAAATGGTGTAGTCTTTCATAGCCGGACGAAGCGATACGGGGTCGTGGTGCTCAATGTCGCCATACGTGAGGTGCCAGTACATCTGGTCGTACATCACGTAAAGTTTTTTCTCGTCTGCCTGGCGGGCGGCATTCTCTTGCAGCACCAGGTCGCAGATCGCTTCCAATTCTTCTTTTCGGAAGGTGGTGCCAGTGGGGTTTTGCGGGGAGCAAAGGGCCAGTAGGGTGGCACCACGCAGGTGTGGTTTCAATTCTGCGGCGGTGGGCATGAAGT
>JBKCMR010000055.1:0-1232 GCA_046300055.1 Bacteroidota bacterium
TTCCCGATGTATTTGAAGGGCGATGGTCGCTTGGTTACGCACAACGTCACCAATGGTTTGTTCTACTTCGTAACCGGACCAAACGATGGCAACCTGTTGCCTGCTAATGCTACTACCATGGGATTCGCTGACCGTGTGAAACTGGGACAAGGTGTTCCGACTTATTTCGGTGCCTGGACCAACAACTTCCGCTACAAGCAATTCGACCTGGAGATCATGTTGCGCTACTCCGGTGGAAACCAGATCATGAACACCACCGCTCAGGAAGCCTTGTTCAGTCAGAGCTTCCACAACACCGGTAAGGCGATCCTTCGCCGTTGGACCAAGCCCGGTGATGTAACAGATGTTCCACGTCTTTTCTTCCAACTGGGTAACCAGGTGAATCAGAACAGCATTGCTATCTCTCGTTTTGTAGAGAGCGGAAACTATGTTCGTTTGCAGAACTTGGTGTTCAGCTACAACATGGATCGTGATCTGATCAGCCGCATCGGTAAAGGATACGTAGAGAGTGTACGTTTCTACGTGCAGGGACAGAACCTGTTCGTATGGAGCGACTATAGCGGCGCCGATCCGGACAACATCACCGCAGGTGGTATTGACCAGAGCGTTGCTCCTCAGATCCGCACCATCTCCTTCGGTATGAATGTTGGTTTCTAATTCAACACCCAATAAACGAACGAATATGAAAAATAAATTGAACCTGCTGATTGTCCTGGCCCTGGGCTCCTTGCTCATGACCGGATGTAAGAAAGCCTTGGAGCTGCAGCCCTACACATCCGTATCGGATGAGGTTGCCTTCAGTACGGCCGACAAATGTTTTGTATCCCTTTACGGGGTTTATGATGCTGCACAAAGTGGCGACTATCTTGGAGGCGCCGGACGTGGATATCCCTTCGGAGCGGCCAACATCGAACAAGGAGATGCTCGTGGTGAGGACGTGATCAACATCGCTGCCTTCTACCAGATCACCTACCAGGCCACCTACAATGCCACAGCAGCAAACTGCGAGGGTCACTGGAACTCACTGTATTCACTGATCAACAAAGCCAATGTTTGTATCGATGGATTCCGTGGTGCCGGCTCTCGTGGTGTACTGACTGCTGCAACTGCTTTGCAGTATGAAGCAGAGTGTCGCGTCCTCCGCGCCCTTTCTCATCATGAATTGATGATCCACTGGGCCCGCCCTTACCGTGATGGTAATGGTTCTCAGGTTGGTGTTCCTTACCGTGATT
>JBKCMR010000056.1:0-46612 GCA_046300055.1 Bacteroidota bacterium
GTATTCGGTCACACCGTGCTTGAATTGGCAGAAAAAAACAAGAACATATTTGGCGTCACACCTGCGATGCCATCAGGATCTTCATTGAAGATCATGATGGATGCCATGCCCCATCGTGCCATTGACGTTGGCATCTGTGAGCAGCATGCCGTTACATTAAGTGCAGGAATGGCTACTCAAGGCTTGAAAGTGTTTTGTAATATTTCTTCTTCATTCATGCAACGTGCTTATGATCAAGTGGTGCATGATGTTGCCCTGCAAAAGCTGCCTGTAGTGTTCTGTCTCGATCGTGCCGGTCTGGTGGGCGATGACGGCCCAACTCACCACGGATGCTACGACATCGCCTATTTCCGTTGCATCCCCAACCTGATCATCAGCGCACCGATGAATGAACAGGACTTGCGCAACCTGATGTACACCGCCCAACTTGAATCGACTCAATACCCGATGGTGATTCGCTATCCGCGGGGCGAAGGCGTTATGCCAGAGTGGCGAACACCGTTCGAAGCCATCGAGATCGGAACCGGAAGAAAACTGAAAGATGGCAATGAACTCGCCATTCTGACCATCGGACACCCGGGCAATTTTGCTGATAGAGCCATCAAACAACTACGTTTAGAAGGGTACAATCCGGCTCATTTCGATATGCGATTCGTGAAACCGATCGATGAAGCCATGCTACACGAAGTTTGTCAACGTTATCCCTATCTGGTAATGGTGGAGGACGCGTCTGTACAAGGCGGATTCGGATCAGCTGTATTGGAATTCATGGCCAAAGAGGGCTACAAGAATGAAGTGCGCATACTCGGTATCCCTGATCGCATCGTTGAACACGGTACGCCGAAGGAATTATATCGCGAATGCGAATACGATACGGAAGCCATCATGCAAGTGGTCAGAGAGATGCTTACCAGCCAACTGGCTAGTGATCCGCAAGCGATCCGATTAGAGCCCCGTTGATTCTTCGGGTGCGGATTCCGTTTCGCGATCGGCCGGGTCGATGTATTCGATAATGAAATTGTTTCGGCCCTCACCGATCAAGATGCGAAGAAATTTTTGTTGGATCAACTCCAGTAAGGAAAGGAACGTGAAGATCGCATGAACCCGATTCTCACACCGGTCGAAGATTCGCTCAAAGGCCAGGGTCCGGTCCTGTGACGCAATGTTCATCATCTGCTCCCGACTCTCCTCCATTGTATAGTTGTACTGCACCACGGTGTGAACCGGCCGATTCACCCGATCGGAATATCGCTGTAAGGCCTTCTCGAATGCCTTCATCAGCTTGAAAAGGGTCAACGTTTGAATTTCGGTGCCCTCCGCAGCTGTTTCACCCACCGACATCATCTCCCGCTGAATATTTCCCCGCTTCACCATCAGCATGCGCAAGGCCTCCATATCGGCCAATTGAGCTGAGGCCTCTTTAAAACGTTTGTACTCCAGGATCTTATTGATCAACTCCTGACGGGGATCGATCTCTTGACCATCCGCATCCAACTCTTTGCGCGGCAGTAACATTTTTGCTTTGATCCGCATCAAGGTCGATATGAATAGAATGAACTCACTGCTGAGTTCAATATTCAACTCCTCACTTTCTCGGATATAGGCCAGAAAATCGTTGATGATCCGATTGATCGGAATATTATAAATATCCAACTCATCGCGTTCTATGAAGAACAGCAAGAGATCAAAGGGCCCCTCGAACTGGGGCAAGCGAATCTGATATGCGGGGTGTACTGCCATGGACTAGGCGGACAAAATTAGGGGGTTGAGACGGCTCCGGCAGATTACTTTTTCAACGAATCACGTATCTCACGTAACAATACAATGTCCTCCGGCGTCGGGGCAGGTGTAGGTGCGGACTTTGCTGCTTCTTTTTTGATCATCCGGTTCATGGCTTTGACTAATCCGAACATCACAAAGGCAATGAAGATGAACTTGATGGTGGCAGCGAGAAATTTTCCGTATTTAACCCCGTTCCATACCAGTTTATCCAAATCTGTTGCGTGTACCGCTTCCAGGGCCGGTGCCAATAAAAGGGGGGTGATCACATCCTCCACCAGAGAAGATACAATGGTCCCAAAGGCGCCACCAATGATTACGGCGACAGCCAGGTCGACGATGTTGCCTTTCATGGCAAAATCCCGGAATTCTTTCAACATGCCCATATGGGTGATTTTTCAGTAAAGAAAATAAAAAACTCCCACACAACTCATGATAAAACCCAACTTTGCGCCATGAGAACGAACCAAGTCTGGAAATGGATCCTCTTTTTGATGCTTTGCCTGATCTGGGGAAGCTCCTTCAAACTGATGGAAGAAAGTGCCTCTGTCATCAACCCGAATCGACTGGCTGCATTGAGGATCTTCTCTGCAGCCGTTTTCTTCCTCCCACTTGCCATCTTTCACTTTCGCTCGATACCTAGCCGACAGATCGCACTGGTGGCGCTGAACGGAACGATTGGGAACCTTTTGCCCGCTTTTCTTTTTGCGTTTGCCCTGAATGATCCGGCCATTACCGGACCGATGGGGGGCATTCTGAATGCACTAACCCCACTCTGTGTAGTCACGATCGCCATATTATTTTATAAGGATCGCGTAGCGCTGCACCGGCTGATCGGGATCGGGATCGGACTGACCGGATTGGTTCTGCTCACCTTGCTGCCCGTTATTCGGGGCGAAGCCGAACTGACCGTAGCCCGTCTGCTCCCCACGCTGGCCATCCTTACGGGAACGGTCTTGTACGGAATCAATGTGAATTTAGTGGCCCATCGATTGCAGGGCGTAAAACCTTTGCACCTGGCTTCCGTTTCCCTCGCACTGATGATTATTCCGACAGCGCTGCTTCTATGGTATTTTGATTTTTCAACCCTTGCCTTTGAAGATCAAGCGGTGCAGGCAGCCATCTGGAAAGGAATAGCGCTGGGTATTGCAGGCAGTGCGCTAGCCACGATCTTATTCTATCAATTATTGCAGCTGGCTGGCGGATTGTTCGCGTCACTAGTCACCTACGGAATTCCGGTAGTGGCCGTGATCGTCGGGTGGATCGATAATATCCGGATCGATCCACTTCAGATCTTGAGTTTGGCGATTATCTTGTCGGGCGTATACCTGGTGAACAAACGTTCCTAAACGGACATGATCTCTTTTTCCTTGGCGGCGAGATGCTTGTCGACCAACGCGATGTGCCTATCAGTTATCTCCTGAATGGATGTCTCACCTCCTTTTGCCACATCCTCACTCAATCCATTCTTCTGTAATTTCTTCACTTGCTCAATCGCATCCCGGCGGATATTTCGGATCGCGACCTTTGATTGTTCGCCTTCCCCTTGGCATCTTTTCACTAATTCCTTGCGGCGCTCTTCTGTCAGTGGTGGCATGAAAATCCGAATCAACGACCCGTCATTTTGAGGTGTTACACCCATGTTTGCTGCAATGATTGCTCGCTCGATAGGCTGCAACATATTCTTTTCCCAGGGTTGAATGCTGAGTGTACGGGCATCCAACACACTGATGTTAGCAACCTGATTGATCGGCATCGGAGATCCATAATAGTCGACAGCCAGGCCATCTAACATTTGAGGATTGGCCTTTCCGGCACGGATCTTGACTAATTCAGACTCCAGAAACTGAATAGCTTTTTGCATGGATTCTTCAGCGTGGCGCTCAACGGCGATCAATTCATCAGACATGGCGATAAAATTTCAGGTAGAAAAGGCAAATCTAACGAAAGGATACGGGAACGAAAAACGGACTACTCTGCTTTGGCATTCACATCGCTGTTGATGTCAATCACCGGCGTATCAACCTCCGATTCTGCAGCAACAGTGACCGGACGGGTATAATAAAGCACTCCCATCAGCATAAAACCAATAGCCACCTCCGTTAAAAGAACAGGAGTTGATCCAAGAAACGAGAAATACCAGGCAGCCCACAGAAAAACTAAGTTCGATAAAACACAGATCAATGTGATCTGAAAATGACTGAGCCCTCTATCCAACAACAAATGATGGAGGTGGTTGCGGTCGGGCCGAAAAGGGGAATGTCCTTTTAATAGCCGAACCGAAAACATACGTAAGGTATCCAGCAGCGGCACAAAAAGAACCGCAAATCCTACGGCTACTGAAGCATTCATCGGTAAAACTGCAGTGGCTTCGCTAGCGGTGTGAATGAACCGAATGACCAGAATCGAATTAACCGTGCCGATCAAGAGAGAACCGGAATCTCCCATGAAGATCCTAGCAGGCTGATGATTAAAGATCAAAAAAGCGATCAGGCTACCGCCCAACGAAAAAGCCATCATGGCAAACACCAATTGCCCAGATGTCGCAAAATATATACCGAACACACAAACACTAATGATCCCCAAACTAGTTGCAAGTCCATCCACCCCATCGATCAGATTAAAGGCATTCATCACCACTATGATCGTGGCGTATGTGAGCGTGTACGAGAATAACTCTGGAACTTCTCGAAATCCAAAAAGTCCATACATGCCCTCCAAACGTAAGCCACCAGCAAATATCAGGATTGAGGCCACAATCAACTGACCAATCAACTTATTCATGGCACTCAGATCGCTGAGATCATCCTTCAACCCCAGAAAAAAAACAATCACAATAGCCGACAAATAAAAACGGAACTCCGGACGGGTTTCTTCCGGTACAAAAAGCATGGTAGAGATTAAAAAACCTGTAAAAATGGCGGCGCCACCCAGTGAAGCAATTTTACGTGTGTGGATCTTACGGGCGTTGGGCCTGTCAAAAAGCTTATTCCGGGCAGCGATCTCGATCACTACCGGCACAGCCAAAAACGTAAGCAAGAAGGCTCCAGCTAGAGCCATTACAATTTCCAGGATCATAGGAATAATAGCCAAATCTAAAGTAAAAGCTCGGCTAATTGCCAAACCCACTCGTGAACTTATAATAAAAAAGTAAAAATCCGTTTGTTGAAAAAAAGTGAGTAGGAAAATTACGCTTACTCGAAGCGTCTCCCACAATCTTATGATTTTTGTAAAAATCAACGAAATGAAAGACCTCTCCGCACTCGCCACCCAGATACGCCGCGACATACTCCGTATGGTACACGGTGTCAACAGCGGACACCCCGGAGGGTCGCTCGGTTGTGCCGACTTTTTCACCGCGCTCTATTTCAAGGTCATGAAACATGACCCCGCTTTTTCCATGGATGCGCGTGAAGAAGACCTGTTCATCCTATCGAATGGACATATATCCCCTGTTTTTTATGCAACGCTCTCCCGAGCCGGATACTTCCCCATCAGCGAACTAGCCACTTTCCGCAAACTGAACTCCCGCTTACAAGGACACCCCGCTACGCATGAACACCTACCTGGGGTGCGAATCGCATCGGGCTCGTTGGGTCAAGGACTCAGTGTAGCAGCCGGCGCGGCACTCACTAAAAAAATGAACGGAGATCAGCACCTTGTCTTCTCCTTGCATGGCGATGGAGAATTGGATGAGGGACAGATCTGGGAAGCAGCCCTATTCGCAGCACATCATAAAATTGACAACCTGATCGCTACGATCGACTGGAACGGGCAGCAGATCGATGGTCCGACCGATAAGGTCATGGGCCTCGGCGATCTCCGAGCCAAATTCGAATCCTTCGGATGGCTTGTACTAGAGATGAACGGCAACGAGATGAATGAAGTAGTAGCCGGACTGGAAAAAGCAAAATCGCTTACCGGCAACCAAAAACCCATCGTGATCCTGATGCGTACCGCCATGGGCAAAGGCGTCGACTTCATGGAAGGAACACACGAGTGGCACGGCATCGCACCGAACGACGAGCAACTGAAAAGAGCCTTGGAACAATTACCGGAAACCGTAGGCGATTACTGAGTTCGAAGCGACTGTACTCGAGCCGCTGCCTTTGATGCAGGAATCCAGGAGGCCAAACCGGCTATGAAAAATACCGTGCCGGCGATCAGCCATGCATCCCGAACTTTCCATTCAACCGGATAGTGATCGATCAGAAAACTTCCACCGCCCAAGGGAATCAAGTGAAACGTTTGCTGCAGCCAGATCAATAATAAGGCCAAGAGCAAACCGATACTAGCCCCGATACCCGCTAGTAACATCCCCTCTGAAAAAAAGATCCGCCGTATCACGCTCGGCTCTGCACCCAGTGAACGAAGGATCTGTATGTCGGTTTGCTTCTCCAAGATCAACATGGTTAACGCCCCAATCATGGTGAAGGCGCCCACCACTAAGATCAAAGACAAAACACCGTATACGATCCACCGCTCTGCATTCATCACCCCATATAAACTTTGATTCTGTTCGTATCGATCCTCCACCCTGAAAGTCGGACCCAAATAAGACCTGAGCTCCTTTTTAACTTGTTGCAGCCGATCTGGATTGGCCAATTTTATCTCCAGCGCACTGAACGAATTGACTGACGCCCCTAACACATCCCGCAAAAAATCATAACGCGTCAACCCGTACTGCTCATCAAAATCCTGCTGGATCATAAATGAACCGGAAGCATAGAGTTCACGTTGCTGGATGTTTTCTTCAGACAAAGAACGACCGCCGCCGCGCCGAGGTATATAGGCTCGAAGAGTTGTCATCTCCTTACCCGCATACAAACCCAACGCATCCTCCACACCGGCACCTAACACCAAAGCCGGTTGATCATAAGTGCCCAATGAATATGAACCATGGTAGATCCTGCCAGGAACACCTGACACCTGATTATATACCTCATCAACTCCTTTTAGCTGAATAACTGACTGATACTCGCCCTGCTGTAAAATAACCTTGTCCTCAATGGTTCTTGACAAAACAGAAACCCCCGGCCAAGTAGCCAATCGCTCCTGCATCGAATCCGACATCTCCGTAAATTTTCCCTTTGCAGGCATGATGCGGATCGGTGGATAAAAATCGGCGTAGAGCGATTTGACCAACCCCTCGAACCCATTGAAAACACTCAGCACCAACAACAGCGCCCCCGTACCGACGGCAATGGCAATAACACTGGTCCATGCGATCAGAGAAATGGCCGTAGTTGACTTGGGAGACCTAAAATAGCGCCAGGCAAAATGCAGGTACAAAGAAGATGTGATTTAGGTGTTCGTGGTAGTGTCTGCAGACCCCTCCACCGTTTTGTTCTCTTCTCCGATTCGCTTGAATAATTCCTCCATCTTAAAAACATGATCCAGGGTGTCGTCGCGAAAGAACTTAAGAACAGGCATATTACGCAACTGATGTCGAACTTGATGTGTCAACTCCCGCTTGATCTCCGGCATACGCTCTGTCACTTTTCGTAGCGCAGCATCCGGATCCTTTACCTGAAAAAAACTGAGGTAAAATCTTGCCTCCAGGAGATCCGGGGTGACCTTCACTGCGGAGATTGAGATCATTCCTCCATCCAGCATGGACAAACCAAGCGATTGAAAGATCCGATTCATCTCCTCATTTAATAAGCCGGCGATCTGCCGCTGACGTTTTCCTTCCTCCATGGCTGCTCGATTGTTAAGTTGCTGGTCGACCGAAACCCGATCGCTGGCCTAAAATTAGTTACTTTGTAGCGATCGAACCCATGCGCACCTACGCCCGCATCTTCCAATACCTCCGTCATCAAACCGGCTCCATCACCGGTTACCTGATCTGCATCCTGCTGTCCATCGTTTTTTCGATCGTCTCCTTCGGGATGCTGGCCCCTTTTTTCGATCTGATCTTCAATGGCGATAACAGCCGTCTTTCCCAACCGGCCGACAACGGCGTGATGGAAGCCATCCGCCAGGTACTACTACAACAGGTCGACACCCTGACGCCGGTCGCCACCCTGGGGATCATCTGTCTGATCATCCTCCTCTCGATCGGTTTCAAAAACATCTTTCTGTATCTATCCTTTTACATCCTGAACCCGATGAAAAATCGGATCATTCACCGCCTACGCACAGATATCTATCAAAAAGTACTCACCCTCCCCATCGGCTACTTCACGGAACAGCGAAAAGGCGACCTGATGAGCCGCTTAACCAATGATGTATACGAGGTAGAAAATTCGCTGGTAGGAGCACTTGAAGGTTGGGTGCGTGACCCAATGACCATCCTCATCAATTTCCTTGTTCTATTTTATATCAGCCCAACGCTGACCGTGGCCATACTGATCTGCATCCCCGCCATCGGATTCATACTCGGACGCATCTCCCGGCAACTGAAGAAAACATCACAAGAGGCAGCGGAAAAACAAGGTGAGTCTTTAAGCATTTTGGATGAAACGCTGCTCGGACTCCGCATCATCAAGTCGTTCAATGCACAAGACTGGATCCGAAATCGATTTGAGAAAACCAATGATGAGTTGCTGCACGCCCGCAACCGGATCAGTCGCCGCCGAGACCTGGCCTCACCCGTATCAGAAGTATTAGGCGTGGGCGTATTTGTCGGCATCCTTTGGTTCGGTGGACAAAGCGTATTGAATAAAGAGATTGCACTGGCCCCTTCCACCTTTCTGGCATATCTCGCCCTTTTTTATAACATCATCAATCCCGTTAAATCCCTTTCCACCTCTTTCAGCAACATGCGAAAAGGTTCCGCCGCCATCGCACGCATCGAAGAGTTATTGGGCACCCCACAAACCATCGATGAAAATCCGACCGGTGTAAAATTTGACGGATTTCAGCAAGAGATCGAGTTCCGAAATGTACGATTCGCTTATGGTGAAAAGCTGGTCCTGAATTCTATCAACTTCACCCTGCCAAAAGGCAAAACCATCGCGCTGGTCGGCTCGTCTGGTTCCGGCAAATCGACTTTGGCAGACCTACTGGCGAGATTCCATGATGTGACAGACGGACAGGTGTTGATCGATGGCGTCGACATCCGCGATTACGCATTATCCTCCGTTCGCCAACACATGAGTCTGGTCACCCAAGAAGCCATACTGTTCAATGACACGATTGCGAATAATATTTCACTGGGTATGGAGGGGACCCCGCTGCCGCAAATAGAAGCAGTTGCGCGACTCGCAAATGCCGACACGTTCATCCGAAAGAAAGCCGACAAATATAATTCCAACGTGGGCGACCGTGGCAGTAAGCTCAGTGGCGGGGAACGTCAACGACTGACCATCGCGCGCGCCCTGTTGAAGAATCCCTCTATCTTGATCTTAGATGAAGCCACCTCCTCCCTAGATACCGAGAGCGAGCGACTTGTACAGGAAGCCATCAATAATGTAATGAAAGACCGGACCAGCCTGGTGATTGCGCACCGACTCTCTACCATCCGGCACGCAGATGAAATTCTCGTGATGCAGGAAGGCATGATCGTGGAAAGAGGAAACCACGAAAGTCTGATCGCGCAAAATGGTTATTACAAAAAGCTTGTCGACCTGCAAGAGTTACAATGATTAACGCTGGATCGATCGAGCAATGACCAACTTCTGGATCTCTGAAGTTCCCTCCCCGATCGTACACAACTTGGCATCCCGATAAAATTTCTCTACAGGAAAATCTTTTGTGTATCCATAACCACCAAAGATCTGCACCGCCTCATTGGCGACTTTCACTGCTACTTCACTGGCATAATACTTGGCCATAGCCGCATCTTGTGTCATCGGTAAATGATGCTGTTTTTTATAGGCCGCCTGATCGGTGAGCAGATCCGCCGCCTCTATTTCCGTTGCCATATCCGCCAATTTAAATCCGATGGCCTGGAATTGTGCAATAGGCTTTCCAAACTGTTCTCTTTCCTGCGCATAATTGAGGGCCGCCTCGTAAGCACCTCGTGCAATACCTAGGGAAAGGGCGGCAATCGAGATGCGTCCGCCATCTAATACTTTCATTGACTGATGAAATCCATCACCGACTTCACCTAAACGGTTCGCATCCGGAATGCGACAGTTATCAAAGATCATTTCGGCTGTCTCACTGCAACGCATCCCGAGTTTATTCTCTTTCTTACCCGCTAAAAATCCGAGCGTGCCGCGCTCCACCACAAATGCCGTTGCATTATTTTTTGTACGAGGTTCACCAGTACGAGTGATCACCACCGCAATTTCCCCACTGATACCATGCGTGATCCAGTTCTTGGTACCGTTGATCACCCATTCATCCCCTTCCCGGACCGCCGTACAACGCATATTGCTGGCATCACTGCCGGTATTCGCCTCCGTCAGTCCCCAGGCACCGATCGCTTCCCCACTGGCCAGTCGCGGCAACCATTTTTTCTTCTGTTCCTCATTTCCAAAGGCAAGTATATGACCGGTACAAAGAGAATTATGAGCCGCCATGCTGAGTCCGACCGAACCACAAACCTTTGCGAGCTCCACAATCGCTGCTTTATATTCGGCATAACCCATGCCCGATCCGCCATATTCTTCCGGGACCAACACACCCATCAAGCCAAGTTCACCCAAGCGACGAAATACATCCCGCGGAAAAAATTGCGACTCATCCCATTCCATCACATGGGGACGAATCGCCCGCTCCGCAAAATCACGGGCTGTTTGCTTAACCTGCTCGGTGAGTTCAGTAGATTGAAAATACATATCCCAAAAATCGGGAATAATTTCAAAATACGAACAAGTGTTAGGGACTTTATGAGACTTGAATCGCTAACCCATCGTAAGCCAGGTTAAAACCAGCAGGCAGCTCGGCACTGACCTCCGCATGCGATCCCAACTGATGTGAAATATGCGTAAAATAGACTTGCGGCACATCAAGGGATTTAGCCAATTCGATCGCTTCCGAAAGCGTGAAGTGCGAGAGATGTTTTTCTTTTCGAAGGGCATTCAGTACTAAAATGCGACTGCCCCGGATTTTGTCTAGTTCCGCTTCCTCGATAAAATTGGCATCGGTGATATAGGTGAAGTCACCGAAGCGAAACCCCAGCACGGGCATGCGCAAGTGCATAACCTGGATCGGGGTTACAGGAATATCACCAACCATAAAAGGCTCGGAACCGATTGAGAAGAGATCGATGTCGGGCGTGCCCGGGTATTTACCGTCCGAGAACGCATAGTAGAAATCACGGCGCACCGCTTCTTCGGTGCGGGGATCGGCATATAGATGCATCGGTCGCCGTTGAAAATGATTGTAGGCCCTTACATCATCCAATCCCGCCATATGGTCCTTGTGCGCATGCGTAAGAAGAATGGCATCGAGTTTGTTGATGTTGGAACGCAACATCTGTGCTCTGAAATCCGGACCGGCATCCACCACTAAAGATGTATGCTCCGAGCGCACCCAGATGCTTGAACGCAGGCGATTATCACGCGTATCGGTTGATGTGCAGACAGCACAATCACAACCGATCATCGGCACCCCACTGCTGGTGCCGGTACCAAGAAATGTTATGGTGAGTTTCGGGGCGACCAAGTCAAATCAGGCGGCCTTGTTGGTGGCAGATTGACTGCGGGCCTCCTCGTACAATTTACGAAGGTCTTCCGGTAAGAGGATCGGATCAATCTCCAACTGCGGGATCAACTCCAACAGGGTATTGATACGGCCTTCCGTTTGCAGAAACTTATTCAGCACGATCACTTTTTTGGATTCCAGGATGCAATAGCCACTTTGAAAATTGCCGCGCTCGTATCGTAAAATATAGCCGGCTTGCTCCGGAATGGAATGCAATTTATCGAGGGTGGTCTGTGTGTATTTCATAAGAGTGACGCTAAGATAAACCAATGCTGAGCGGAAGTACGAAGGGTTTTTTCCACATCAGTCACGCGGTTCCAACACGATGAACGGAACGATCATTTCTTCCAGACTTACCCCGCCATGTTGAAAAGTATTCCGGTAATACTGTGCGAAATGGTTGTAATTGTTCGGATAACAGAGATATCGATCCTCGCGGGCAAAAATAAACGAGGAGTTGATCGTGGGCACAGGCAGCCCTGCCTGGCGCGGATCCCGAAAATCTAAGACATCCTTTGCGTCGTATTGCAGGTTGCGACCGTGCTTGTATCGAATATTCGTGCTCGTTTGTCGATCGCCCAGCACTTTACAAGGTGTTTTAACTCGAATGCTCCCGTGATCGGTAGCCAGTACGATGCGGATCTTTTTGTCCGCCAACTTTTTTAAGGCTTGGTGCAGGGGAGAATGCTCAAACCAAGATGCTGTGATGCTGCGATAACTCATTTCATCGCCGGCCAGCTCTTTCAGTACTTCCATCTCCGTACGAGCATGGCTCAGCATATCCACAAAATTGTAAACGATCACATTCAGGTCGTTCTCCAGCAGATTATGCGCCTGGTTGGCCATTTCTTGTGCCGCTTGGTGGTTGACCACTTTCGTGTAGGAGCATTTCAATCCCTGTTTGCCCAACCGTCGAAGCTGATCACGCAAATACATCTCTTCATCGAGATTCTTGCTGCCCTCTTCTTCATCATTTTTCCAGGCCTGCGGATATTGAGCCGCCATGTCAATGGGACGAAGTCCGGAAAAGATCGCATTGCGAGCATATTGTGTGGCTGTCGGTAGAATGGAATAAAAACTATCCTCCGTTACCACCCGAAAACTATCTGAAAGGATCGGCTGGATGGCACGCCATTGATCGAAGCGAAGGTTATCGATCAACACAAAGAAAAGGGAGCGACCCTCCTCCAGTTGTGGCAATACTTTTCGTCGAACAAGATGATGACTCATGATCGGTGCGTCTGCCTCCGGAGAAGACATCCACCCCGCATAGGATCGTTTGATGAACTTGAAAAATTCGGTATTGGCCTCTTGCTTCTGATTTTGCAACACCTCTTGCATTTCCGGACTATCCGATTTCTGCATTTCCAGTTCCCAATACACCAGCTTTCGGTAGATATCCATCCATTCCTGATGATCCGGATCGCTATTCAAGGCCGTGAAGAGATGACGGAATTGTTGTTGATAGGCGGAAGTCGTTTTCTCTGCAACCAGCCGTTTATTATCGATGATCTTCTTCAGACTCAGCAGCACCTGATTGGGGTTGACCGGCTTGATGAGATAATCAGCGATCTGTGAACCGATGGCCTCATCCATCAAGTTCTCGGTCTCATTCTTCGTGATGAGTACTACCGGCAAGCCCGGATCGTATTCTTTGATCTTTGCCAAGGTTTCCAGTCCGCTGATACCCGGCATACTTTCATCCATCAGCACCACGTCCACCGATTGTGTTCGGATGTGGTCGATCGCATCGAAACCATTGGAGAATGCCTTGACAGCATATCCTTTCCCTTCGAGAAAAAGGATCTGCGAATGCAAACTTTCCATCTCATCATCCACCCAGATCAGATTCGCAATGGCCATTCGATTCCGTGTTTTGTTGGCAGATTCAAATCTACCGATTTTACCGAGGCAGCCCGTAGCTTTGTGACTGATGCCCGTCCGAAAAATTATTAACGACCCGGTGTATGGGTTTATTACGGTAGACGATCCGCTGATCTGGCGTATTGTCTGCCACCCCTACTATCAACGCTTGCGCCATATCCATCAGATGGCATTTGCGCACCTGGTTTACCCAGGCGCCGTACACAGCCGCTTGCACCATTCGTTGGGCGCTTACCACCTGATGACGGAAGCACTAAATGAACTGAAACGTAAAGGCATTTTGATCACCCCGGAAGAAGAACAGGGTGCACGTATCGCGATCTTACTGCATGATATCGGTCATGGCCCTTTCTCCCATGCCCTGGAGAGCGAATTGATCTCCGGCGCCCACCATGAATCCCTTTCTCTTTTGATCATGCAGGAATTGGATCGACAGTTCGATGGAGCGCTGAAAACCGCCATTGAAATATTCACGAACCAACATACCAAGCCATTCTTGCATCAATTGGTATCGGGACAATTGGACGTGGATCGGATGGACTACCTCAACCGAGACAGTTTCTTTACCGGCGTAGCCGAAGGCGTGATCGGTTATGACCGCATCCTGAAAATGCTGACGGTGAAAGACGGAGAACTGATGGTGGAAGAAAAAGCGATCTACAGCATTGAGAAATTTTTGCTGAGTCGACGGTTGATGTATTGGCAGGTTTACCTGCACAAGACGGTGGTCAGCGCCGAAATGACCATGGTACGCATCATCCGCCGCGCCAAAGAATTGATCCGCTCCGGCTCCCATGTAAAGGCAACCACGGAGAACCTCGACCACTTCCTGCAACGACCCGACCAAGCATTCGATCCCGCATCCGATCTGGAGCGATTTTGTCGGCTTGATGATCACGACGTAATGAGTGCGATCAAAAATTGGATGCAACATCCCGACCCGATCCTTTCCGAATTATGCACCCGCATCATCGAACGCCGACTGCTGAAGATCCGCCTGCAGGCAGATCCCGTAGACCCCGCCATTCTGAATCAAAAACAAAACGAGGTGGTCGATCGGTATCGAATCGCCCCTGAATGGGCCCATTACCTGGCGTTCACCGGCGAAGCCAGCAACACCTTGTATAATCCGGGCGATGAGCGGATACGTATTTTATTTAAAGACGGCAGTGTGCGCGACATATCCGAAGTCGATCACGCGCTCATACAACAGGGGCTCAGTGGCCGGGTTAAAAAACATTACATTTGTTACCCGGAGAATTAATCGTTCTCCTTTCTACCTCCTATGCAATTCAAGGCTTCTGCGCTCGCACAACTTCTCGGCGGACAGATCGAAGGAAACCCCGAATCTACTGTTAGCGGGTTTGGCAAGATCGAATCGGCAGTCAGCGGTCAACTGAGTTTTCTGGCCAATCCCAAATACGAGGACTACCTCTACACCTGCCAGGCATCCATCGTGATCGTGAATCAATCACTCACGCTCCGAAAGCCTGTCTCCGCTACCTTGATTCGAGTAGCAGATGCCTATGCCGCATTCGCTCAGTTGTTAGCCTTATACGAAGAGCAACAGAAAAAAAATAAAACTGGCATCCAATCCCCTTGTCACATCGACCCCAGCGCAAAGCTGGCAGATACTGTTTTCATAGGCGCCTTCAGCTACGTAGGAGAAAAAGTATCCATTGGTGATGGCACCCAGATACATCCGCAAGTATATATTGGTAATGGGGTACGCATCGGCAAGCATTGCATTCTGCACCCCGGAGTAAAGATCTATGCACAGTGTGTGATCGGCGACGACGTGATCATACATGCGGGCACGGTGATCGGCAGCGATGGTTTTGGATTTGCACCCAAGAGCGATGGCGCCTATGCCAAAGTGCCACAACTGGGAAATGTGATTGTCGAGGATGGTGTGGAAATCGGTGCCAATACCACAATCGATCGGGCAACGATCGGATCCACCATCATACGCCGAGGTGTAAAATTGGACAACCTGATTCAGGTTGCACACAATGTGGAGATCGGAGCGCATACCGTGATCGCTGCGCAGACCGGTATCAGCGGCAGCACCCGGATCGGCGAACAAGTAATGATCGGCGGACAAGTTGGTGTAGCCGGACATATAGAGATCGGAAACAAAGTCAAGATCGGTGCGCAAAGCGGTATATCGAAAGACGTGCCGGATGGAAAGTTGCTGAATGGCACACCCGCCACTGATCATGCGAGTTCGTTTCGTCAATTGGCCATGATCCGTCAATTGCCCGAGATGGAAAGACGTATCCGACTCCTCGAACAACTGCTGGCCGCGAAGCCCGATTGACCCCATCGATTTTGTTATCTTTGGTCATCCAATCACCAACGCATGGCCAACCGTTTCAACCCCGATAAACAACATACGATCCAGCAAGCTGTTTCCATCCAAGGAACAGGTCTGCATACCGGCATGTTGGCTGAATTGACATTGCAACCGGCAAATCCCGGATTCGGCTTGCAGTTTCAACGAACTGATCTGGATGGCCAACCCATCATCAAAGCAGATTGTGATCTGGTTACCGATGTAAGTCGAGGAACGACGCTAGAAAGCAACGGTGCCAAGATCAGCACCGTAGAACACATACTCGCAGCATTGGTCGGCCTGGGTATAGACAACTGTCTGCTGCAGATCAACGGTCCGGAGATTCCGATCATTGACGGAAGCTCGCAACCATTTGTAGAGCTGATCGAAAAAGCCGGAATCGAAGAACAGGATGCCGCCAAGATCTGGTACAGCATCGATGAAAACATCTTTCACTACGATGAAGGAAAAAGAGTAGAGATGGTGGCGATGCCTGCAACGGAGTATCAGGTTACCACCCTGATTGATTTCAACTCGCCGGTATTGGGCACGCAACATGCCGGCTTAAAAAATCTGCGGGAATTCAAAAAAGAGATCGCCCCCTGCCGAACGTTCTGTTTTCTGCATGAGCTGGAAATGCTGCTCGACAACAACCTGATCAAGGGCGGTGATGTCGGCAATGCTATTGTTATTGTAGACAAACCAGTGGAGCCTGTTCAATTAGAGCGCTTAAAAAAAGTATTCAATAAGGATCACATCGAAGTAAAGAGTGAAGGCTACCTCGATAATCTCGAACTGCGCTTTCCGAACGAACCCGCTCGTCACAAATTGTTGGATGTGATCGGCGACCTGGCCCTCATCGGCTATCCGATCAAAGCCCGCATCATTGCCAACCGCCCCGGACACAGTAGCAATGTCGAATTCGCCAAAAAGATCAAGCAATACATCAAAAAGAATAAACACACACGCGACGTACCCACCTACGACCCAACTCAGCCCCCGGTATTCGATCAGCAATACATAGAGAAAAAACTCCCGCACCGTTTTCCCTTTGCGCTGGTCGATAAGATCATTGAGCTGAGCGACACTCACATCGTAGGTGTGAAGAACGTCACGTTCAATGAGTGGTTTTTTCAGGGCCATTTTCCGGGTAACCCCGTGATGCCCGGTGTGCTGCAGATCGAGGCGCTGGCGCAATGCGGAGGCATCCTCGCGATCAACCTGAGCGGAGAAGGACAGTATGACACTTATTTCCTGAAGATCGATCAATGCAAATTCAAGCAGATGGTGCGTCCGGGCGATACATTGTTACTGAAAATGGAACTGATCGCCCCCATTCGTCGCGGTATTTGTGAAATGAAAGGCACCGTGTACTGCGGTGGAAAGGTCTGCTCTGAGGGCATTTTAGTGGCTCAGATCGTAAAAAGAACGGAGTCATAGACTTGATTGAAAAACAGCATTCAGCGCCCCCTGAATCGGGGGCTTTTTTTGTCCACACACCCCCTCAAATTGGGTAAAACTCACCCCCTTTTTCAACCCGGTTTGGCCCCCCTTTTTCGTACATTCGCCTATTGTATTTCATCACTGGTTTTCCCTCGGAAAACAGCCATTTTTTCTAGCGCATGAACCCAGACAACAAACCCACCCAACCCCAACAGTATGGGGCCGATAGTATACAGGTCCTGGAAGGACTCGAAGCGGTCCGCAAACGGCCTGCCATGTACATCGGTGACGTAGGCGTAAAAGGACTACACCATCTGGTGTATGAGGTCGTCGACAACTCGATCGATGAGGCTCTGGCCGGCTATTGCAAGAATATCACCGTTAACATACACACGGACAACTCCATTTCCGTAGAGGATGACGGTCGAGGTATCCCTACCGCCATGCACACCAAAGAAAAACGCTCTGCGCTTGAAGTGGTGATGACGGTCTTGCATGCCGGTGGTAAATTCGACAAAGACTCGTATAAAGTGTCTGGGGGGTTGCACGGCGTGGGGGTGAGTTGCGTAAATGCCCTCAGTTCTAATTTACAGGTGACCGTTCGCCGGGAAGGAAAGATTTTCGAACAGGCTTATCAGATCGGTGTTCCTCAATATGCGGTACGTGAAGTTGGCAACAGCGATACCACCGGTACCCGTGTTCACTTTTGGCCTGACGGTAGCATCTTCAACGTAACCACGTACAACAAGGAAATACTGGAAGGGAGATTACGCGAACTGGCCTATCTGAATCGCGGCATTCGGATCATACTGAACGATCAGCGCGAAACGGATGAAAGCGGCAACGTCTATTCCAACACCTTTTTCAGTGAGGGGGGTATCGTTGAATTCGTCTCGATGCTGGACACCAACGCCGGACGAGTTGCTTTGATCCCGAACATCATTGCTGTAGAGGGACGCGATGAGAACACCAACGTAGCGGTGGAAGTAGCCCTGAATTACAACAACAGTTACAGCGAACACATCTATTCCTACGTCAACAACATCAATACGATCGAGGGCGGAACACACGTTTCTGGTTTTCGACGAGCATTGACGCGCGTTTTCAAGAGCTACGGCGACAAGAACGGACTTTTCGAAAAAGCGAAGGTGGAGATCGAAGGGGATGACTTTCGGGAAGGTCTCAGTGCGATCATATCCGTAAAAGTACCCGAGCCTCAATTCGAAGGACAGACCAAAACAAAACTCGGCAACAATGAGGTGATGGGCGTGGTAGACACCACCGTCTCCAAAGTACTGGAAGCCTATCTGGAAGAAAATCCACGCGAAGCAAAAAATATCGTCGCCAAGGTGATCCTGGCAGCGCAGGCACGTGCGGCTGCCAGAAAAGCAAGAGAACTGGTTCAGCGTAAATCTGTTCTTTCCGGAGGCGGACTGCCAGGTAAACTGGCCGACTGCTCCGAGCGGGATGCTGACAGATGCGAACTCTTCCTGGTCGAGGGAGACTCGGCAGGCGGAACAGCCAAACAAGGTCGTGATAGAAGCATTCAGGCCATCCTACCTCTTCGTGGTAAGATCCTCAACGTAGAAAAGGCCATGGAGCATAAGATCTACGACAACGAAGAGATCCGTAACATGTTCACGGCACTCGGTGTGAAAATCGGAACGCCGGAAGACCCCAAGGCACTCGACCTAAGTAAACTTCGATATCACAAGCTGATCATCATGACCGATGCCGACGTGGACGGTTCCCACATCGCAACGCTGATCCTCACTTTTATCTATCGATATATGAAAGCGATGGTGGAGCAAGGATATGTATACATCGCGCAACCCCCGCTCTACCTGGTGAAGAAAGGAAAAGAACAAGCCTACGCATACAACGAAGAACAACGAAAGGCCTTGGTTGAAAAACTTGGCGGCGGCAAAGAAGAATCCGTCACGATTCAGCGATACAAGGGCTTGGGAGAAATGAACGCCGATCAATTGTGGGATACAACCATGAATCCGTTGACGCGCACCCTCAAGCAGGTTACCATTGAAAGTGCTGCCGAAGCAGATCGGGTCTTCAGTATGCTCATGGGAGATGAGGTGGCCCCACGCCGCGCCTTCATTGAGTCGCATGCCAAGTATGCCAAGCTGGATATCTGACGGCTCTTTTCAGAGCTTCCAGTTATACTGAAAACTGAATTGAGTCAGGCTGCTTGATGTATACCACTCTGGTCCACGAATCGGCCAGCAAATGCCGGCACGAACGTGAACAACGCGACTGACTTCAATACCCATTGCCAACGAAGCGCCTCCATACAATCCCCGGAACATCGGCAGCGAAAACAACCACTTTAGTTGGTCCGGGGAAGAATAGCTCAGATGCCCACGCATCATGAGCCACCCTCGCCCCAGATTCTTTGGATTCGAACGCTCCCAAGCGCCGGTGTGCAGTACACAACCCACCACTGCATAATGATTCCATAATAGTTGCTGCCTTCCTGTTTGTGGATCGTTGAATGCCCCGATCCGGTATCCGCTTAACATCCGCTCGCCGAACTGAAAAACAAATCGCAGCGCAGAGTGTGAACCCCATGCTGCACCCAATTTTTGTCCTTCAAACCCCATGTTCATCACCCCGCTCCAGGGCGAATACAGTTGCCAGGTGATCGATTCATTCGATCGTCCGCTCATCGCTATCCCAGCACCTGTATTCGAACCCGGCTGCGAAACACCACTGTACAACGATAAGGGCAACTGCCATTTACCTGGCTCACCTATCATCAATCGAACCACCCGTGCAGATGCTTGCATTTGTCCGCCTTGCCCCCACTCCATCATACCTGCACTCAACCATTCAGGCGGTTCACTTAGCTTTCGAATGGCTGAATCACGCACCACAGCTGAAGGGATCGGTTTTACAGTTTGTGCCGCTGACCCTTGAAAAAGTGATAGGGTGATCACTGAAACAAGTAGGCTCAACGCTTTTTTACGAACCCGCATAAAAATCCGACTGACCATTTTCGATTTATCATTTGACCGGCAGAAACAAGTAATGGATCATCCGGAACCGATTGAAAAGAAATACTCGACCGATCGCCGATGTCGAATTGAATCAATGGCTGTAAAAAACAAGACCAAGATTTACGATCTAGAAGTTTACAAGACAGCCCTAACTGTGTTCGCCAATGAGGAATACCCATCGGATGCCGCTGCACACCCAATCGATATAAAATGAAAGTCCTTCGATCAGGTTGCGATTGCCCGGTTGTGGTGGACAAATAACTCCCATTATGAAATGAAAAGACTCCGCCGGTTCGCAAGACCCATTCCACTTTTCTGAATGATCGTAATGGACGAATGATTGATATAAAGGGATATAGTTGTAATGACTCCAACCGAAATGTCGGTACATGAACTTTGCCCGGATAATAAGGAATGGCTCTATCTAACTCATAAAAAGGAGACCGAAGTTGGATTGTGGCAATTACACCGAACGAATATCCAGTCTTTCCGTTGGATGGTTTATGGCATGCCCCAAGCGACCAGTAACGATCTGGCACCGCTTTCAACCCGATCTGTCCAGACCGCATCACAGATGCCGGGGAGGAGCCAATGGCCCCTCCCCCCATCCAATACACCTGCGCCTGCGCCGACACAAACAGTTGAACACCGATCAGGCCGAATAAAATAAACGTCCGCATCAGAAACACCCTCCACTTCCCAGCAGATGCACCTGATCCACCAGCGTTCGGTTATAGAAAATCGGAAAATTGATGAACTCAGTATTCACCTGTTGAATCGATAAAGCATAAGGATGTCTTTCAGAAATTTTTGCCTTCCCGCGACGATGTACACCGGCGAATTGAAAGGGCTGTCCGTTCGCGGGCCAAGGCTTATCATCACAAACATTCCATTGTTTTGTACAATAGGCAATACCCACCGTTTGCGACTTATCCTTAACAAATCGATTGCGCTTACGCTTATATAATTTGGCCTTCCCCCAGATACGAGTACACGTAGCCCGAAAATCTGCCAGTACCCCACGCTGTCCTACCTGATAATAGATGCGGCGTTCCACATCCGGGCTCAGCTCCTGCATCAGATTCACATCACGGGTATCGCTTTTTATCCGCGACGTGACAGAGGGACTACAGTCTGAAAATGCCAATTCCTCCAACCAACTCAGAATATCCTTGATCGCATCCCAATTATCCAATATAAAAAGTATGATGTCCTTGAACTTCGTCTTCGCCTCTACACCACCAGCAGCCGCTGATAACTGAATAGTGGATAATTGAGGCTCGGGTTTACGAAACTCGATCGACCAGTCAGCACTTAATACAGACCAATACATCTCTTCTCCAACCGGCAAGTCATTGAAAGGATGCGGCTCACTCCAATCCAACCCCTGACGCTCCAACCAATCCTCCTCAGCCTTCAATTGAACCATCATCATCGATCGGAACCCGAGTGTTGATGCAAAATAGGTGGAAGCATAATGATCAGTCGGACGGATCGCCTCATCCTCCAGATAAGTATCAAATAATTCCTGGTACTGGCCGAAGGTCAATTCCTCCACACAAACGCCTTCGGTCCAGGCAACACTCAACAAGGATTCCCGCAACTCGAAATAGTGAGCATCACAGGCCTCATCCAGATCACGCAACTGCATCGAAAGCTCTACCGTTGCACGCAGATCGTCGAGCTGTAACGCATTACCCAACAGACGAACCTCATAGGAAGCGATCAACCGATCGACCGACTGACGGGTTTGTGTCAACACCTCCAAGTACTGATCGCGCGCTACCTGCAGCTGCTTCTGCAAGAACTCATTCGTTTGTAAACAAAGTTGAAACCGCGCTTGACGCTGCTCCAACGGCTGCGCCGACAAGACCGGAATCAAAAACGAAAGAAAGGAGAACATAATAATAATTTTCATGGTGATTGATTTGATGAATGAATACGACTGTAAAACTCAAGGAGGCATAAAATGTAACCAAGGGATAATCAACCGATTCTGAGCAGAATATCACCGAGCAGAAAGGGTGAAAACCTCCATTGTATTGGCGAACTGACAGCAAGCATTTTTTTACATTACCCGCCCAGAAATCCGTATTTTTGTGCTTTCCTAACGATTAAAAAAGAAACACATGTCGAACGGACCTATCACCGCGTACAACGTGAAGACCAAAGAAAAAGGAGTAGTTATGCTGGATGCCGTCATCACTAAGACAGCAAAAGGCGCTTACATGGCTCAAGGAAACGACGGAAAAGGCAACAAGCTCACCACTTTGCTGGGTGAAGCAAAAGCACTCGCCGCCATCAAGGAAGGACACGCCAAACAAGGCTGGTAATCAGTCTTCCCCAAATAAAAAAAGATCGGCTAGTAGCCGATCTTTTTTTTGGCACCTGCCAGACTATTATTGTTTTACTATTCGAAGAGTTGAAAATTGTCCGCGTAGTTCAACCTGCACAGCATACACGCCACTAGCAATCGCCGGGCTGGATAGATCCAACCAGAATGATTGCTCATAGCCGGTTCCTGTAACCTGTTGCTCCCGCACCTGCCGACCCGACGCATCCAGAATCCGCATCCGCATCACCTCGCCAACATTGGCTTGGAAAACACCTTTGAATAACCCGGTTGAAGGATTCGGATAAAAACGTAAAACCGATTTTGCTTCATACACCATCGGTTGTGCCGCAGTATAAACATACCAGCCATCCCGATGCGTTATCTTGATCCGGTAATACCAAACATCCGATTTACCTGCACTCAGATCATCGTACTGATAGGCGCGCGGCACGCCACCATTACCTGCTGAATTCAAGGTTGCCAGCGTTACATATTGTTGCTGCTGCCAAGCCGTATTACCTTTTGCCACCTGAACCTCATGTGCCACCACATCGTACTCATAGGCAGTAGTCCAATTCAACCGAGCTGAATATGGTCCTAAGCGTTCCGATTGGTAAGCGGAAATGTCCACCGGCAAGCCCTGCATTCGGTTACGCCAGCCACTGTTTATCCAATACTCCGACCAATTTCGTACCGGAACCTCCATGTAATATCCATTCAAATAAGGAACTCTTCTGGCCTGATTACGCGTCAGAAATGACCACGTACCAATACCATTATCATTGAGTGAAAGGTTTTGAGTAGTGGATGCCTCATCGCTATAATGAGTGACGCCCAATTCTGCAACTGAATTGACCGGTTCACAAGTAGCACATCCGGTGGCAAATACCAGCGAATCTGATTCCCTATCCAAGAAATACAAACGGAGTCGGGCCGTGTCGGTCAGCGGCGAGCCATTCAACACCCAGTTTCGATCCAAATAATACTGTCCATTCGTAAACCGATCCGAACCGGAATGAGAGAATGATTGAACGGATACTGTACCGGTTTGTCCGTGTGACTGCAACGCAGCCACCAACTGATTAGTAGCAATGACCGGCTGCCAATTGCTTGTGGCAGTATAATTCAATGTTAGGGGCGTAGTCAATGTCGGACCAGTATAGATCGGCAAACCATTATCATAAATATGAATGTCATCCACAGCTAAACCCTCTCTGGGTAAAAATGAATCAGCCCGCAAGACAAACCGAAGCCGCATGGAAGGAATACCAGCAGGTAATGGAATAGTAGCCACATGCCAACGCGTATAGGTCTGAATACTCCATACCGGATTACCGGCATAGTTGCGATTGTACCAATTCACACCCTGGCCAACCGTGCCCAATCGAGTCCAGGTGATACCATCTGCCGAATACTCCATATAAGCACCATCACAGAATGCACCATTTCCGCAATCTTCCAGATCCAGCGCCACCATAAAACTCAGCATCGGGGTACTGAGCCCGCTCAAGTTTAAACAGGGCGAGTACAAATACGAGAACTCACTATCGTTATACTGACCTTTCAATCTTGTTTTCCATGATTTAAGTCCACTACCGGTTCCTTTGATCCGATTTGACGCCGGCACACCAAGCTCCCAACTGGGATTAACACCCCCTACATACCAATCGGAACCAGTTTCAAAATCCTGCACATACGGGAAATTTGACACAACCGGCAACACACGAATAGATGTCTGCGCCGTATCATTCGAACGATAAGAGTCATTCGGCAGATCAACCCAAACCGTCAACATCTCCGGTTGAGAACCGTTCAAACTGAGGGTTTGCGTAAATGTGTAAGTCATTGTAGTGTTCGCCGGAATGGATGGGATCTGCTCCGATACGATTGAACCATTGTTGAGACGCATGCGGATGGGCACATTAATTCGAGATTGACCCAAACTATTGCGTACTGTTACTTTCACCGGAACAGACTGTCCGGGTGCACAAACCTGCGCAATGGGTTCATCGATCCGAACTAACTGAACATCCTCCCCTACAACATATAAACGAATATCATCAAATGAATAGCCTGCTCCACTCCAATCATCCGCTGCCAGATATTGTCCCCACTGCCCCCATCGGATCTGAAAACTGCTGCTGAATTGTTGTCCGTTCGCAGCAAGTAGATCCGAAATTTCTATCCCGCTCACAGATCGATACACACCCAAGGGCGCATGATTGGCGAAAAGATCATAGGCCAAGATCCAGGGTGCCGCATCATTTCCGCGGATCCATACCCGATTGTTCGCATTCGATAATTGATCGTGGTGCTTGTATCGGAAGTCCAGCCGCACTTCATCCGTCAAGGTATAATTGGATAAATTAAAGGTGCCGATCAGGTAATTCGTATTCCCGCCACCAACCGGCAAACGAACATCCATCGTCAGCGCCCGGTCGCCGGAATAAGACATACCACTGTTGATGAACGTACGCAAACGACCCTGGCTATTCAGAAATGAAAAGTCATATCGATCCGAACCGATCAATCCCATTTGCGACTGAAGAACTTCCTGTTTGGGAAGCGCATCGAAATTATCCACCCAAGCAGGACTCAGCACCAGGGGAGCATTACTTAACTGACGAACCGTTTGCGTCAATTCGTTATTGGACGCTACCGGATCACCCGAACGGATCACGGCTGTTCGGATCACATACGTGCCCACGGCAGATAGATCCGCCGGCGTCGAGAAATTATAAACCAAGGTTGCACCGGCTGCCAAATTTGTAAGTGGCAGATTTTCAGAAACGATCGGGCCGCCGTTGATCTGATATGTAATTACAGATGGACCGGTAAAGGCCGCATCATCCAGATTCTTGATCCGAACCGAAATGGTTTGGTTAGATGGTAATACAACAGATGTATTCAGTCGACCCGAGGCAGCCGGACTGATCAATGCATCCATTCGCAGATCATTATCGGAGATAGAACCTGCACACGTACCGCTATTGGGCTGACGGGAAATAGAAGTCGAACGGCGACCCACCTTGCCATTCAGACGAGGTCGTACCCCCACACAGTAAACAGAATCGCGTGATAACCCTGTAAACAAATAAGTAGTGGTTGTAGCAGGAACAATGGCAATGGATTGCATTTCCGTGCCGATCAACCGCATCACCTCATAATCCGTTGCACCCGCAACAGCTGTCCAGTTCATTGAGATATATGTCTCACATTGCGCGGGAGCCAAAGAAGCAACCGGTAATCCGATCATCAGGAAAGACTGTGAAGAGGAGATCGCTCCGTTCGCGCGACTGATCAACCGAACACGAACCTGAGCGGATGTGATATTCGGTGTAATCCAGCTGTATTGGTCTGTAGTAGCCGTCAATCCATTCACAATGGTGATCCAACTCGCACCATTATCAGTAGAATATTCCAGGTTGTATCCACCGGAAGCGGCAACAGACTCCCATTGGATATTGATGGCTTGCCCGGGACGAAAAGATTCGTTACCCATCGGAAAAACCAATTTGGCAACAGCCGGCATCTGATCCCAGCTGATAAAATAGGTTTGAGTTACTATGTTCACTGAAGTCCCTCGAACCCGGATGGTATAATTCCCCGGCACCGGATTATACAAGGTGATCTGCTCAATATTATTGATGCGATCAACCCCCACACCTGCTACCTGATTCACCCGAGCAGCAACTGTGTCGAGGATGCGTGGAAGAAGAATGGTACCGTTGGGAGTCAATAACTCCAGGTCCAGATCATTGACCAACGCTCGAGAGGCAACCATGGAGGCCGCCGGATCGTTCCAATTCAGCATTACTTTCAAGACGGACTGACCCGCAGGCACAGCGATACTTCTCAGAGCAAATCCACCATGTATCACAGAACCGGAGGCAAATCGATTATTTTCCAACATATCAAGCGAACGATCGAGATTCATCCACCCGAATCCAAATGTGTAATCCGGTCCCTCATTTCCTTTATCGGTGGCCCCATTACAAAGCAGATTCTTCACCAATGCGTTGATCGGATTCGCTCCGTTGTTTAGTTGTCGATACCGCTGAATCAACAATGCGGCGCCACCGGTTACGGCAGGAGCTGACATGCTGGTTCCGTTGTTTGTGTAATAGCTTCCGAAGCCAGTGGATACAACGGAGGCTCCTTGGGCGGTGATCTCAGGCTTTATCCGACCATCGATGACAGGACCGCGGCTAGAGAAGCTGGCGATCAGTCCATTGAATTGTGTAGCGCCAACAGTCAATACATTTTTTGCCGATTGATAACTTCCTAGTACGGTCTTGAACCCCGTCGCATACGGAGGACAAGTGAGTGCCCCACTATTACCGGCTGCATATACATGCAACAACTCCGGCAGATCGAATGCCTGCTGATCCCATGTTTTTGAGTAAAAATCATACAGCCCGTTATAGCCACACTCATTCACAATGGCGCCGTATGAATTATTGGTAAGCACCATGCCCTCATCCCGGACGTACTGGGGTGCCATATCAAAAATATGGTTGAAGTATTGTGAGATGAGTCGAGCACGAGGCACATAACCGACCAAGGTATCCGATAGAATTCCTCCTCCTGCAACCGTACCGGATACATGTACCCCATGCTGACCGGTACCATAAGCAAAACGACTGATCACTCTTCCCGTGAAATCCACATGCAACAAGGGATCTCCATTATCTCCCACACCGATCACCAATCCTTCGCCCAGCAATCCGCGGCCACCTTGACTCAACGGTGCATTGGCCAGATTGGCTCGGGAACCCATGCGGCTTAAAAAATTGATCTCCTGATCCGGTGCCGGTACAGCCTGTACATATTCCACATACGGAAGAGATGCCAATCCATTCAAGCGAGCCGTATCCAAGGAAACCTCGACGATATGTTGTTTGGCAAAACGAGCATTACGAATCTCAAAACCAGACACATTCAATAATGATTGAAGCTGTGGCAGATCGAGAGAGGCGCTGAATTGAATCCAGACATCGATCATTCCACCTGTACGAGTCGACCAAGGAGGATATTTTTTAGAGAACAATTCAGGGGATAATTTCTCTGAAGGCTCCAACATAAATGCTGAACGCACTCCGACTGATTTCAACTTCTCCCATCCAGGCTTTCCAGTGATCGAAGCCCGAAACGAAAATGCATCTACATATTCATCTAATACAATACCTAACGCAACCAACTCCTTGATGTGCGTGGCATTGGGAGTCGATTCAAATTGAAGTAAACAGATCCGCTTACCCAGCACCAGTGGCTGCTGATCCAGAAAACGAGGCCATTGAATAGCATCAATATTCGGTACAGGCGCCTTCAGGCCGCTTCTGATTTTTAAAGAATACGGAGAAGACATTTGGGCCTCTGCGAGCATCAGCCCCAGCAGGGCGAACGATAACAAGAAGAACTTTTTCATAACTACGGTTCTTTACATTAGGCCGACACATTCAATTTTCGTTTCTATGTTTATGATTCCCTTATGCCTTCACAAACACACGCTCATGCATATTGTAAAGAATTCGGTGCAACTCGGCCATATCCCCCACACCCTCAACCACGAGCAAGAACAAACGACCCGTCTGCTTCAACTTGAAACGATTCGTACCTGTCTGCAGATAATCGAGAATCGAACGGAACGTAGCGGATTCAAAATAGGAAGAATCGGGCCGGTTGATGAAGAAACAGCGAACGGTTTTATCCTTCAGACTCATTTTTTCAAATCCAAGTTCCACAGCCAATTTTCGACAACGGACGGTATCAAGCAGCGCCACGACCGAATCCGGAAGCGGGCCGAATCGATCGATCAACTCTTGCTGCATCTCAACCAGTGCTGCTTCATCGGCACAATCATCGAGTCGCTGATACAAACTCAACCGCTCGGCAATACTCTCCACATAGGTATCCGGCAATAAGATCTCCAGGTCGGTATCGATGGTGCAGTCCTGTACAAAATCATCCTGCTTGGTGATCTCCTCCTGGAACAAATCCTGAAATTTCGAACGCTTCAATTCCCGTATAGCCTCCTCCAATATTTTTTGATAGGTCTCAAATCCGATGTCCGCCATAAAACCACTCTGCTCCCCACCCAATAAATTACCCGCTCCCCGTATATCCAGATCCCGCATCGCGATCTGAAAACCACTTCCCAGCTCACTGTGCTGCTCCAATGTTTGTAAACGCTTCCGACTATCGGCCGGCAACGTACTCATCGGAGGGGCTAATAAATAACAAAAAGCCTTTTTATTGCTTCTTCCGACCCGTCCGCGTAACTGATGAAGATCACTCAATCCGAACTGATGCGCATTGTTCACGATGATCGTATTGACATTGGGAATATCCACTCCACTCTCTACGATATTGGTACAAACCAGTACGTCATATTTCCGATCAATGAAATCCAGGATCCGCTCCTCCAACACATGTCCTTCCATCTGACCATGCGCAAACCCGATGCTCAAATCGGGACATAAGGCCTGAATCCAGTTTGTCATTTCGGCCAATCCCGCGATCCGATTGTGAATGAAAAACACCTGACCGCCGCGTTCCGTCTCATAATAGATCGCTTCCCGGATCGCATCCTCCTGAAAAACCTGCACCTCCGTCTGTATCGGTTGTCGGTTCGGCGGAGGTGTGTTGATGATGCTCAGATCGCGAGCGCCCATCAGCGAAAATTGCAAGGTTCGAGGAATCGGCGTTGCCGTAAGCGTCAGGCAATCCACTGCGGTACGTAATGTTTTGATCTTTTCTTTATGGGCTACTCCGAATTTTTGCTCCTCATCCACTACCAATAGACCCAGATCCTTGAAGGCCACATCTTTTGCAAGTAATCCATGTGTGCCGATGATGATGTCGATCTTGCCTTCCTTTACAAGTTGCAGGGTTTCCTTTTTCTCCTTGGCCGATTTGAATCGATTTATATAATCAACCTTCACCGGGAAATCCTTCAATCGTTCTTGAAATGTCTTATAGTGTTGAAAGGCCAGGATCGTGGTGGGCACCAATACCGCAGCCTGTTTGCCATCGATGCAAGTTTTGAAGGCGGCACGGATAGCCACTTCCGTTTTACCGAATCCGACATCCCCACAAACCAACCGATCCATGGGGGAAGCCGATTCCATGTCTTTCTTCACATCAGCTGTTGCCCTACTTTGATCAGGCGTATCCTCATACATGAATGACGACTCCAATTCAGTCTGCAAGTAATTGTCGGGCGAATGCGTAAATCCACTCAAGGCCTTTCGTTTTGCATACAAGGTGATCAGGTCGAAGGCGATCTCCTTGACTTTAGTTTTTGTCTTCTCTTTTAATCTGCTCCATGCATCAGATCCCAATTTATTGATCTTGGGCACCGAGCCCTCCTTGCCGGTGAACTTGGCAATCTTATGCAGACTGTTGATGTTCACATAAAGTATATCTGAATCCTTGTAGATCAAACGCACCGCCTCCTGCATACGTCCATTCACATCGATTTTTTGCAAACCACTGAAGACTCCTACTCCATGGTCGATGTGCGTAACAAAATCGCCGGGCTGCAGATCACGCAGCGTTCGGATAGTGATCGCTTTGTTCTTGTTATAGGCCTGCTTGACTTTATACTTATGATAACGCTGAAAAATCTGATGATCGGTATAGCAAACGATTTTTAAATCGGCATCGATAAATCCCTGATGGATCGAAGCGATCATGGGTTCGAAGACCAGCTCTGCTTGCAGATCATCGAAGATCTGTTGTAACCGCTCAAGTTGACGAGGATTCTCCGAGGCGATAGTTATTGCATATCCCTGTGCCGCATGTGACTTCAGATCCCGGATCAGCAACTCAAACTGACGATTGAATGCCGGTTGCATTCTCGTTTGAAAATCACACGTCGCTTCTGAATTGTTTGATTGATGTCCGAACGACAGGCGATGAAAACGTCTGAGTCCATTTTCAACTGAATCAATAGAGAGCAGATCATTTTTACTGGGTAAACGAACCAGGCCTCTTTCCTCGTCTTCAACGGGTCCGAAGGGAATCGCTTTTTCCAGATAGGCGTCCAGATCCAACAGCCAATCCCTCGCCTGCTCCATGGAAGTCGCTTCATCTTCCAGCCAAAAAATTGTATTGGCCGGTAGAAAATCGAATAAGGATATCTGCTCCGAATCAGAGGAAAGCGCCTCCACATGTGGAATGATATTCACCTGCAGGATCTTGCGTTCACTCAATTGTGTTTCCGGATCCACGATACGGATCGAATCGACCTCTGAACCGAATAACTCGATGCGATAAGGCTTGTCGTTCCCAAAAGAATAGATATCCAGAATACCTCCGCGGATCGCGAACTGACCGGGTTCATAAACGAAATCGGTTCGCTGAAAACGATGTTTATCCAGTTGCTGTAACAACCCCGGAACATCCAAGGTGTCACCCGTCTTTATGGTGATCAGATGATCGGCGTAACGTGAGGCAGACTCAACTTTTTCCAATAAGGCCTGCGCGTAGGTGATCAGAATTTTTCGATTGCCCCCTTTGCTGAATCGCATCAAGGCCTCGGTGCGGAGCATGACGTGCGAAGAACTCAATCGGATAAAATCCCGGGGAGATTTATAGGAGGACGGAAAATAAAACAGATCCAAGGCGCCAGTCAGACTTTCCATCGCATTGTGGAAATAGGCCGCTGATTCAGGTGAATCAAGAACCACTACATGATTCCATTTGGAAAAATCCTCGTGTTGATAGGCCGCTGCCAATACAAAACAAGCCGCACTGCCTTGCAGTCCGCCGAGATGTATTTGCTGAGGTTGGGGTAAAGAGGTACTGCCCCGCAGTTCTTCCAACCGGGGGTGCGCCGCGTATCGATTGACCAGTTCTGCCAGCGCCATTGCGCCGCAAAGATAAGCCACTATTGGCGGCTCCAGTGAATTCAAATCGATCCTTTTGTTTCGTCGTATCTTTCTGTCAAATCTTCGCTCATGGCCCTGCAACCCTGGCGTACCGGCACCGTGATCCGGATCGTGGACGAAACATCCACCACCCGACGATTCTGGATCCGCGTCGATGAACTCGAGCGATTTGATTTTCAACCCGGGCAGTTTGTCACTCTCGACCTCCCCATTCACGAAAAACCCAACAAACGCTGGCGCAGCTACTCGATCGCCAGCTGGCCCGACGGAACCAATGTATTTGAGCTGGTGATCGTACTACTAGAAGGTGGTGCCGGTACCACTTGGCTGTTTGAAAACATCCGTATCGGTTCCGAACTCACCTTACGCGGCCCTCAAGGTGTTTTCACCTTGCCGGACCCACTAGATCGGGATCTTTTTATGATCTGCACCGGAACGGGCATCGCGCCATTTCGATCTATGACCCACCACCTGTTGACCAACAACATGGCGCATCAAAACATCTACCTCATCTTCGGTTGCCGAACCTTCGGCGATGCCCTGTACGCACCCGAGCTGAAAGACCTGTCCCGAAAAGCTCCCAGCTTTCAATACATCACCACCTATTCAAGAGAGGATATCGGAAATGAAGATCATTTGGTGCGACAAGGATATGTGCACCAAGTATACGAGGAGATCTGTCGAAAAAACATCAGCATCGCGCTCGATGATCCGACGCAAACATTGGTCAAACCCGCTTACTTCTACCTATGTGGCTGGAGAAATATGATCGACGAGGCCAAACAACGTATCCTGGATCTTGGATACGACAAGAAATCAATCCACCTGGAATTATACGGATGATCCTACGCAAGGCGTTTTGATCAAACCGTGATCGCCTTCAGCACAATGGACTTCAATTCAGCGATCGGAATGCGTTCCTGCTCCATCGAATCGCGATGACGAATCGTGACGGTGTTGTCTTCTTTGGTCTGATAATCGACCGTTACACAAAATGGCGTACCGAGCGCATCCATGCGACGATAGCGCTTACCGATCGAGTCTTTCTCTTCGTAGAAACAACGAAAATCTTTTTTACAATCCGCAATGATCGACTCCGCGATCTCTGGTAGTCCGTCTTTTTTATTCAAGGGCAATACCGCCATTTTGATGGGTGCAAGCACCGGCGGTAATTTCAATACCACACGACTATCCTGTTTGTCGGCTGTACTCAGGTCCTGCTCCTCATAGGCATGACTCATCACCGCCAGGAACATCCTGTCGAGGCCAATGGAGGTTTCAATTACATAAGGAATGTAATTGCCGTAAGGCTTGCCGGTTGACGGATCGACATCATTGTCGAAATATTGTTGCTTCTTCTTACTGAATTCCTGATGTTGCTTCAAGTCGAAATCCGTTCGGCTGTGAATACCCTCCAGCTCCTTGAATCCCATCGGAAAAGCAAATTCGATGTCACAAGCGGCATCCGCGTAGTGCGCCAACTTCACGTGATCGTGATAGCGATATTTTTCAGCAGGCAGGCCCAGCGCCAGGTGCCATTTCAGTCGCTCTGCCTTCCAGTATTCGTACCACTCTTTCTGCGAACCCGGACGAACAAAAAACTGCATCTCCATCTGCTCAAATTCGCGCATCCGGAAGATGAACTGACGCGCAACGATCTCGTTGCGGAACGCCTTACCAACTTGTGCGATACCGAACGGAACTTTCATCCGGCCGGTCTTCTGTACATTCAGAAAATTGACGAAAATCCCCTGCGCCGTTTCCGGACGGAGATAAACTTTATTATCATCTCCATCAGTAGATCCGAATTCAGTGGCAAACATCAAGTTGAACTGACGGATATCGGTCCAGTTACAAGTACCACTGATCGAACAGCAAACTTTATTCGCTTCAATGAGTGACTTCAATCCGGAAAAATCATCCTTCCCCAATAAGGCTTCCATCTCCGCGATCAAGGCCGCTGCTTCTGCTTCTTTTCCGGCTTCATTTAATTTATCGGCATGTGCTTCGATCAGGTGATCGACCCGATAGCGCTTGTTGCTATCCTTATTGTCGATCATCGGGTCGTTGAAATTATCGACGTGCCCGCTGGCCTTCCAAGTGGTGGGATGCATGAAGATGGCCGCATCCAGTCCTACGATGTTATCCTGCAGCTGCGTCATGCTGCGCCACCAATGATCCTTGATGTTTTTTTTCAGCTCACTACCCATCTGGCCGTAATCATACACGGCTTGCAGTCCGTCATAGATCTCACTGCTGGGAAAAATAAACCCATATTCCTTACAATGGGCGATGATCGCGGGGAGTTGATTCGTCTCGTTGGCCATGGGCGCAAATATAAGTCGATTCACTGCAGCTTGGGGTTGTCACGGTGCCGATCGGCATCCCGATCCGTCTTCTTCCGGAGATTTTTTTCGAATGCCTCCGTCAGGTTCACACCGGTCTGATTGGCGAGGCAGATGAGGACCCACAATACATCAGCCATCTCATCGGCTAACCGGTCAGGAGACTCTCCTTGTTTGAAACTTTGATCACCATACGTACGTGCAAGGATCCGTGCCAGTTCACCGACCTCCTCGGTGAGGATCGCCATATTGGTCAGTTCACTGAAATAACGAACTCCGATGGTACGGATCCACTGATCCACCTGCTGCTGGGCCTCTTCGATCTTCATAGTTTATTCTTTGTTTTTTGTATCGATCAAAATGGTAACCGGACCGTCATTGACCAATTCCACTTCCATCATGGCACCGAATACTCCTGTCGGAACCGGTTTAGACAGATCAGCTTCCAATTGGAATATCATTTTTTCATACATGGGTTTGGCGAAATCAGGACGGGCCGCACGAATGAAAGAAGGACGATTTCCCTTCTTGGTGGCGGCATGTAGCGTGAACTGGCTGACCAACAATATGTCGCCGTTAACATCGGTCAGTGACAGATTCATCAAACCTTGATCGTCGTCAAACAATCGAAGTCCCACGATCTTTTTACTGAGCCAGATCAGGTCCTCTTCCGCATCCGACTCCTCCACCCCCAGCAACACAAGAAAGCCCTTGCCAATGGAACCGGATAGATTGCCATCGACCTTAACAGATGCTTTGGTCACTCGCTGGATCAATGCCCGCATGAAGAATGTAACTTTGAGGATAAAGGTACCGATCAAGCCCCGACGACCCATGAGACCCCAAGATCTTATTCCACACATCCGCTTTCAAACCACCCGCAGCGGCGGTAAGGGTGGACAAAATGTAAATAAGGTTGAAACGGCCGTTATCGCTTCATTGAACATAGAAACTACCGGCCTGTTCACCGATGAGCAACGTACGCTGATCCATACAAAACTTAGCAACCGTATCAATGCCGAACAGGATCTGCAGGTCAAATCACAAGTACACCGATCGCAGTTGGCCAATAAAGAAGAGGCTATTGAAGTGCTTTGTAAACTGATCCGACGGGCGTTGGAAAGAAAAAGGCCCCGCATCGCCACACAAGTAAATCGCGCGGCCAAAGAAAATCGCTTACAAGGCAAACGGATACAGGGGGAGCGAAAATCGAATCGAAAAAAATTTAGACCCGATTCCGAATGAACCGCTTCATAATACTCATACTGACCATCGGGCTGTTCGGGTCGCTACTCGGGTGTAAAAAACAATCCGATCGACTGCATACGGTTGCGATCCAAACGCCTAGCGGATTCCCGGCAATGGAGCAGTCTGTTGATGCGTTGAATCTGACAGTAGAAGGCATCGCATTGGGGCGACGGCTTTTCTACGACAAGCAACTTTCAGCTGACGTGTCGGTCTCTTGCGGCACCTGTCACGAACAACGAGCGGCTTTTGGGACATTCGAACACGACCGCAGCCATGGTGTATTCAATTCACACACCCTACGCAATGCTCCGGCCCTTTTCAATTTACTCTGGCAAAAAAGTTTTCATTGGGATGGCGCGTATGGTTCGATCCACGAAGAAGCCGCGCAACCATTGACCGGATCCGTTGAAATGGGCATGAACTTCGATCGGATCAAAGAATATTTACAACAGGATGCCTCCTACCGGGAATCTTTCAAGCGCGTGTACGGCACCTGGTTCATTCGGCCCGAACTGATCACGAACGCGATCAGCCAATTCACCGCCACCTTTATTTCTGCGAACAGCAAATATGACCGAGTAAAACAGGGAAGAGATGTATTTGATCCGTACGAGCAGTCCGGCTATCAGCTTTTTCAGTCCAAGTGCGCAACCTGCCATACTGAGCCCTTATTCACCAATCATAGTTTTCGGAATATCGGGCTGCCCATCGATCCTAGCTTGAATGACTTGGGTAGATTCCGGATCACCGGAAACATCACGGACTCGCTTAAATTCAAAGTGCCCAGCCTGCGTAATGTTTCAGCCACTGCAAACTATATGCACGACGGCCGGTTCGCTACCGTGCAACAAGTCATTCGACATTATCGTTACGGGGTTCAACGATCGACCACAGTGGATGCCTCCATCCAAAATGGCATTCCCATGAGTGACACAGATGAATACAATCTGATGCAGTTCCTGAAGTGTTTAACAGACTCCTCCTTCTTGAAGGAGCCGCGTTTGTCAAGACCCTACTGATATCAGTTACTTCGCTTGGCCTTCAGTACTTCCAAGGCCGTCTGCTTGGCGGATATCTCCTTTTCGGTGTCTTGCTGATTCGACAAATTCGTCTGCAGTTTCTTCTCGAGATCGATCTGTTCCGATTTCAGTGTGGTGAGTTTCTTTTGAGTTTTGATCACTTGATCTTCCTGAGCCTTGATCTGCAATTCCAAGTATTCACGTTGAACGGACGCTTCCAAAGAGGACATAAATCGCTTCACCTTTCGGATCTCATCCTCCTTCATATCTGTTTTCTGGTTTACCAAGCTCTTCATTATTACCAGCGTCAGCGTGGCCCCTTCGGTTGATTTTTTACTCCGCGATTCCACCTTCACCAGATAATCCTGCTTTTCGCCGGTCAAGTCCTTCACAAATGCATCCTTGAATGTCTTGAACCCTTTATCCTTATTGAAAAGACCCTTTTCTTCAACCGGCTTGTACCCCAGTTCTTGAAAATATTTTACAATGGCCAGATCTACCGCCTCTGCAGAAGCCGCATAATCACATAAAAAAGCATCTTGTCTCTTTTTGTCATATTCCACCTTCCCCTCATATGGCTGTGCCAAAACAGCCGTTGAAACGAAAAGGCCTACCAGGAGTAGAGAAATAGTACGCATGCGGAAGTGTTTTTCCAAATATATGATGAGGAGATGAAAGATGAAAGATGAAGGGTGAAAGATGAAATTTTGTTTTAGGCTGAATGATGAGAGTTGATAAAAACTCAATTCTATAAATATCTCAACCCTCATCCCTCATCCCTCAACCAACTTTTCTACATTTGTCAAAAGCCCCCTCTCCTTGAGCCCTGTCAAGAAACTGGCTGGACAGACCCTTTGGTACGGACTGCCCACCATCGCAAGCCGATTCCTCGGTTACCTGATGAACCTTTCACTGCCGCTGTTTTTTGCTGAACCCGCTACCACCGCCGACCTCACCCAACTCTATGCCCTCATACCATTTCTGAATATACTGTTCACGTACGGACTGGAAACCGCTTATTTCCGATTCGCACAACAGACCGACAACCACCGCCTCTACAATACCCTCACTACCTCGCTGATTTTCAGCACCACACTGCTCAGCATCCTTCTTTGGCTATCAACCACACAGCTTGCCTCGGCACTGGGTATGTCGGCACACCCCGAGTACATACAGTGGATGATCCTGATCCTGGTCCTAGATACCCTCTCAGCGCTGGCCTTTGCTAAGCTCCGCCTCGAAAACCGCCCGCGCCGCTATGCCTTTGCCCGCCTATCAGGCATCGTTGTGAACGTAGTCGTTGTAATGCTATGCCTAGGCATTCTACCCCATTACGCTGGAGTAGATACGTTGAACTGGATCAGACAGTTTCATCCCAACGAACAAACCGGAATCGTCTATTATCTGATCGGCAATGTCTTGGGAAGCTTGGTAACATTGCTGGTTCTGTCGAATCAATTCAAAGGGGTAAGTCTCTCCATCGATCCGCTCATCTGGAAAAAAGTGATGCGCTATAGCCTGCCGTTGATTGTGGTCGGCATGGGCGGTATTGCCAATGATATGATGAGCCGACTGATCTATCAGCAGGTGGTTGACCTACCGGCCGATCAGGCCAAACATGAGCTCGGCGTATTCGGAAACATCATCCGTCTTTCGATCGCCATCACGATCGCCATACAGGCCTTCCGCATGGCAGCAGAACCGTTTTTCTTTCGAAAAAGCAGCGAATCCGACGCACCGGCCACCTATGCCCGCATCATGCGGTACTTCGTGCTAACCTGTTGCGTTTTGTTTCTGTTGATCAGCTTGTACATCGATCTGGTCGGATGGTTCTTTGAGGCGATCGATCGAAGCGAATGGACCGAAGGAATTTATCTGGTTCCGCTGTTCGCTATGGGTAATATCTTTCTGGGGATCTATTACAATTTGAGCATCTGGTATAAACTGACCGACCGAAATGCTTGGGGTGCCTGGATCACGGCCATTGGGGCTGCCATTACGATCGGACTAAACATCTGGCTGATCCCGGAATATCATTACCTGGGAGCGGCCCTGGCAACCGTGAGTTGCTATTTTGTTATGATGCTATTGAGTTATGCGGGGGGACAAAAATTTTATCCTGTTCCCTACCAACATAAAAAAAATCTTTCCTATCTAATCATCAGTGCCGCCCTGGTGATCACGCACCGACTCGTAGTGATCCGATTCGATATGGGTTGGTCGGGGTTGATCCTCGCCACCATTTTTATGGCCGGCTTTCTGCTCTTTGCCCGAAAGGAAATGCTGTCGGAGCGAATGAATACCGCCTAACCTCTACCCGCGAACAAAGGGATTGGAACGTTTCTCTTCACCAATGGTGGTAGCGGGGCCATGTCCTGAGTAGACAACCGTATCATCCGGCAACACATACAACTGCTCCCGAATGCTTTGCATCAATTGATTCGCGTTGCCCCCCGGCAGGTCAGTCCGACCCACACTGCCCTGAAACAATACATCCCCACTGATGACCCAACCGCTGCCCGGACAGTAAAAAGAAAGACTCCCCGGGGAATGGCCGGGTGTAAAAAGACAGTGTACTTCCTCCCCGCCCAATTGCCAGCTATCCCCGGCATTCAGGTAGTTGATCTCCCCCACATATTGCTCACAAGGCACCAGATACATGTCTCCGGCGATCGGCGCATAGTCGAGCACGACCTGATCGGCTTGGTGTATGTGAAGAGGCAACTTCCAAGTGGAATGAACAAAATTGTTGCCGAATACATGATCGATATGGCAATGCGTGTTCAGGAAAAGTACCGGGCGCAGATCATTTTCTTTGACATAAGACGCCAACAAACTCTTTTCTGCAGTTGAATGACAACCCGGATCAATCAGGGCACAGGTTCCATCGGGCGCAGCCACTAAATAGGTGTTTTCCGAGAAGGGATTGAAGCAAAAGGATTTAACAGTCAACATAAGCCTTTTCCGTAATTTTATACGCTAGCAGGTAAAGGTAATAAAAGCCCCCTGCCATCCCCAACATGAGAACCATTTCCCTACTTATCATAGCCGGGTTGCTGGTCGGTTTGACCTCGCCCCTTTTCGCCCAGGTGAATACCGTTGAATTCGGCAAAAACCGTGTTCAATACCAGAAATTCCGCTGGGAATATCTACAGTCCGAAAACTTCAATGTTTATTTCACGGAAGACGCCTTGAGCCTCGGCAATTACGTATCCCTGATCGCTGAAAAAGAATTGACTTCCATTGAAACATTCGTTGAATACACCTTGCAACGTCGCATTAACGTGGTCGTGTATAACAACTACGATGCGATGCAACAATCCAACATCGGCATCGGCATCGACTGGCAGAACACTGGCGGCGTCACCAAGCTAGTGAACAACAAAATGGTGGTGCACTACGATGGAAACCGAGAGCACCTGCGTATACAGATCCGTCAGGGCATTGCCCGAAACCTGGTAGAGAACCTGTTATTCGGAGACAACCTCGGCGAGTTCGCCGCCAACCAAGCCTTACTCGATCTGCCTAAATGGCTAACAGACGGATACATCGCCTATGCGGCTGAAAATTGGAATCCGGACCTCGACGACCAATTGCGCGGCATCCTGCTATCCTCCACCTACAAGAGCTTTTACCATTTTGCATTCGATAAACCCCTGTTGGCCGGACATGCCTTCTGGAAATACGTCGCCGACCGTTATGGAAAAACCCGCCCCACCTACTTCCTTTATTTGGCCCGTATCTACCGAAATCTCAACCAGGCCTCCTATAAGATCGCCAAGAAAAAATTCAAGGATGTGCTCAAAGACTTCATGACAGAGAATACCGAAGTCTATTACAAAGACATTCGCGGTCGTCGCAATACGCCAAAAGGTCAACTTGCCGTGAGTGAATACATCGGCAAAAAAGACTATATCCGTTTCAATGCGAATCCCGTTCCCCGCAGTTTCACCTATGGCGTCGTTGAGTTCCGTCAGGGACGCTATGAGGTTGTCCTCATGGAGAATTTCGTACAACGCAAAGTGCTGCTGAAGCTCGGCGTTCGCTCCAGGGAAGATGATCAAAATCCACATTATCCGATTCTCGCCTGGGATCCCAAAGGCACCCGACTCGCGGTACTTTATTGGGAGGAAGGAAAGATCAAGTTTTTCATTTACGATGTGGCACGCCGCGTCAAGATCAACAAACAAGAGATCGCCGGCTTCGATCAGATACAGGACATGAAGTTCATGCTGAATGAAAACACACTCATCTTCAGCGCCGTCCGTAAAGGCCAATCCGATATCTACATCTACAAGATCGATAAACAGACCAGCGAACAGATCACCAATGATCCGTATGACGATCTCGATCCGTCATTTGTGGCTTTCCCCAACAAGACCGGTATCCTCTACGCCAGCAACCGTCCCCACCCGAATCTGCGCGCCACGATGGACTCCCTTCCTGGTTCACATTTCAACATTTATTTAGTCGACAACTGGAATAAATCCGCCGAACGACAACTTTCCAAACTCACCGACTTGAAATGGGGGAATGCCCGTTATCCCTCTCAATACAACACTTCTCACTTCACCTTCATCAGTGATGAGAACGGCGTCAATAACCGTTATGCCGGTTTCTTTACTACGGAGCGAGCCGGTGTAGACACACTAGTTTTCATTGGAGAAGAGGTGCTCCGCAATCCCCCGCAAAAAGAGATCGACAGTCTGCTTGCCGAATATAAAAAAGACGATATCGATTCAGTGGGATTCGTATCGCTCACCAACGATTCCGCCTATGTATTCCCGCTGACCAACTACCAAAGTAGCATGCTGGAAACGCGGACCGCTGGAGACAATCAGCAAGTGAGCGAGGTGGTTCAATTGGGAGACGTAAAACTGCTCTACCGACTGCGCATCGATGAAAACACCCTGCGCCGCCGAAACATCAGTACCCCGCCTACACAATACCGTCGCAAAACCATTGAAGAGTCCAAGAAGGCCGCAAAAAAATCACTCCCCGATGCGCCAGCCACCGCTGATAGTACGAAGCAGACCGGAGGTGATTTCACCAGTGGATTTGAAGACGAATCTGACAGTACGCTGAGTGTAGGTACGACCCTTCCCGCGAAAAATACTGAACTACCCAAACTCAAACGATACTCCTATCGCCCCCCGAAATTCTTTAATGATTATCTCGTCAGCGGATTCAACAATAACGTACTGGTCACCCGCTACCAACCTTTCCAAGGCGGATACGGTCCGATTCAGCTGAGTAACAACGACCCGCTAAATGGTATTGTACGAGTAGGAACCTCCGACTTGATGGAAGACTGGAAGATCGCCGGCGGTTATCGCATCAGTCCCAACCTCCGTAACAACGAATATGTATTCACTTTCCAATACCTGAAAAAACGGATCGATTTCGGGTTCACCTATTATCGCAACGCGATCGATAACCCACCGCTGTATACAGATTCGACCTGGTACAATTCAAAACTCTTATCCAACTTGTACCAATTCAGTATCAGTTACCCCTTCAATAAAGTGCGCAGCCTGCGTTTCAATGTGGCCTATCGCAGCGATCGCTACGTTAAACTTGCCAATGAGTTCTTCCCCGACCGCTCCTTGTTTGCTAAGGATGATCGATTGAGCTATGCGCTGGCCCGCGTTGAATTCGTGCATGACGATGCCATCTCTCCGGCACTGAATATTTGGGAAGGACTGCGCTGGAAGATTTATTTCGATTACAATGCACAGGTCGGAAAGAATACCGTACAGGGGACCGGCGACTTCCCCTTCGTCATGAATGCAGGATTTGATTTCCGCCACTATCTGCCCATCTACCGGAACATCAGCTGGTCGGTTCGTGCAGCCGGCGATTTCTCTTTCGGTACACAGAAGATCGTCTACTACCTGGGCGGGGTCGATAATTGGCTGATGTTCGCAAATAATCAAAAAGCAGATGGTACCTATCGCTATTTCGATCCGGCGCATCCGCTCGATCCGGATAACGACTATGCCTATCAATCACTGGCCGTGAACCTACGCGGATTCAAACAAAATATCGCCAACGGAAATAATGCCGTGGTATTGAATAGTGAAGTGCGCATCCCTGTATTCACCTCCTTCATCAACAAGCCGATCAACAATGCCCTGCTCAGAAATTTCCAACTGGTTCAATTCATCGACCTGGGAACAGCCTGGAACGGCGCCTATGACAAAATCCAGCGACCCGCCTTGTTCTACCAAGCCCCGCCCGTAACGCTAAAAGTGAAAGCAGGTGGTATCGGTCCTTTTGCCGGCGGATACGGTTTCGGCGCCCGCAGCACTGTACTCGGCTATTTCCTACGAGTAGATGCTGCCTGGCAAATGGATGGATTCTTCAAAGGAAAACCGAAATATTATTTATCGATGGGACTTGACTTCTGATCCCCCCATGCACCTTCTGTTCAGATCCCGACCAATGTCGGGATCTTTTGTTTTACGCATTGCGTAAAACAATTATCTTACTTGGCCATCCAGATCGTCATGTCCAATCGCTACATACTTTCCCTCGATCAGGGCACTACCAGCAGTCGAACCCTCCTGATCGATCAAGGGGGTCAGATCGTCAGCATCGCACAAAAAGAATTCAAACAATATTATCCGCAACCCGGATGGGTAGAACATGATGCGGATGAGATCTGGAGCACGCAATCGGGCACTATCGCCGAAGTGCTGGCAAAAGCTAAAATTCAACCGGAACAGATCGCGGCGATCGGCATCACGAATCAGCGAGAAACAACCGTTGTATGGGATCGCAAAACAGGTCATCCTATACACCCCGCCATCGTATGGCAAGACCGACGCACCGCTGCATATTGCGACCAGCTGAAAGCTGCCGGAAAAGGATCGATGATCCAGCAAAAAACCGGACTCCTGATCGATGCCTATTTTTCGGCTACTAAACTTCACTGGATTCTGGAACACGTACCTGATGCGAGAGCTGGTGCGGAAAAAGGAGAACTCGCATTCGGCACCATCGACAGTTGGCTGGTCTGGAACCTCACAAAAGGAAAAGTACACGTAACCGATGTCAGTAATGCGTCGAGAACCATGCTGTACAACATTCATTCTTTGCAATGGGACAATGAACTGCTGGAACTTTTCAATATCCCTTCCTCCATACTGCCCAACGTGCGATCGAGCAGTGAAGTGTACGGCCAGGCGCACCTGCATGGAAGCGATCCCTCAAACAACATTCCCATCGCCGGAATCGCCGGCGATCAACAAGCTGCCTTATTCGGACAACTCTGCACTGAACCCGGTATGGCCAAGAACACCTATGGAACCGGCTGCTTCATGCTGATGAATACCGGAGAGAAAGCCATCCACTCAAACAACCAACTACTCACAACGATTGCCTGGCAGATCAACGGCGTCACCCAGTACGCATTAGAAGGAAGTGTCTTTATCGCAGGCGCCGTGGTGCAATGGCTGCGAGATGAATTGAAGATCATCCGCCACTCAAGCGAAGTGGAAGTACTCGCTGCGCAGGTATCGGATGCCGGAGGCGTATACATCGTACCCGCTTTTGCCGGATTGGGTGCCCCACACTGGAATCCCCATGTACGTGGTACGATTTTCGGATTGACACGCGGTAGTAATCAGGCACACCTGGCGAGGGCAGCAATGGACAGCATCGCCTATCAAACGGCGGATGTATTACATTCCATGAATGCGGATGCCGGCATTCCCATTAAAGAGCTTCGTGTGGATGGCGGCGCCACCATCAATAATGCATTGATGCAGTTTCAGGCAGACCTACTCAATTGTTCAGTGATACGACCTGAGATCACCGAAACCACCGCTCTTGGTGCGGCCTACCTGGCCGGATTGGCAGTCGGTTATTGGAAGGACCTCTCCTCCCTTCAGTCCAACTGGAAAAAACAACGACAATTCGACCCCCTCTGCTCGGATGCTGAAAGAACAACTGCTTTAGCTGGATGGCACCGAGCCGTGAATGCCAGCATCGCGTGGGCTAACACACAATAAAATCAACCGACCACACATGACACCTTTTATTGGAGAATTTATCGGCATGATCCTCCTCATCACACTGGGCTGCTGCGTGGTGGCCAATGTAGTACTGACGGATACAAAAGGCAACAACAGCGGATGGATCGTCATCACCCTAGGATGGGCCATGGCCGTATTCATCGGAAATTATGTAAGTGTCAAACTGGGTGGCAGCGGACACCTTAATCCTGCCTTTACATTGGGAGCCGCCCTATTCAGCGATTTCGATCGGACGCTGATTATACCGTATCTGATCGCACAATTCGGTGGCGCGATCATCGGCGCTACACTTACCTGGCTCGCCTATCATTCACATTTTGAGCGCACAGCTGATGCCTCTTTGAAGCTAGCCGTGTTTTGCAATGCGCCCGCCATTCGTAAAACCATACCGAATCTGATCACCGAGATCATTGGCACTGCCGTATTGGTGATGGCCGCCTTGGGCATGTCTCAACCCAGTACACCATTCGTTACGATCGATGCGCTTCCTATTGCGCTTGTCGTGTTGGCGATCGGATTGAGCATGGGTGGTCCGACGGGTTATGCCGTCAATCCGGCAAGAGATCTTGGGCCACGCATCGCCCATTTTATATTGCCCATTCACGGAAAAGGAGATTCGGATTGGAGCTATAGCTGGATACCGGTTGTTGGTCCGCTGCTCGGCGCGTTGCTTGGTTTCTGGATCTATAGCTTACTCTGATCGATAGCCTTCAAGATACGTTCACAAGCAAGTTTGATTTGCGCTTCTGAGATGATCAATGGAGGCGCGATGCGTAAATAATTCGGCGAAAACAAAAACCAATCGGTCATGAGTCCGGTCGGATCTTGCGGAGTTACTGTTAAGCAATCATCGATCACGCGTTTGCATGTTTCCGCATCACTGAATTCAACCGCCATCCATAATCCGAAGGAACGGATCGATTTGATCATCGGATGTTGTAACTGCGTACGGAACAGTGCTTCTTTTTCTTTCACTGTCTCGATCCATCGTTCTTCGACCAGTGCATCCAGTGCAGCGAGCCCTGCCGCACAACTCAACGGATGTCCGCCGAACGTAGTGATGTGTCCGAGCACCGGTTCATCCGTTAACCTGTCCATTATTTTTTTATCCGCGATAAAAGCGCCGAGTGGCAACCCGCCACCCAACGCTTTCCCCAATAACAATACATCCGGCACGATGTCGAACCATTCAAAGGCCCAGCACTTGCCGGTGCGACCGAACCCAGCCTGTATCTCATCCAACATCAGCAACGTACCCGTCGCCCTACATTTTTCCTCCAATGCCTTCAGCCAGCCGGCATCCGGAACAAGTATGCCCGATTCCGCTTGTACCGTCTCCAGCAACACGCAAGCCGTTGTTTCGTCAATGGCATCGATCGCTGCCGGATCGTTGTACCGAAGGTGCCATACGTCGGGTAAAAGGGGACGAAACGCCTGTCTCCAATACTCATCCCCGATAACACTCAATGCCCCTTGGGTACTGCCGTGATAAGATCCCTGAAAACTGATGATACGCGTTCGGTTCGTATATCGCTTGGCCAGCTTCATGGCCCCTTCTACGGCCTCAGCACCCGAGTTGGTGAAGTAAACGGAGTTCAGGGTTGATGGTAGCAAAGAGCAAAGACGCTGCGCATACCGGACCTGTGGGGATTGAACAAATTCACCATATACCATCACATGCAGGTACTTGTCGAGTTGCGCTCGAATGGCCGCCAAGATCTTCGGATGACCATGACCCATATTCGCCACCGAGATGCCACCGATCAGATCGATATAGGCATTACCCTTGACATCGAACAGTGTGGCACACTCCGCCCGCTGGATCTCGAAGGCCAATGATGCCGGCGAGGTCTGTGCCACATGTCGTAAAAAAATCTCCCTTGTATTCACGGGTTAAAGGTCGGAAAGAAAAGAGGATATTTGCATCATAACAAGTAAGATGGCACTGATCCTACCGGTAGAAGGAAAACAACCACAATTTGGAGAGAACACGTTTCTCGCACCGAATGCTACCATTGTTGGCGATGTTCAAATGGGCAAGGAGGGCAGCATCTGGTTCAATGCGGTGGTTCGTGGCGACGTGAATTTTATCCGCATCGGCGACCAGGTGAATATTCAGGATGGCGCCTGCATCCATGGCACCTATGAAAAATGCGGCACCACCATCGGAAATTCAGTATCCATCGGGCACAACGCCATCGTGCACGGATGCACGTTGCACGATCATGTACTGATCGGCATGGGCGCCATCGTGATGGATAAAGCCGTTGTACAATCAAACACCATCATCGCCGCCGGCGCGGTGGTACTCGAAGGAACCATCTGTGAAAGCGGCAGTATCTATGCCGGTGTGCCGGCGAAAAAAGTAAAAGACATCACGCCTGAATTGGTGCGGGGCGAGATCGAACGCATCGCTAATAACTATATCAAATACGCCGGTTGGTTTCAAAAAGAAACAAACGAAAAATAATTAAAGATGCGACTGAAAAATAGTTTCTGGGGACTGCTGCTGATCTGCTTTACGCTTACTTCCTGCGGCCTAATGAGTAATCTCTTTCGTCGGAAATCGGGCTGTCCGAGCAACGGTAAAAATGTAGGCGCTGAACAGATCCTCAGCGGCGATCCCAAAGCCATGAAAAGTGTAAAGCGGGCGAAGAAATTTCGAAGCTGATCAATAATTGCG
>JBKCMR010000057.1:0-7483 GCA_046300055.1 Bacteroidota bacterium
GGTACGATCTGGTGGTTGAACTGATCAGAATTTATTCTTCCACATCATGGATTCAACGGGTCGGTCGGGCTGGTTGCTGTATTTAGCATTATTCTTATTCTGATAGGCTGTGAGGATCTCGCCTTCCACCGGAAAATAGATGAGTTGGCCGATGGGCATTCCTTTGTAAATCCGAACGGGTTGCTTTACGGATATTTCCAGCGTCCAGTTGCCACAAAACCCTACATCTCCTTTACCCGCGGTGGCATGTATATCGATGCCTAGACGTCCGGTAGATGATTTTCCTTCCAGAAAAGGAACATGCGCATGTGTCTCGGTGTACTCTTCTGTTACACCTAAATAGAACACCTCCGGTTGGAGTACATACCCTCCGTCGGGGATCTCAAAATACTCGATGGTATTGTGTTTTTTCGCATCCAACTCAGCATCCACATAGGTTGCCAAGGTTTTACCGAGGTGAACATCGTATGAATTCGAACCCAAACATTGAGGGCGATAAGGGCGGATCAGGATCGTGCCTTTTTCAATTTCTTGCAGGATGCGGGAATCTGATAATATCATGGGGGAGTTTCCGTTAATTCGTGGTGCCGAATATCCGACCGGAAAAAGGATTTGGACAGAAACATGCCCGTTTTTTTTCAACATCAGGAATCAAATACCCCGCTGATCCTTTGGGAGGCTCTGGAAGACGAGTCTTTTTTTAGGGAAGCCTTGCCCTCCACTGTTCTTGATTCCATGCCCACACATGCAGAGAAGAGAAAGCAATACCTGTCGGGCCGATTTTTACTTCAACAGCTGGATCCACACTTTCCGTATGAGCAGCTCCGGGTTGCCACTGGGGGCAGACCTTATCTGGCCGATTCAAGCGCTCATTTTTCTATTTCTCATGCCGGAACCTATATCGCGGCCATCCTTGATCCATCTAACAAAGTGGGAGTCGATGTCGAACAAATAACCGAAAGAGCGCATCGCGTTCGGAGAAAATTTCTCGCGCCGGTGGAGGAAGAGGTATTAAAATCTTTTTTGTTTTCCCCCAATGAGGAGGATGTTAGCCATGCATATACCCTTGCCTGGTCTGTCAAGGAAACAGCCTTCAAGGCACTGCATCAATCGGGGGTAGATTTTATTCGGGACCTGCCCATCGAGCAGATGGATGCAGTAGCAGGTGGCTGGTCGATAAAAATAGGCGGGAAGGGGATGGGTATGAATGTGGCTGCAAGGTTTATAGATACTTTATGTCTGTCGTGGACGGTTATGGCGAAGTAAGTAGATGGTAGAAAGTAGAAGATTTAAATCGTCTCATCTCTCATCCCTCATCCCTCAACTAAATCTTCCCCGTCTCCCAATAAATTCAGATCAACATCGCTGCCCGATATGCCTTCGATGGATCCGCGGATATGGGCGGCATTGAGCAGTACTTTTTCCAATTGTTTTTCGCGTTGCTTCCATAGTTTTTCCATGGCGTCTCGTTCTTTCTGGATCGATAGGCGCATGGATAAAAAACCTTCTCGGATGGCCTGCCACTGTTCAGCGAATTCGCGGCTGTTCAGATAGTCGTACAGCAAATGCATTTTGTCGCCTTTATTCTCTTGGCTTTTGGTTGCATTGTAGATACGGATCACTGCTTCACGAAGCAATTGTACCACGGCCTTCACATCCTGGAAGGTGCAGATCCAGACGCCTTCTTTTTGGCCGAAGCTGCTCATGTCTTTGGGAAGCGCTTGGGTGACGATCACGGCTACTTCTGCGCCCTGACTGCGCATATCACTTTTTATCTTTTCAATCCATTCCACGGAAAAGTCTTTGGTGCGCTTACTCTCATATATGATCTTGCCACAGTCCTGCCCAAATGGATTCCGTACGGTCTGTATACAATCGGCTCCGCGAACGCCTTTGCCCACTTCGTCGATCTGGTCGAATGGGAAAGCAGTTCTAAGCATTTCTTCGAGAAGAAGTTCTTGTGCCTCACCTTGTGATTGCATGCTGCCCTGTTCGGCTTTGCGTTTCATCTCTTCAGCCAGCTTCCGCTGGGTTTCCAACTGTTCTTTCATCTCCTTTAATTTCAGCTGGAATTCTGTTTCCAGCGTAGAGATCCGTTGATCTTCCTGCTTTCGGATCTCGGCGGATAATGATTCACGCTCGGCCAGTAATCTTTGTTGTAAGGTGATCTCGAGTTCCTCTTCTTTAGCCTTTAGTTCTTGTTCCTTTTGTAGATATTTCAGTTGCTGTTCACGGGCTGCTTTTAGTTTTTCTTCATTCTGTATGTTGGCAGCCGTGAGGGATTGTAACTGTAGCTCGTAATCATTTTGGAGTTGCAGCCGTAATTGGTTCTCAACTTGATCGCGAACCTGTGCTTTTTCTTTCTCTAATTGAGACTGGAATTCGGCGGTTTTCTGCTTTTGCCACTCTACGACCTTGGCCCTGGTTTCTTTTTCAACTTCCTCACGGATCGCATCACCGGGGGCGAAGGAGTGCTGGCAATTTGGACAACGGATCTCGGTGGACATAGAAGGACTTTGAACAAATGTACCAAACCCAACCGGCAACTCTGACCGCTACACACTGAACAAAAAACCCGACACGATGTGTCGGGTTTTTATGTGCCCCGGATCGGAGTTGAACCGATACGGCCCTTGCGGGCCACAGGATTTTAAGTCCTGCGTGTCTACCAATTTCACCACCAGGGCGGGTTCGCCTGCAGCAGGCAGGGGGCGGACAAAAAAAATCCTCCGCCGTAGGCAAGAGGATCGTGGAGCGGAAGACCGGGCTCGAACCGGCCACCCCGACCTTGGCAAGGTCGTGCTCTACCAAATGAGCTACTTCCGCTAGTAAAGAACGATTCGGTTTTTCAACCGGGCGACAAAAATACTGTCGCAGCACAAATCAAAAAAATTTTAAGGGGCTTATTTATACTGGGGGGTGTACAAACTGCTCTCCTGCACCGGTGCGTTGATCTTTTCGTAGCGCTTAGAGGTAAGCATCAAAACCGCTCCGAAAAGAAAAGCAACTAAACATCCAACATGTAAGTAGAAAAGAAAACCTGAACTGGAAACCCAATTGTTGGTGAAATCACTTCTTTCAGACTTGGCCAGCTCCTGTTGATATTCTTGCTCGAGGTTCATGGGTTGAGTTTATGCCGCAAAGATAAGTAGCCCATTTTTTTTATCGCTTTGTTGTTTCAAAAATCTCTGAAAAGCGGTTTTTCTTTTTAATGAAATGAGACCAGACCAAGTTTCCTCCGTAAAAACCACTTAGTTTTCTCACTCCGCTGCCTTTGAGCCAATAGGGCCCACTTTTAGTCATGAGCCAACCCAAAAAGGCAAGATGCGCCCGAACAATGGCAAAAAAATAGCCAGGATCGCCGCCCAACAATCCCTTCCAGGCAGAAAGCCCGTCGAGTGCAAAACGAACGGGTATGAGTACTGCTTTACGAAGCGGTGAGAGGTTTTTGAACAACATGATATGATTGTTCCGGAAGTTCAAATAGGTCTTCAAAGAATTTCCACGCGGGAGTGTGCCACCGCCCAGGTGATGAACCACCGATCCGGGGCAGGAGTAGATTTTGTATCCCTTTCGCTGTATCCGCCAACACAGATCGATCTCTTCCTGGTGTGCAAAGAAAAAGGGGTCGAATCCGCCGACCTCATGAAACACAGCTGATCGGATGAATAAAGCAGCTCCACTGGCCCAAAAGATGGGTGATGAGTCGTTGTATTGTCCGGAATCAGTCTCGCACAAATCAAAAATGCGCCCCTTGGCAAATGGATATCCGAATGCATCCAGCCATCCGCCGGCACCGCCTGCATAATCGAAGCGGTCGGGGTATTGGAGCGAAAGGATTTTAGGTTGACAAGCGGCGATTTGAGTGTCGGATTCCAGCAGATCGACCAGCGGCTGGATCCAGTTGGGTTCCACCAGCACATCAGAATTCAGGATCATGTAGTAATCTGATGAAACCTGCTTTAGCGCCCGGTTATATCCTTCAGCAAAACCATAATTACGGTCGAGACGAATGGTTCTGACGGAGGGAAACTCTTTTTGCAGCAGCTCGAGTGAATCGTCAGATGATCCATTGTCAGCTACCACAAATTCCAGTTTATCATACTCGGTTTTGAGTACGGAAGGCAGGAAGCGACGCAGATGATGCGCACCGTTCCAGTTGAGGATGACGATGGAAACTGTAGGACTGTTTTTCACCTGATAATTATGGGTCAAATGTAAGTCACCTGCCGCAGGTTCCTTATTTTGTAGGCATGATTCCCGCTTGGTTCAATTGGAGGATCGGGGTTGCCCTGCTGGCAATTGCGATTGTTACCGGCACTGTATTCTATTCACAGTTCTTGGCTAACAAGATTGCGGCAGACGAGCGGGCTTATGTAGAACTCTGGAAAGAGGCGGTGAATTATAATATTCAATCGAAAGGCGACGACCGGGCGCTCGAACTCACGAGCCGCATCACGAATCAAAACAACCGAATACCCATTATCCAAACCGATGAGCAGGGCAGGCCTTTGGGCATGCCCATCAATATGGGAGAGTTGGACCCGGTGGCTGATTCATTATTCATTCGGCAAAAGGTCGAGGAGTTTAAAAAGCAGCGAGATCCGATCCGGTTGGTGATCGAGTCCGATCCGCCGCAGGTGATCTTGTTTTACTATGGCGATTCTGAGCTGTTGAATCAGGTCAGGTATTATCCGTTGATCCAATTGGCGATCGTTGGATTATTTATTTTCATCACCCTGAACTCATTAAGGACCCGGCATCGGTCCCAGCAGAATCAGGTATGGGCAGGCATGGCCAAGGAAACCGCTCATCAGTTGGGCACACCGGTTTCTTCGTTGGAGGCCTGGGTAGAAATGTTGCGGGAGGATCCGAATCAACAGAAATTGGCTGCGGAGCTAGGAAAAGACGTGAATCGACTAAGACTGGTTTCTGATCGTTTCGGAAAGATCGGTAGCAAGCCTCAATTGGAGTCTACCAGTATCGCGCCTGTAATAGAAGGGGTAGTTGAGTACATGCGGGGGAGATCATCTGATAAGGTCGAGATACGGTTAAGCAGTCTGGTTGATGAGAACCTTCAAGTGCCACTTTCGGCAACGCTATTTGAGTGGGTGATTGAAAACCTGATCCGAAATGCGTTGGATGCATTGGATGGGGTAGGGGCGATCGATGTATCATTGAATGCTACCAATGATAAAGTTTCAATAGAGATTTCAGATACGGGTAAGGGGATCGCCCTCTCGAATCAGAAACGAATCTTTGAACCCGGATTCAGTACCAAAAAAAGGGGGTGGGGACTGGGACTCTCACTGGCCAAACGGATCGTGGAGCAGTACCATGGTGGGGAGCTGCTGTTGGTTTCTTCTGAGTTGGGAAAAGGAACCCGTTTTCGGATTGTCTTGAATGCAAAAACCGCTTAAATTTGCACCCCCTGCCCAGGTGGCGAAATTGGTAGACGCACTACCTTGAGGTGGTAGCGCTGGAAACGGCGTGCTGGTTCGAATCCAGTCTTGGGCACTTATATTTTAGAAAATAATAATGGCCGTTGGAAATAATATCCAGCGACCATTATTCATTTTGGATTGATTTCTAGTCAAAGTGCTGATAAATGTTTTTATCTTTTTTATTTCATCCACTTTATCTGGACGCAAGAATTAAATTCAAACATTGCTAATGTATTGACTCCCCCTCCTTAAAACCGGATAATTATATACTGATAATTATTAGTGAATAACAGAATTAATTAATTACAGTAGTGCTTTTGGTACGTTCCTTCTATTCCTCACTCCCAGTTAGAGCTCTACGATAGACAGGTTATTGAAGCCATTCTCCAATGATCTGCTTACCCCAGTAGCATGCCAAATAGAAGGCCTAATAGTTTCACCTAAATTCAAGTTCACAACAAATGATATCATAGCTCCACACCTAGTTGAAATATTAACAGGAGCAGCGAGCAATTGTTTCCTTAATTTGGTGTTATCGGAACATGTCATCCAAGCCTCTATAACAAGATTATTTGAATTAGTATATGCGGAGTTTGAAAATGCATAGCTAAAATTAAACACATAGTTCCCGCTTCGAGGTGCAGTAAACAAACCTGTCGCAGGGTCAAACGCATTAGCATTATCAGTAACTTCGGACCAATCCGTAATATTGGTTGGGGTTTGATCATTTATGGTCTGCGACGTAGTTTTTGTGGCGATTACTGTTGCTTTACTAACCGTACCTTCAAGAGTGTTCCAGTTAATACCATTACTATATTCCAGAATACCACCGCTACTGGTACTGTATCGTATTGCACCGGCCCCTGCTGTATTGGCGGCTGTAGTTGTTGTACCAATACCTAAATAACCAGACCCTGGATCTGATGTGTTTGTAGGATTTGTTCGTATATCAAGTTTTGCATTAGGAGTTGTGTTTCCTATGCCTACATTTCCAGTTCTATAAATAGCTGCTGTTTTATTACTACCTGCGTCACTTGTTCCTGATGAAAGATACCAAGGTGTGCTTGCAGGAGGAGTGTAGGTAACATAAGTGCTGCCATTGTATGTCCATTGTGAGTTGTCTACACTGCTTACATAAATATAGTCAGTGCTGGCAGGTGTGTTGGGCGTAAAAGTCGGGCCGCCTGTATTGGGGTTGGATGTGTTGAAACTAACCGTGGCATCAGGCTGCTGGTTGATAATGCGCTGCCACTTGGTACCATCATAGTAGTAAAATCCTGGCGTTACATTATTGGGAGAGGTACCTGCCGTGGCAGTGTTATATACTAATAACCCTGTAGCGGGGGAAGTGACAGGCGTTGTAGAATTGGTTGCGGTCAAAGCTACTCTCGGAGGCAAAAAGCCTTTGGTGGTGCTAGTTACATCCAGCTGTGCAGAAGAATTTGGGGTACTTGTTCCAATACCCACTTGTGAAAATGAAAAAGTTGGAACGCAAAAAAGTATCAGCAAGAGTCTTAGACCTTTGATCATAAAATGAATTTTCTATCGAATTAGTCTTGCAATATTATATCAATTTTAAAGACATTTTTTTAAAAGAAAAAAATCATCTAAAGTGCAGATATACAAAGCTTTGAGACGTATGCTAAATCTACAAAAATTTCGTTCGAACTCAGTTCGGCAAAGGGCACAAAGCCCCCAACACGAAGTGTTGAGGGCTTTTTTAATTGGATGCGGGGCAAGTTTACTTGCCTAAGCAGACAAGTAAAAAGCCCGTCACGGCGAAGCCGTGTGGGACTTTGGGTAAGACCAATTTATTGTGTTGTGTGAGCGAAGCGAACACCATCCAGTCTTGGGCACTAATAAAAGAATTATTCCTTTTATTTTATAACACTTACCTCAGTAGCCTCTAATCCCTTAAGCCCTTTATTTACAATAAACTTTACTTTATCATTCAACTGCACCGGACTTGAGAGTTGTTTAGAGTGAACAAATACACTTTGCTTTGTTTTAGATTCTCGAATAAAACCGAAACCTTTTTC
>JBKCMR010000058.1:0-10863 GCA_046300055.1 Bacteroidota bacterium
CCAGAAACAGCCGTTGGCCTAGGTGGCGATCTCGGTGGCGGGCAGGGTTGGATTATTTTTTACGGTGCTGTCTTCCATGGGAGGTTGTTTGGTTTTTTTTGGTTCGGTTTGTGCACAAGCACTGAGCCCGGCCAGCAGTAGTAAGGAGATAAAAAGGAATCTGTTCATAACGAGGGCAAAAATCCGAGTTTTGTGCCGGTTTTGAGCGAACGATATTTTATTTAACAAGATGAGACTATTTCCTGCTTCGGCACACCAGCAACTCGAATTCGATCGAGTGGTAGAACGATTGGTTTCTCACTGTAGAGGTGAATGGGCCAAAGCGTGTGCCCGGGAGATCCGCATACACAACCAGATCGATCACATTCGGTTGGCGCTTGGACAAACCCAAGAGTTCAAATGGTTGTTGGATCAGGGTCTGGCCTTTCCCACAGAAGAACCCCTTTCGATCCTTCGGGAGTTGCAGTTGCTCGGTCTATCCGGTGCGGTACTGACCGGCGAACAATGGATGCAGATCCGGCGCCTGCTGACCGATACGGAGTCTGTTTATCGATGGTTCAATCTTGAACGTAAAATAGCATACCCGTCGTTGGTAACAGTACTGTCCGATACGGAATATGAAAAGAAGATCATTGCCAGGATCGATGATGTATTGGAGCCGAACGGACAGGTACGAGATCAAGCATCAAAATACTTGCAGGAGATTCGGACAAAACTGCATAGAAAGCGGCAGGAACTCAGGTCGGTATTTGAGCGAATCGTCCAGAAATTGCACAAACAAGGATGGTTGGCAGAGATCGAGGAAAGTTTTTTGAACGGCCGGCGTGTGGTAGCTGTTTTGGCGGAGCAAAAACGAGTGGTCAGAGGGATTTTACATGGAGAAAGCGAGAGCCGTCGAACTTCCTTTTTGGAGCCGGAGGAAACCATTGAATTGAACAATGAAGTATTTGAATGGGAGAATGAGGAGCGGGCTGAAGTGGTCCGCATTTTGCGGGCGTTGACTGCTGAGTTGTCTGTTTATCAGCCGTTGTTAAAAGCGTATTATTCCATACTCGGACAATTTGATTTCATACGGGCACGTGCCCGGTTGGCGGTGGAGATGGATGGTCAGTTACCGGAAATTGAACTGAAAGCCGGTGTGCAGTTGGTGCAAGCACGTCACCCACTGTTGTTGCTTTACAATCGATCGAACGGCAAGCCGACTATTCCACTCGACATTTCCCTCACCGAGGAGAATCGAATTTTAGTGATCAGCGGGCCCAACGCAGGCGGTAAGACAGTGGCGATGAAAACCATCGGACTGATACAGCTGATGGTCCAGAGTGGTCTCTTGGTGCCGGTAGCTGCAGGTAGTCGGTTGGGCGTTTTTAAGCAGTTGATGATTCAAATGGGGGATGCCCAAAGTTTAGAATTTGAATTGAGCACATACAGCAGTCACCTGCTGCACATGAAAGAATTTTTGGAGGCCGCAAATGGACGAACCCTGTTCTTCGTGGATGAGATGGGCAGTGGTAGTGATCCCGACCTGGGGGGCGCATTTGCAGAGGTGATGTTGCAGGAGTTTTTACGAAAACATTCGATGGGTGTTGTTACGACCCATTACCTGAATTTGAAAGTGATGGCGGGCCGTACGCTCGGCTTGATGAATGGAGCCATGGCCTTTGATGAAAAGACCTTATCTCCCCTCTATAGATTACAAGTGGGTAAGCCCGGTAGTTCGTACACATTCGCCATCGCTCAGCGGATCGGATTGGATAAGCGTTTGATCGACCGGGCCAAAGGCCTTGTTCGGGAAGATCATGTGCGACTTGATAAACTCCTGCATCGTACCGAGAAAGAGTTGGCCGATGTAGAGAAGCAGCAGCAGGAACTCAATAAGGTGTTGGCTGAGAATAAACGACTCAAGGCCGAGATGGAGCGGGTGATGGATAAGGAGAGGCATCGTCAGGAGGTAGCTGTTTTACGGGAGCAAAATCGTATCGGAGCAGAGCGATGGAAGGAGTTGAAGGACCTGGAACGAACACTTCGGATGGTGGTGCAAGACTGGAGAAAGAATAAGGACAAGGAAAAAGCCATGAAAGAAATGGGGCAGGTATTGTTTCCGAAGCGCGCGGTTTCTTCCAAGGAAAGAAATGCGCAGGATATGGCAACACCGCATGAGGATTTGGCGGGAGAACCGGCGATCGGGGATGTGGTTTTAGTGAAAAAGACCGGTCGGCATGGCCAGGTCATGGAATTCAAGGGTAAGCAAGTCGTGGTTCGCATCGGAAAGTTGCCCATGCAGGTATCCTTAAGTGATGTGAAGCGTATCCGATTGTTGCAAGAGGAGAAGGCTGATAAAAAATATAAATGAGTAACTTAGCCAAAAATCATTTTATGTTGAGAAGAATCATGTTATTGCTAGTGATGGGGTCATCTATGTCTTTATTTGCCCAGCCGGAGGATGTGGTTATGAATGTGCATGAGGTGTCGTCTAATGCCACCTTGCAAAAGCGTGTTTTCAAAGCGGCACAGCCTACAGAGGATAAAGTGGAGTTGATTGACGTGGTGGGACTGGGACAAACAACCTATACGGCTTCAAACGTAATGGATGGCTCGGTGAAAAGTTTTGAGCACTCGATGCGCATTTTGGTTGCACTGAATATGGGCGGGAATAAGCCGGGCGCTTGCCAGTTGGTGTTTTATAGTGCGGCGGAAAAGATCCAGCAGGCCGCCAGCGCTGAAAATGGAACGGTTAGCATTTATTATCCCATATCGGTTTACGAGTCGCTGCGGTCCCGCCTGGAGCAGGCGTTGATCGCCCGTAAAAAGGTGCAGGTGAAAGTGACACTGAAGACCACCGGATTCCGGGAAGGCGTATTAATATTCTAAACCTGTTTTGAATAATCTTTCCGACGCTGTACATTTGCGGCGGAGAGATGGCAGAGCGGTCGATTGCGGCGGTCTTGAAAACCGTTGACTGTAACAGGTCCGGGGGTTCGAATCCCTCTCTCTCCGCAAAACATAATAAAGCCCCGCCAACGGCGGGGTCTTTTTTATTTGGGAGATTTTTAATCAAGAAATAATTTCAGTTCGGTTGATCAGACTGTTACGATCCTTGTCAATTTATTTCTGGCGCTATAGGTTGCGGTTGATAGCAGGCTTGGTGTTTGTTTCCCTTTCCAATTATTTCAACGTGTTGTTTCCGCAGGTCACAGGTTTTGTGGTCGATTATGTTCAACGGACGTTGCGTTTGCCGGGCTATCAACCGGCTGAGCGTCCGGCTCGCTATGATGCATTGGTGCAGCGCTTTGCCGATTGGGTCTCTGTCCAAGCTTGGGGAATGGAGCAAGTGGTAGCTGTTTGCGGGCTGACGATTCTGATGCTCGCCATCCTAAGGGGCTTCTTTTTGTTTCTGATGCGCCAGACCTTGATCGTTATGAGCCGGCACATTGAATTTGCGCAGAAGTCCGACCTATATGCCCATTTCCAGCAAATGGATCTGGCCTTCTTCAAGAAAAATCGTACCGGCGATATGATGAACCGGATCGCTGAAGATGTGAGTCGCGTACGCATGTTCACGGGCCCAGCTCTGATGTATTTTGCCAACCTGTTTACCATCATCCTTTTTTGTGTGATTTCCATGTGGCGTCGGGATCCGGTGCTCACAATGTATGTGCTAAGTCCGCTTCCGCTACTGGCCTATTTGATGTATCGGGTAAATGAGCGGATCAACCGATTGAGTGAACAAACGCAAGAGGCGTTATCAGATCTTACCGTTCAAGCGCAGGAAACCTACAGTGGTATTCGGGTGGTAAAATCTTTTGTACAAGAAAATTCGGTCATCGGTTGGTTCGCCGAAAGAGCCGAGCGTTACCGAAAAGCAGCCTTGGATTTAGCCAAGGTGGAGGCCATGTATTTCCCCTCGATCTCCCTGCTGATCGGGTTGAGTACACTGTTGACGATCCTCATGGGTGGGTTATATGTGATGCAAGGCGGGGGGCTAGGACTCAATGCGCTGGTTGAATTTATTTTATATATCAACATGCTCACCTTTCCGGTGAGTGCGATCGGCTTGACAGCCAGCCTGACGCAGCGTGCAGCTGCCTCACAAATTCGAATCGACGAACTACTAAAGCAACAGCCTGCTATACGATCAGATGGAACAATTCCACTTTATCGGATCGGGCAGATCGATTTTGAAGAGGTTTGCTTTTCCTATCCGGATACCGGCGTTCGAGCTGCACGATCTTGGAATATGCGAATAAAAAAGGGGGAACGCTGGTTAATGACCGGTCCAACCGGCAGCGGAAAATCGACCTGGGCGCAGTTGGTGTTGCGTTTTTATGATCCGGAAGCCGGGACGATCAAAATCAATGGTCGGGCTTTAAATGAATATGAATTATCCGATCTGCGAAAATGTATCGCCTATGTACCACAGGATGTTTTTCTTTTCAGCGATACCATTGAGGCCAATCTTCGTTTTGGAAATCAAGATGCATCAGAAGATGAATTGATCCGCGTAGCGAAGACGGCCTGTTTGCACGAGGAGGTACTTCAGTTTCCGGATGGATATCAGACGGTAGTGGGAGAGCGGGGGGTGACCCTTAGCGGTGGGCAAAAGCAGCGGTTGGCACTGGCCAGGGCCTTGCTGAAGCCAGCGGAACTTTACATATTGGATGATACGTTAAGTGCGGTAGATGTGCAGACAGAAAAGCGAATTTTATCCGCATTGGATTCCATGGCAAAAGATAGCAGCTGGGTGTTGATCACCCATCGGGTACCGGCGGATTTCAGATTTGATGGTATGGTAACCCTGGAAGATGGGAAAATGGTGAGTTGATCTCTCCGATTTCAATTTCTTATCCTGATTTGGATTTTTTGGAATTTAGGATATATTTGTCTACCTCATTTTCTAACCAAAAGAACGAGCCGTGTCGTACGAAAACAACGAACGAAAAGCCGATAGTATTTATAGCAAAAGAATCCGTGCCGGGAAACGCAGGACTTATTTTTTTGATGTTCGTGCCACCCGCGGAAATGACTATTATCTGACCATTACGGAAAGCCGTAAACGTTTTGACGACAATGGTTATGACCGTCATAAGATCTTCCTCTATAAAGAGGATTTCAACAAGTTTGTGAAAGGCTTGAATGAGGCAGTTGATTATGTCAAAACCGAGTTGATGCCGGATTTTGACTTTGACGCCTTCTCTCGTGAAGATTTTCCGGAGGAGGAAGGATCAACCGGAGCTGATGGTGGCCATACCAACCCGGGAGAAACGCCTGAGACTCCTGCAGACGATGTCGATAAATGGTGATTCGTCTAAAGGCAATAAAAAAAATGCCCTTTGGGCATTTTTTTATGCCTGAAAAGGTTATTTTTACTCCAACCAAACTCTGCTGAATGTGGAAACTTTACGTTTACCCCTTCACTTTTATTGGAATTAATCAACCCCTGAACCTCAAAAACGGGATCAGACATTTTTATTAAAAAAAAGTGAAATGCAATCGGTCAAAACCCTGCTCCGGTTCCGGTTTTTTGAACTACAATGGGTTCGGGCCCTGTTTTTTTGAATTTGCTAAAATTTAGTTAATTTGAAACCGCTCTTTTCTATTCGCCTCCAGTTAGGTGATCATAAATTTAAAATAGTTACTATGCAACCAAACTTTACGATTATGGCTCGTTCTTTAGATTGGATCAAAAGTTCCTTTCTACTTGCGCTCTTGCTTCTTATAGTAAGTGCAAACTCACAAGTAATCTATCAAACATCTGCGGTAGGCTCAACGGGTGCCGAGATTACTGCCACAGCCAATGGTTCGTCAGCCAGTATGGGGGATGCCATTGTTTTAGCTGGCACAAGCAGATATGTAAATCAGGTGAGTATCAAGGTTTTTACATTAGCATCCGTCGCTCCATTCAGTCTCACTATGAGCATGTACACCGACTGCTCAACCAATGGCACAAGTGTTGCATGTGGTTCTGGACCAGGCACCCTTATCCCAGGCTCAACGATGACTGTATCTAATATAACACCCACGGCTCTTGGTACACCCTTAACCATCACCTTTAGCTATCCTAACACGGTCGATCTTACGGCAGAAGTGGATAATCAGATTAATGTCGTAGTAAATTCCAGCCGAAACGACGTTTTTTGGATCATAAATGAGACTCCCGTTATTGGATCTATTCCTCCGGGGGAACCAGCGACAAGTTATGTAACTCGATGTGGAAGCATTGCTGGAAACAATGGTTGTTCTAGAAATTTCAATACAAACAATAATTTCTTCATGGTTGTAACGGCACAGCCCACTGCTCCTGCTTGTACCGGTATTCCAAATCCTGGCAATACATTGTCCTCTGTTACAACAGCCTGTGCAGGAACCAATTTTACGCTTTCTTTCCAAAACTCTGTTTCTGGTATTGGATTGACATACCAGTGGCAATCTGCTGCTTCAGCAACCGGTCCTTGGACAGACATCCCTGGTGCGACTAGCTCCACTTTGCTGCGAAACCACACCGCAACTACCTTCTATCGTTGTAACGTGACTTGTTCCGGTAATACCGGCAGTTCTACTCCACTTCAGGTAGCCCTGACGCCGGCATCGGCTTGTTATTGTGTGCCAGCGAATTCTGATTGTACGGATGACGATGTGATCACTCGTGTACGCTTGAGCACCCTTGACAACAGCTCCACTTGCTCTGCAAATGGATATGCCAACTATACCACAACGGTTGCAGCCCCTACCGTTTTTTCTGGCGCAGGCAACCCTATTACTGTAAACACTCCGACTACCTATACTGAAGATGTGAGTGTCTGGATCGACTACAACCAAAACGGACAGTTTGATGCAAACGAGTTTACAAGCATTGGTACCAACGCAGGAAATGGTGGAGTTATAACTAACACCATTAATATACCTGCCACCGCCTTGACCGGAGTAACACGTATGCGTGTACGGACACGTTTCAATACCGCGCTAACCAATACGCAAGCATGCTTTGGATACGCTTTTGGAGAAACGGAAGATTATAATGTTAATATTCAGCCCTGCGTTACCGGCGTGTTCACTATACAGCCAGCGAGTACCAGTATCACCTGCGGCAACAATGCTACATTCAGTGTTGCAGCAACAGGATCTTTACTGACCTATACTTGGCAATACCGCACCAGCGCAACTGGAACTTGGATTGATGTGACCAACGGTGGAGTGTTTAGCGGTGCTACTACATCTACTCTTACTTTGACCAATGTACCTGGAACTTTTGCTGGTTATCAGTTCCGCGCCCTCATGCGTGGCGGTTGTACGGCTGTAGATTTCAGCAATCCTGCAACACTTACGGTTAACGCGATCGTTCCGGTAGTCAGTCCAGCATCTGCTACTGTCTGTGCAGGATCCATCCAAACATTGAGTCTGACTAACTCTGTTGCTTCTCCTGTTTCCGTCACATTTCCTGCTACTTCAGGACTGCCACTCGCTATTCCCGACAATACTTTGGCTGGAGTTACGAACTCGGTAAATGTATCCGGTATACCGGCTGGCGTGGTTGTTCAAAATATCGGCATTAAACTAAACCTTAATCATACTTATGTAGGGGATATTTCATTAAATCTTCGCGCTCCGAATGGCCAAACGATTAATTTGATAAAGTCACTAAATGGTGGAACGGGCTCAAATGGTACAGATAATTTTACCAATACAGTGATTGACTCCCTTTCCACTACCCAACTTAGTGGTGCTCCTGCACCTCGGACGGGTTCATTCCGTGCGGATAAGCTCTCATCATCTATTCCTACGGCTTTGCCGACATCCACGACCTCCTGGCTGCCTTTATTGGGAACATTAAACGGTAACTGGACAATTGGCGTCTGCGATGACTTCGCAGATGATTTCGGTACATTGGTTAGCTGGGAGCTTCAGATCACTTATGTAGCTGCTGTATTTGCTCAGGGCACCTGGACAGCGTCCCCGGCAGCCCCGAACACTATGTTCACTGATGCTGCTGCAACCATCCCTTATGCAGGAACCCCTGCAACTACGATCTATGTTAGACCTGCCGTTAATACGAACTATTCTGTAAGCTTCAGCACACCGACTCCTTGTCAGTCTGCTGTTACAACTATACCTGTTAGTGTCACTAACCCTGTGGGTGGACTTGCTTTGTCTCCTTCTACCCGTGCCGTGTGCCTGGGTGGAAGTACAACCTTCACTGCGGCTGTCACCAGTGGCGGACCAATCACCTACCAGTGGGAGCGTAGCATCGATGGCGGACTTACCTGGAGCGCTGTTAGCGGTGCTACCAGCACAACCCTGACCATCAGCGGTGTAACTCAGAACATGACCGGATATCGCTACCGTGTGGTGGCTACTGCCGCTCCTTGCGGATCTGTAACCTCTAACGTCGGTACCCTCACAGTTAACCCACTTCCTGTAGTAACCATCAGTTCGCCTGTGGTTCGTTTGGTACCTGGTCGTACCACAACCGTTACAGCAACAAGCACACCTAATGCAGCTGCAGGCGGTTGGTCTTGGACACTCAACGGTGGCGCGATCGCCGGAACGACTAATACGCAAGTAGTCAACATCGATCAGCTGGGATCATACCAGGCAACTGTTGTGGATGTAAATGGTTGTACCAACAAATCCAATTCACTTGTTATCGGTGCAGAAGCAACTGACAAGCTTTGGATCTATCCGAACCCAACCGTGAACGGAGCCTTTCAGGTTCGCCTCTACTTTGCAGGTGATCTGGCTGAACAGCGTGTAATTACGATCTACAACCCACTGGGACAAGTGATCGAGAGCCGCGCTATCACACTGGTTCGCGGATCTGCTCCTTATCAGCGCATGGACTTCAACCTCGGTGGCGGTGCCACTGCAAAAGGATCCTACGTAGTTAAGGTAGCACACCAGTTCACCGGTAAGGTGATCTCCGGAATCATCCTGGTTCAATAATCAATCGAAGATCTTGATAGAAAAATGCCCCTCGAAAGTGGGGCATTTTTAGTTTGGAGAGTTAAGGAGGTTGATAAGGTTAAGGAGGTTGAGATAGTTTAGAATATTCAACCCTATCAACTTCTTCAACTTTCTAAACTTTCTAAACTCCCTCAACTGCCTAAACTATCTCAACCTTTTAAACGTATTGATCAGTCCGTTTGTAGACGCATCGTGAGCTGTTACGGGCTTATTATCTGACAGTTCAGGTAGAATCCGGTTGGCTAGTTGCTTGCCCAACTCAACACCCCACTGATCGAAACTGAAAATGTTCCAGATCACACCTTGGTAAAAGATCTTGTACTCATAGAGCGCAATCAGTTCTCCCAACGTGTAAGGGGTCAGCTGCTTCAAAAGGATCGTATTGGTAGGTTGATTTCCCTTGAAAACTTTATAGGGGAGTAGCGCTTGTATCTCTGCGCTTGATAGGCCAGCTGCTGTAAGTTCCTGTAGGGCCTCCGACTTGGATTTGCCATTCATCAACGCCTCGGTTTGCGCAAAGAAATTACTCATCAATTTCAGGTGATGATCGTTGAGGTTGTGATGGGGGCGGGCAGATGCAATGAAATCGCAGGGAATGACCTGTGTGCCCTGATGAATATGCTGATAAAAAGCATGTTGTCCATTCGTGCCTGGTTCGCCCCAAATGACCGGTCCGGTTTGATACTTGACTGGCTTGCCGTTTCTATCCATCGATTTGCCATTGCTCTCCATGTTGCCTTGTTGAAAATAGGCGGCAAAGCGATGCAGGTATTGATCATATGGAAGAATGGCTTCGGTTGCAGCACCCAGGAAGTTCGTGTTCCAGATGCCGATTAGGGCCATGAGCAGGGGGATGTTTTCTTTATCCGGCATCTCTACTACATGCTCATCGATGTGTTCAGCTCCTTTTAAGAGCTGTTCGAAATTTTTATATCCGATGGTCAGGGCGATGGATAGCCCGATGGCACTCCAAAGAGAATAACGGCCGCCAACCCAATCCCAGAACACGAACATGTTTTTGGGGTCGATGCCAAAAGAGGTGACAGCCTCCTTATTCGTACTGAGCGCTACAAAATGTTTAGCGATATGTTTCGGGTCTTTAGCCTTTTTAAGGAACCATTCCCTGGCGGTTTGGGCATTGGTCATGGTTTCCTGGGTGGTGAACGTCTTGGAGGCGATCAAAAACAGGGTGGTTTCCGGATCGATTTTTTTCAGTGTTTCACTGATGTGGGCTCCATCTACATTTGATACAAAGTATACTTCGATGCCGGGAATCCAATAGGGGCGAAGGGCTTCGGTGACCATCAGCGGACCGAGATCGCTTCCTCCGATACCGATGTTGACGATGCTTCGGATCTTTTTGTTGGTATAGCCTTTACTCTTTCCACTGTGGATTGATTCACAAAAACGCTTCATCTGTTTTCGTACGGCAGTCACACCCGGCATCACATCCTTCCCCTCTACACGCCAATCCTGCTGGCTGAAATTTCGAAGGGCTGGGTGGAGTACGGCTCGCTGTTCGGTGCGATTGATCGGTTCACCGGCCCTCAAGGCTAATAGGGCTTGTCTGACTTTCGTTTCTTTCGCCAGTAGAAAAAGATTTTTCAGAATGGCATCGTCGATGCGATTCTTCGAATAATCGAAAACCAATGAATCGGCGCAAAGAGCCATTTTTTGAAAGCGGGCAGGGTCGGATTCAAACGCTTTCTTGATTGATATTTTTTTTCCTTGCCCGGATAATTTTTTTAACGTCGACCAGGCGGCAGTAGAAGTTGGATCGATAGAGGGGAACATGGGCAAATTTATTGAAATGATCGAAAGGCTTTGATCGTGGTTTCGATCATCTCTCGGCTTATGTCCAAGTGTGTAACAAGCCGTACTCGGTTCGGGGCAATGGCGTAGGCA
>JBKCMR010000059.1:0-16583 GCA_046300055.1 Bacteroidota bacterium
TCAGCACCAGCTTCTTTAAGCTTGGCTGCGATGTCTTCGGCTTCAGCTTTAGAAACACCTTCTTTAACGGGCTTGGGTGCACCGTCAACCAGGTCTTTCGCTTCTTTGAGTCCGAGTCCGGTCAGGTCTTTCACAACCTTCACGACGTTCAGTTTGGAAGCACCACCACTCTTCAGGATAACATTGAAGGCGGTCTTCTCTTCAGCAGCGGCACCGCCGCCACCATCTCCACCACCGGCCATCACAACTGCAGCAGCAGCTGGCTCGATGCCGTATTCGGATTTCATAAAATCTGCCAGTTCCTGGACTTCTTTCACGGTAAGGCCAACCAGGCTTTCCGCAAGGGCTTTGATGTCTGCCATTGTTTTTTCATTTTTACCGTCTTCACAGCTTACGCTCCGACGGCGGTTTTAAAAAAATTGTTTCGCCGGTTTTTTAAGCTCATCCGACACATGAGCGATTTATTTGGAATGAACCAAATCGTTTTATTCGGCCGCAGCGGTTGCTCCCTGCTTCTCGTGGTGATGCAACAAGGCAGCGAGTACGCGTTTGGCCGGTGACTGCAACAGACCGATCACCTCTCCGATCAACTCGTTCTTCGTCTTGATCTTCGTGAGGGCGCTGAGGCTATTATCTCCAGAGTATACATCGCCATTGATGAAAGCAGCCTTCAACACGGGCTTGTCACCGTTAGTCTCTTTTCTGAAAGAGCTAAGGATCATAGCAGGCTCCTTGGGATTCTCGGAGAACATCAGGGCGGTCACCTGATGCAGTGAATCATACATACCGGCATAGCGGTCATTATCCAGCGACTCCAGCGCCTTCTTGATGAGGGTATTCTTAGCCACCTTCATCTCGACGTTCTTGTTGAAGCAAGCACGACGCAGTTTGCCGATCTGCTCTACTGTGAGTGACTCGGTATCGGTCACATAAAAGTTATTGTATTGAGAGAACTTGCCTTTCAACAGTTCTATCACTTCGTTTTTTTGTTCTTTAGTCATGACGTTTAGTTGAATCGTCTTTTAGGCGATTAGTGAACAAATGCTTTGGTGTCAATGGCAATGCCGGGGCTCATGGAACTGGCCATGCTGATTCCTCTCAAGTAGGTTCCTTTAGAGGAAGAAGGCTTAGCCTTCATGATGGCGTTGAGAAGCTCCTGGCTGTTCTGCTCGATCTTCTCTGGGGAGAAGCTAACGCGACCGATGGACGCGTGAACGATACCGACTTTATCGACCTTGAAGGCGATCTTACCACCTTTTACATCATTGACGGCACCTGCTACATCATTGGTAACAGTACCGGTTTTGGGATTGGGCATGAGGTTACGTGGACCGAGCACTTTACCGAGCTTACCGATCTTAGGCATGACGGCGGGCGTAGCGATGATCACATCGATATCTACCCAGCCACCTTCGATCTTGGTTACGAACTCATCCAGTCCGACGTGATCGGCTCCGGCAGCTTTTGCTTCGGATTCTTTATCGGGTGTGCAGAGCACGAGCACGCGCTTGGTCTTACCGGTTCCGTGTGGAAGGGTTACCGTTCCGCGGATGGCCTGATCTGCTTTTTTTGGATCCACACCCAGACGGATGTGCAGGTCTACTGAAGCATCGAATTTGCAGGTGGTCACTTGCTTGACCAATGTAGATGCTTCCTTGAGAGAATATGCTTTGTTGGCGTCCACTTTCGTGTCGGCCTGTTTGCGTTTTTTGCTGATGAATGCCATGTTGATTCGTTTTGATCACCGGCCTAAACCGGATCGGTCATCGATTAATTTTCCCAGGGAGCTTTTCCTTCTACGTTGAGGCCCATGCTGCGTGCTGTACCGGCAACCATTTTCATGGCACTTTCCATAGTGAAGCAGTTCAGGTCGGGCATCTTGTCCTCCGCGATCAGCTTGATCTGATCCCAGGAAACTTTGCCGACTTTGGCGCGGTTACTTTCCTTGGACCCTTTCTGGATCTTGGCCGCTTCCATCAGCTGAACAGCTGCGGGCGGGGTTTTGATGATGAAATCAAAACTCTTGTCAGTGTAAACGGTGATGAGGACGGGAAGTACTTTTCCTTGCTTGTCCTGGGTCCTGGCATTGAATTGCTTACAGAATTCCATGATGTTGATACCCTTGGAACCCAGTGCAGGACCGATGGGCGGAGCCGGATTGGCCTGGCCGCCCTTGCATTGCAGCTTTACAAAGCCGCTGATTTCTTTTGCCATCTTTTTTGATTTATTGGTTCAAACGACCTTTCATCCACCGAGGCGAACTACCGGATCTTCCAAATTCCTCAAGACCGCCGGAGCGGTTGTTAAAGAACAAATTGGGGGTGCAAAGATAGATGGCCGGGGCGACTCGTCAAAGGAAATCAGTCTTTTTTTATAGGGTAAGAAAAAAAGCCCGTTTCGCTGGGAAACGGGCTTGCAGTATGTTGAGATACAAGACGTAAGATCAGCTGATCTTCTCGACTTGCATATAACTCAGTTCCACCGGTGTGGCACGGCCGAAGATCTTGACCGTTACTTTGAGTTTCTTTTTCTCGTCATTTACTTCTTCGATCACACCATTGAAATCGTTGAAGGGTCCCTCAATGATCTTGATGGTTTCTCCTACGATGTAAGGCTCGATCATGCTTACTCCACCAGCTTCGGCCATCTCATCCATTTTGCCGAGCATCTTATTCACCTCAGCCTTGCGCAGCGCGATGGGATCATCCTTACCTAAGAAATGAATAACATTGGTCGTATTCTTGATCAAGTCACGAAGGTCATCACTGAGCTTACCAGATGTAATTTCGATCATCACATAACCCGGATAGTAATTGCGCTCCCGCACAACTTTCTTACCACTGGCAACTTTGTAAACTTTTTCAACGGGAAGAAAAACCTGCTTCACCGCTTCACTCCAACCACTGCGGGCGATCTCCTTATCGAGATATTCCTTGACCTTCTTCTCCTTGCCACTGATCACGCGAAGTACATACCATTTGGTATTGGCTTCAGCAGAGGCGATCGGTTCGGTTTGTACGGTGTTGTCCATTAGAACAATTGTTTATAGATGAACTTGAATCCGTTTCCGATACCGGAATCCATCAGCAATACAACGAAGGTGATGACCAGCGTTGCGGCCAGCACGATCATGGTGGATTGCTGCAGTTGTGTCCAGGTGGGCCAGCTTACTTTTTCCGTCAGTTCGCGGATGCTCTCCTGAAAATGGTTCGTGATCTTTTTCATGTTTTTCGTTTCGCACGGGCAGAGAGATTCGAACTCCCATCAACGGTTTTGGAGACCGCTATTCTGCCATTGAACTATGCCCGTTCAGGTTCAGTTTTATGAACAACAAAGTACCTGGGTTCGACCCCAAGTACTTTGTATGTTATTGATTTGCAAGCTTTTGCGTTCGGAATTTCCGAAACAAGCTTACTTGATGATCTCAGTCACCTGTCCTGCACCTACGGTACGGCCACCTTCGCGGATCGCGAATTTCAGACCTTTTTCCATAGCGATCGGCTGGATCAGTTTTACAGTCATCTGGGTGTTATCACCAGGCATGATCATTTCTGTTCCGGCTGCCAGTTCTACCTCTCCGGTCACGTCTGTGGTACGGAAGTAGAATTGAGGACGGTATTTGTTAAAGAATGGAGTGTGACGTCCACCTTCTTCTTTGCTCAGTACGTACACCTCAGCTTTGAACTCGGTGTGGGGAGTGATCGATCCGGGTTTTACGATAACCATACCCCGGCGGATCTGTGTTTTCTCGATACCGCGCAACAGCAGACCGGCGTTATCTCCAGCTTCTCCCTCATCGAGGAGCTTGCGGAACATTTCAACACCAGTTACAGTTGAAGTCAACGGAGCATCGATGAGACCTACGATCTCAACACCTTCACCAACTTTGATACGTCCGCGCTCGATACGACCGGTAGCAACCGTACCACGACCAGTGATCGAGAATACGTCTTCTACAGACATCAAGAACGGTTGATCAACAGGACGGGGAGGCAGTGGGATGTAGCTGTCAACAGCCGCCATCAGCTCTTCTACTTGCTTCACGCCATCAGCATCTCCTTCGAGCGCCTTGATAGCAGAACCTTTGATGATCGGTGTGTTCGCACCATCAAATCCGTAGAAGGTCAGCAGGTCGCGGATCTCCATTTCAACCAGGTCAAGCAACTCAGGGTCGTCAACCAGGTCAACTTTATTCATGAATACAACGATCTTAGGTACACCTACCTGACGAGCCAGGAGGATGTGCTCCTTCGTTTGAGGCATCGGACCATCGGTCGCAGCTACAACCAGGATAGCGCCGTCCATTTGGGCAGCACCCGTGATCATATTCTTTACATAGTCAGCGTGACCGGGGCAATCCACGTGTGCGTAGTGACGGTTATCCGTCTGATACTCCACGTGAGCGGTGTTGATGGTGATACCGCGCTCTTTTTCTTCCGGAGCCGCATCGATCTCATCGTATTTCTTTGCTTGCGCAAAACCCTTGCTTGCTAGGATCGTGGTGATCGCAGCCGTCAGGGTAGTTTTTCCGTGGTCAATGTGGCCGATGGTACCTACGTTGACGTGGGGTTTGTCCCGCTTAAAGGTCTCTTTTGACATTGTTATCGGTTTTTGGGTGTTTTATGTTTGTTTATAATTCTTGTTTTGGAGCCGTTGATGAGAATTGAACTCACGACCTCTTCCTTACCAAGGAAGTGCTCTACCCCTGAGCTACAACGGCTTTTGGCGTCCGGCGCATCAGGTATCAAGCCATGGCTCAATCACCGAATCAGACTCCTTGGAGCGGGAGACCGGGCTCGAACCGGCCACCTGAAGCTTGGAAGGCTACCGCTCTACCAAATGAGCTACTCCCGCTGATATTCTTTCTTGTTCTGGCCGTTCGGAACGCGGATAGTGTGTGGGCAAGGATGGATTCGAACCACCGAACTCCGAAGAGGACAGATTTACAGTCTGTTGCCGTTGGCCACTTGGCTACTTACCCGCTGAGCCACCTGCCAGAATCGAACTGGCGACCTACTGATTACAAATCAGTTGCTCTACCAGCTGAGCTAAGGTGGCAATATCCTAACAACCGGTGCTGGATCCTCCGGTGTGTCCATTCCATCGCGACTTGGAACGGCCTTAATACCAATAAAGAACTACCCCCATTTTTGGGAAGGCAAAGGTAGGGGAAATTGGTTTTCAGAAAAATTTTGTGCGGAGGATTTTTCCACGGCAACGAACGGGGGTTCAATCGGTTACCCGATCTCCCTCAGGCCGACTGTTTTTCTTTCTGTTTTTTCACCAGATTGACCATGGAATCGAGGGCGGTATCGAAGGATTCTTCAAAAGACTTGCTGACGGATTTCACGAAGAGGTCTCGTCCGGGTACATGTACTCGGATCTCGGCTACTTTGTCTTTGATGTGATGCACGATGTTGTCGAGTTTCAGGAATACGGTGACCTGAATGATCCGGTCGTGTTGTTGTTCTAGTTTTTCCAGTTTACGATCGATGTGTTCAATGAGTTTTTTGTCGGCGTGAAAATGCACGGATTGAATAGATCGGTTCATACAAAAGGTTTTTCAGGTTTGGATAGAATGATTCGAGTTCACATCCAATTTACAACGATAAAATGCCACTTCCAAGTATGACGGTCAGGATTTTGGGTGTGCTTTTCGATGAATTTCCTGGAGCTTCCCAATTGTATTGTGTGTATAGACTTGCGTGGCGGCCAGGCTGCTATGACCCAGCAGCTCCTTGACAGCATTCAAATCGGCCCCCTGGTTCATCAGGTGGGTGGCGAAGGTGTGTCGGAGCACGTGGGGACTTTTCTTATCCAGCGTAGTGGCTCCGCCCAGGTATTTGTTGACCAGGTTCCAAACGTATTTAGGATACAGCGGTTTGCCTTTATCGGTGACTAAAACCGTCCCCTGTGCGTCTCCGAATTTTTCCCTCTTGATCTGTTGGTATTGCTGTAGGACCGTTTGCAGGTGGGGGCTGATCGGCAGTACTCGTTCTTTATTGCCTTTACCGAGAACTTTCAGCGAAGCGCGTCCGATATCGATCTGTTCATGTTTGAGTCCGATCAACTCACTGAGTCGGATGCCGGTGGAATAAAGCAGGGTAAGGATCGTTTGTGCATTGAGTGATTCCCAGCTATCTGACCCGGCCTGTAGTCCTTTGAGAAGCTGCAATGCTTCCTCCTCCTTGATAAAAACTGGCAGGCGTTTCGATGTCTTTGGAGAGGTTATGGTAGACATCGGACTGGTGGAGAGATTGCCTTGGCGGACCAGGTACTTGAAAAAGGACTTGAAGGTGGAGATTTTTCGGTTGAGGGATCGGGGACTGAGTCCGTTTGCCTTCCCATCAGCCAGCCAGCTTCTGATCATGGCAGCCGAAAGCGCAGCAGGGTCCCCTACCCCATAGGCGGATCGGAAATAATCGAAGCCTTGCTGCAGATCGGTGGAATACGCCAGGATCGTATGCGCGGAAAAACGCTTCTGAAACTTTAGGTATTCCAAAAACGACTGATAAGGGACAATCGAGTGCTGATCAGGCATGGTCACAAGTTAGGCAGAAAATAAAAAAGCCACCAGAAGGTGGCTTTTGAAAATAATCTATTGATAATCAGATGTTATACATCGATCTTTCCACTAGCGATTTGCTGCTTGTAAACGGCTTTTAAAACCTCGCCCCGGCGTTTGACGGATGGCTTGGTAAAGCTCTGGCGCTCACGAAGTTGGATAAGAGTTTTGGACTTCTCGAACTTCTTTTTGTACTTTTTCAGCGCCTTGTCGATGTTTTCGCAGTCTTTTGAGTCGATGATTAGCATGGTATACCTCCTTTTGGGAGGGCGAAGATAAGGGGAAATCCAAATCAAACGGCACCAAGTATGAAATTAAACTATCGTGCGCAGTTGATAAATATCAAACTACTCTGAATCAAGATTTGATAATCGACGCCCTTTCAGTGCTTCGGCAACCGAAAGGTCCATCACTCGTTCTGCTACAGGCCGGGCCTTAGCATCCAATTCATCCATGCACAATCTCAACGCCGTAGGGTCGGCAACATTGATGGCAAGTTTCATTGAATTCAACGCCTGTTGAATGAAAACTAATTCTTCAGACTTTATGTGTGCCTTGTTTTTTTCCAAAAAAGAAATGGTCTGATCCAACAGTTGCTCCGCCTCTACTTTCAGTTCTGCCCAGAGCCGGTCTGATCTATCCGCCTCGGCCTGCTGTATGGATTCATCAATCATTTGTTCTACGGTATTGTCATCCAGTCCTAATTTTTCATTGATCAAAATGGACTGTTCCAATCCGCTTCTTAATTCTTTCGCCGAGACCTTTAAAATTCCATCCGCATCAATTTGAAAAGATACCTGTACTTTGGGCAAACCGGCGGGCATGGACGGAATTCCCCTGAGTGAAAACGTCGCCAATTCTCGATTGTTTCGAACCAGATCTCGCTCGCCTTGGAATACGGATATGCGAATCCCACTCTGACCATCTTTTTGGGTTGTGTACTGTCGAGTAACTCGTGAGGGCACTTTACTGTTTCTGGGAATCAAAACATCCATCAGCCCGCCTGCTGTTTCAATTCCAAGTGATAGAGGCGTAACATCCAGTAGCAAGAGATCTTTGTTGTGCCCTCCCAGGATATCAGCTTGTACTGCAGCCCCCAACGCTACCACCTGGTCTGGATCTATATGATGACGCACCGGCCTTTTAAAAAATGCAGCCACTCGATCAACCACTGCGGGTACACGAGTCGAACCTCCGACCAGTACCACTTCGTCAATGCTGTCAACAGAACAACCAGCATCAGATAATGCATGCTGACAGGAGATTATAGTACGTGAGACTAGGGAGTCTATCAATGACACAAAAGTTTCTCTTGATAAAGTCAATCGATAATTACCTATCGTGCCATTGAAAAAGTCGTGGGTTGATAAAAAACATTTAGCATGCTCGGCCATGACTCGAATTTCACCGGCCCGCTCGACAACGAATTCATCAGTCATCCCCATTTCTGCTGCCCAATAAGCTGCAATTTTCCGATCAAAATCGTCCCCCCCCAAATGAGTGTCCCCATTGGTCGATAATACTTCAAAGATCCCAGATGTTATTTCAAGTATGGAAATGTCGAAAGTTCCACCACCAAGATCATAAACAGCAACCCTTCGAGTTCCAGAATCATTTCTTCCAATACCATAGGCCAAGCTGGCAGCCGTAGGCTCATTGATAATCCTCAATACATTTAAGCCCGCCAAACGGCCAGCCTCACGCGTAGCTTGACGTTGTGAGTCATTAAAATAAGCCGGTACGGTAATCACTGCTTTTTGAACCGGCTGATTCAAATGTAATTCTGCATTCTGCTTTAGTACTTTAAGGATTTCTGCAGAAAGCTGTTCGGGCGTGAATCCATTGGGTCCTAAAGCGATTTGTACCCCCGAGGGCAGATTTGAAAAACGGATGGGATAGGCAAATTGATAGCGATCGGGATCAGATAAAATATCCTGTTGGGTCACCCCCATAAGCCGCTTTACAGAATACACCACCGATGTTGGATCGGTGGAGATCATATCCCGTACTGATTCCCCAATTTTCATATTGCCACTGGAATCGATATGTATTAAGGAAGGAACGGTAGGGATCCCGCTAGGGGCTGGAATGATCTGGGGTGTCTTGGTATTTGGATCAATCCAAGCGATCAAACTGTTCGTAGTCCCCAAATCAATTCCAACAACAATTTCTTGTTTTTTGAGACTGCCGGACGATAAATCAATAGATATCCTTGACACGCTGCAAAACTACAGAAACAATTGACTCCAGATAAATGCGTTTAACGGCATCATTACCTCATGAGATACATTTTTCCATATCCTCTGGAAAAATATCGCTCCGTGAGTTGATTAGGATTCAAATCAAGCGATTTACCATCCAGGTGTGTCACCACCCGATATAAATAAATGCCGTTTGCCAACTGCTCTCCAAATTGGTCCGTTCCATCCCAACGATACGCAGATATGTTCCGACCAATACGCAACGGGCCGAACTCGGCTTGAGTAATTTCTCTAACAACACGACCGGTAACGGTTAATATTTCGAGCTTGAACTGAGCGGGTGGCTCCTTGCCGGTAAGCGTAAATACAAAGGCAGTCTGGGAGGTGAATGGATTTGGGTAATTAATTAGGTTACTAATAGACGGCTTATTAATAATCTTGAATGCGACCTTGTAAAATAAATTCCCAGCGCTATTTTCACTACGGTCCTTAGCAGTGACAATCAATTCATATTCACCATCTGTGGAGAAATATGGAGCAAAGTTTATCTCCGCTTGATTGTTCGCAATTGGCACACTGGTCGCAGGAATAAATTGTAATGTGTCGCCTCGGAAATAAAATCTCTTCAATTGTCCATTGGGATAACGAACCTGCACTGAAATTAAAGCCGTGTCATTTAATAACATCCATCGGGAATTATCATTCAACAGCATCCGAATAATGGGCTTAGCCGAGATGATGTCTTGATCCAGGATATGGATGCCATCAAAAGTAACATCTAGCGTTGGCTGAATGCTATCGGGGCGGATATAAAAGTTTCGACTTAACACATTGTTGAAATGATACTGCTCGGGCTGATCATTATCGGGGTTAACATCCAGTAATGCAATATTTGATCCGGGAAGAGAAGCTGTCGGTATTGAGGACTTGACAAGCACAGTGTCACTAGCCGACAAGGCCCTCAAACGTGGTAAAGGGATCGCATGTGTAACATTCATACGATCAATAACCTGCAATTTAAGGCGGAGACTGTCAAATGAGACCTGGCTAACATTCCGAAATGGAATTTTTAAATGCTGCGGCTCCCCTAAATCCAGGGTGTCTGAAAACTGAAATTCAGTATTGGGCAATAAAGCACCCTCTGGAACCGGATCGTACAACAACTGCCAGTTGGATAACTGATAAGGTGTGAACAGGCTGGTGTCCTTAGTCAATAAACGCAACTTCAAGTATGGATACTGAGAAGCTGAAATGGAACTGATATCTACAGGAGTAACTGTTGCAGGATTTTCATAAAGTACACTGGTATTCCCATTGGCACGGACGCCCAACACTTGTATAAATGCAGAATCGGCCGGATTATCGCCTTGTGCATTTATGCGAACTTGGTTCCACGCCTTTGCCGGACCAAAAACAGGAGAAGTTACAGTGCCGGTAGAATCAGTTGTCTGAAAGGTCGCTGGTAAGCTAATCGCATCATATCTTCCCTGTGAAATGATCTGACAAACAGGATAAGAAGCATTATTTTTTACAAATACAGCACTTAAAACTTTAAAATCATTCAGGGAGTCGATCACATTTACCCCCTGAGCCCGAAGAGCATGATAAAGCGTGTTTCCTGATCCATAGACAAGTGTGTCCGCCTTCCAACGATCAACGTATTCGAAAGGAACTCCGTTAATGGCAACTAGACGAAATACAACCAAATTGCTATCTGGAACCTGACTCAAAAACTCCCTGGCCTTTCTACGACCCGAAGAATCATTACTGTACTCAAAATTCCAAATGCGTGAAGGAGAACATCCTGGGTTCAGGCTTTGATACAATCCCCCCGTACCCAACACAGCATTTTTCCAGGGCTTGAAAGATTTTTTATCAAATACATTAAATACAAGAGACCAATAACAAGTGCGCCGTATGTACGGCTCATTGTTGACGGAGATGGACATGGCAGCGTCTTGAGTGACAGCCGTAACCCACACCCCATTGTATACCATAAGCGTGTTTTGGACAGTATCAAATTTCCAGGCGCCTCGGGTATGGTTAATCCGGTTTTTCTCCGATATCTGATGTTGGTAATAGTGCGACTGGCCAAATCCAGCCGAGGAATTTGACTTATATAAAAATGAGGAGGAATTCCATATCGGCTCCCCTCCTGAAGGTAATGGAGCCACGCGCCAGTAATAAACAGTGCTGTCAATAAAAGTTAAGTTCGGCGCAAACTCTAGCAGTCCGCCGATGCTGGAGATAGTCTGGCTTGCTTTAAATGGAGAATTAAAAAGCATAGTCGTGTCGATCTCCATTCTATATTGCTTTAAGGGAGCGAATGGGTTCGCCGTAGAAGCTGATAATTTGATATTCCGTGTATTGACAATTGCAAAGTTGTAGGGGAAAATAGGACGAGCTTCATCCTCATAAATGAACACATCCTTTGTTATGCAATTGTTGGATTCATACAACTCTTCTACGACGTTATCTGGATCCACACAGATTGATATCCTATTCAAGCCCTTATCTCGAAGCGCCTGAATGGGTATGTTATAACGAACTGTATCCGAGAACCGGATCCCCGGTATGGTATCGCGCAAGATAACCTGCGTAGATTGATCTGGGTATGTACGTTTTACCTCGACTACTACATTTCGATTCAAAGCCTTACCCAAATTTAGAATAGCCGCCTCCACTGAAAAACTAGCATCAGCCACCGATACAAAACTCGGGCTTATACGCACCTGTTGGTCTTCAATTACATAGTCTGGCTTCGGTGAGGCTCCTTTGAGTGTCAATGCCGGATCTCCATGCAGCGTGGACTGTTCACAATGGAAACGCGCAAAAAAGTCATCTTGGGTCGTAAGGTCAAATACATCTGAGATGGATTTTTGCATTATTGACCCGATGGAACCGCCATACTTTGAACTAGAGGCCGCTTTAAGGGTATTTCCGTGGTATATATCTAAATAATTAACGATACCCAATCCTGTGCTGGCAATAGTGGCTATACTTCCCTTTTGTGGAGCTAGCACAAACTTTTCGGAGATGGTCTCTCTAGAAAAAAGCCGTTGCAGATTGAATGTGTAAAAATTACCAGCATTACAGCCAAGAAGCACGAATAATGGATACTTCCCTGTGTTGTTGTAACTGTCCGGATTATCCAAGTTAAATTCCAGAGTGCTCGCGGAACTATGACCAAAATACGTGAGCATGCCTATCCCTTGTTCAAATAAATTATACATCCTTGCTGAATTCGCTTGCTCTACAGGGGCGGTTGTTAATTTACTGAACGTATGCACATTGGCTCCATAAAAGGTATCCTTTATAATATTCGTGAAGCCATTCATCGAAGTTGTAAGTAAATCTCCCAGGGTGCCATCCCCAGATCCAATGACATGCACCACATTTTTCGTCCACGCCTTTTCACTGATCAATGGAGACTGGTAAACTAATTGCTGTTCATATTGAATCAACTTATCTAAGTAATAACGAACTTCCTCTGCATTAATTACAGATAAGCGTCCAATGGGAACTTTCGGCCGTACATCCAATCCCGCATCGGCGGCTAATAAGATATCAGAGGCGGGTGAACCGAACGTTGGAATGAACGAGAGCTTGTTCAGATCCGGATTCGCCAAATTATTTCTGTTTGAAACATACTCCACACCTTTCCCGATCAATAAAACATTCCTAATCGGTGCTGCAAAAGTGACACGTGCGTAACGAATGAAGTTTCGGACTGACAACGGATGCAATCGGATCCCAAATGCAAACTGATCAATCAGCTGATCGATCATATACAACTTGGCAGTATGCCCTCCACCAATCGATGAACTACGATAAGCCCGATAGTCCTCGACCGGACTGGTCGCTCCTACACTACCTATCAATGAGGCATGCGAGATCATGAGATAATTTCCCTGATTCGCCAGCAAACCATAGTTAACGAAATTTCGTTGCGTAACCGAAGTGACCGATTGGGGTATACCCGTCGCCTGCGACATCAACTGTAACCGTCGAACACCAGATGCCGGTAACAACTGCACTTTTACCACACCTGAAGTTGCGATGTCGCAGAGGTAGCGCTGACCATTGGTCAAGTCATATAAAATCGGTGCCACACCACCATGATTGAATCCTGATATCTCCAGATAATTCCCAGACGTCGAACCGGAAAGTTGAAACGCAAACTGATTCGCACCTCCGAAATTGAACAGACGAGCGTAGAGCAACTCGATTTGCGCCAACGCCATGCGATCACTCGAAGTATTCATGTTTCGTATCTCAACCGCAGCTGTTCCACCCGCAAATGCCGTTACCGGAATAGCTACCATACGCCGCACATAATCAAAATAATCCATGGTAACGTCATCATACTGAGTCCCATTCACCGAAATGGTAAACCGACGAGGATTCAGTGCATTCCCAAGCGCATTTACCCGCAGGATCGGCGTATTGGCCCCAGCACCGGTAAATGGGAAAAGTCCGGTCAAATTTTCTGAGCGGACCGTACCCTGACCAATATCCGTGGATGTCCAACCCTCCCCCTGATCATAACTAGAAGAATATACAGCAGATCCCACGATCGCCGCATAGCCCGGATTAATCCGTTGTCTGTAGTAAACCCCCTGCGTGTGATAAAAAAATGGTTCCGGTGTGGCTCCAGCTACCAGATTATTAGGAGTGGCCGTCAACCGTAAATTGTTACCAGTGGGATTGATCGTTAAGAAATAAGCCGCCGTATCGGTCTCCAAACTCCATTTATCACTCAACTGATGATCTGCTACCCGATACATGATCTTATCCGGTCGGCCATCATTCATCTCTCCGTAAAACTCAATAAAATCAGTCGTGCTAAGCGGACCGGTTGGCACGGATGTAAATACGGGCACCTGCTCCCCATTTCGCCATAACTGAAAATGTTCAGCCGGTGTGCTCCCAATACCCAATCCAGCTAATACCGACTGATTGATCCGATACAAACCATTTGAACCAACAAAAAACTTATAATAGGTCTTGTTATAATCGATCCACTCGTTATTGAATGATTGAGCCTGAACGAATCCAGACCAAGTCAAGAGTACAAAAAATAAAAAACGTTTCATGGATGGAAGGATTTTAATCAACTGCCAGCCGGTTCTTTTTAGGCTTTATGTCTAATCGAAACGAAAAAACATGCGTGAATAACGGGTTGGATTGATTGGCTAGATTGATAAAAGCATAGTCGATCGTTGCCTGCTGTAAACGGAATCCGACACCGGCACCTGGCTGAAAGATCCATACTCGCTTTTGGTTCAAGGTGTCACCATCTGCCAAAGCCCGTTGAAAATTATTTACACCCGCCCGCAAGAAAAATTGATCCTTGATGCTTAGCTCCAAACCCATCTTCGGGTCTACGCTCACCGGATTCGAACTGAACACCGTATTGCGACGCCCATCGAACGTAAGATCAGCATTCAGTTCCGCTAATAGATTTGTTGTCTGACCAAGCGAAAACCGATGCCCCACACCCAGTACCAATCGAGGTGCGGTCAACTCCGAGGACTTGACAGGTATTTCATTGTTCGTCAAGTATAATACTTCTTTCTCGGCATCCGTGAACCGAAACGACCAAGTATTGAACGTGGTGGTTACATCCCTCGCCGCGATCCCCCATTGCCAAGTAGAACTCCTGTATTGCAAACCAAGGTCCGCTCCAAATCCCCAAGCCTTGGCAAACTTGCCCACACTACGATGGATGACTTTGGCATTGGCACCGAATCGCAAGGACCGGCCCTCTTTTTTTGTTTTCAACTCTTGCGCATAGGAAATCAGAAAGGCATAATCTGCCGAAGAAAAAGCCTGGATATTATTATAATTCAATGAACCATCCGGCTCCACCAGAAAAAGTGTATTCATGATATCATCGACCGCAAACCGCAAGGCCGTTACCGCCAATGCGCGCTTTTTATCAGACGATGATTTGGCGAAATTCAAATAATCATATTTGCCGATACCGGCAAAGTAAGAAGCATGCATCAGGTTGATCTGTGGGTCTTCCCCCACGCCAATCAAACCCGCCGGATTCCAATACCCCGCTGTACCATCTTGTACGGAAGCTACTTGCGCACCTCCCATAGCCAATCCACGAGCACCGGCACCGATATTCAGAAATTCATTCGAGTATTTTCGAAACTGACCATAAGTCGTAACCGCCAACAGGCTCGACAATACTAGGAGAAAGATGTTTTTCAAACTCATGTCATTGGTTTACAACGAACAAGGATAAGCGAAAGGACATTGGAGAGACTACTCAAAATTACTGACAAAATCCATTTGAAGGAGCTCTCAGCAAACTAACCTACTTTTGACGTCAATACAGCTGTTTGCCAGCTAGAAAACTGTAAATCATCGTATTAACCGCATGAACCTGCTCGAAGAACTACGTTGGAGAGGCATGATACAAGACATCATGCCCGGCACGGAAGACCAACTGAACCGGGAAATGACCACCGGCTACGTGGGATTTGACCCTACCGCCGACAGCCTCCACATCGGAAGCCTAGTCCCCATCCTTTTATTGGTTCACCTGCAAAAAGCCGGCCATAAACCCATCGCCCTGATCGGAGGGGCTACCGGGATGGTCGGTGATCCAAGCGGTAAAAGTGAGGAGAGAAATTTGCTGGATGAGGAAACCCTCAACCACAACATTCGAGGTGTACGTGCCCAACTCGAGAAATTTTTAGACTTCTCTGCAGAAAAACCGAATGCCGCCGAACTGGTTAACAATTATGACTGGTTCAAAGGGATCGGCTTCATTGATTTTCTACGCGATACCGGTAAGCACATCACTGTCAATTACATGATGGCTAAGGACAGTGTGAAAAAACGTATCGAAGGGGACTCAGGGATCAGCTATACCGAGTTTGCCTACCAGTTGATGCAGGGATATGATTTTTACTGGCTCCACCAACATAAGAATTGTAAACTCCAGATGGGGGGAAGCGACCAATGGGGCAATATGACCACCGGAACGGAACTGATCCGCCGTAAATCAGGCGCGCAGGCATTCGTTTTTACTACCCCCTTGGTTACCAAAGCCGACGGCGGAAAATTCGGAAAGACGGAGACTGGTAACATCTGGCTGTCGCCCGAAAAAACATCCCCTTACCAGTTCTATCAGTTTTGGCTGAACGCCAGTGATGCCGACGCCCGAAAATGGATACGCCTGTTCACCTTCCTTGACCAGACCACCATTTCGAATCTGGAGATGGAACACGATCAAAACCCTTCCAAACGAACGCTTCAAAAAAATCTGGCGGCTGCACTTACAGAGTATGTACACGGATCAGAAGCGTTGCAAACGGCGTTATTGACAACGGAAAAACTGTTTGCCCAACAGTCCGCTCCGGCAGAGTCTTTAAGTCGCGAAGACCTCCTTGCGATAGAAGGGGTCATTACCTGCTCGCTGGATCGCTCCAATCTTATAAACGGGATCGACGTAGTCAGCTTTCTTGCCCAAACCGGGATCTTGCCCAGTAAAGGAGAAGCTAGAAAAATGGTAGCGGCCGGGGGGATCAGCATCAACCGGAAAAAGGTGGAGACTGCCGACATCTTGATCAATACGCAGCAGCTCCTGCACAATGAATTCATCCTGGTTCAGCGAGGTAAAAAGACATACTACCTGGTGCAGTCTGCGTAAATCCCTTCCGAAAATGTTTGGGAGAAACATCGCTCCACACTATTTTTGCAACCTCTTCGGATTGACCCATGGTGTAACGGTAGCACTACAGATTTTGGTTCTGTCTGTTAAGGTTCGAATCCTTATGGGTCAACTTAGAACGACC
>JBKCMR010000060.1:0-5786 GCA_046300055.1 Bacteroidota bacterium
GCCGTTGAATCCGCCGCCACCACCGCCGCCGCCCATGGCACTGAATCCACCCATGGAACTGATAATATCAGAAAATGAAAACCCTTGCTTATTGATGTTGTTGGAATTAAAAAGAACAGACAAACGATTATTACCATTGAAGATATTGGCGCTCATATTGCCCTCATAGCGTCCCTGATCACCATGTGCCGCCAGCGCTCTGCCGAACACGCCTTTATTCTTATCCTTCTTCAGTTTGATGTTGATGGCCTTACTTCTGCTTCCGTCGTCGACACGTGTGAAACGAGACTGCTCGCTCATGTCATCGAACACCTGCACACTTTCCACCATTTCAGCCGTTAAGTTTTTGGTGGCAAGCTTGGGGTCATTACCAAAGAATTCTTTTCCGTCCACATAGATCTTCTGAACGGATTCGCCCTGTGCGGTAACGCCTCCGTCTTTGTCCACCTGAACACCGGGGATCTTCTTTAGCAGATCCTCCACCGTTGCATTTGGTCGGGTTTTAAAGGCATCCGCCTTGAACTGCACCGTATCACCCTTGATCTGCACAGGTGCATCCGTGTTGATCACAACACCAGCCAGCGTTTTGACTTTCGGAGCGATCTTCAAGTCGTTCAACTCTACTGCTCGATTTTCTGCCGTGATCTCGATCAATTTTTGAAATGGTTCCAGACTTTGATGAGCGATCACAACCTTATACGATCCGGAAGGGATTCCCTTAAACTCGAATTGTCCGTTTTTATTGGAGACTGTAAAAGTGACCAAAGAGGAGTCACTCGCCTGCATCAAACTCACGGTAGCCCCGGCTACTGGCTGAACGGATGCTGAATCCAGGATCCGGCCTCGAATAGAGCCGTCCACTTTCTGGGCGTTCAGGCTGAGTGTTAAGAAAAGCAGGGCAAATAAGCTATATAAATTTCTCATAATTGATGGTAAAGGCCGCAAGTTAGACGCATTTTGATGCATGAACTTGTTCCGGTAAGGTGATTTTAACATTTGAAAGCCGAACAGGTTGAAAGATGAAGCATGAAAGATTAAAACAGGACCTGAGGATTAAGGTTTTAGGCCTTGAATTCACCATTCATCCTTCATCTTTCACCCTTCATCTCTCAACTGAACAGGTACTCCACATCCTCGCGGGACAGGGATTTAACAAATCCGGTCTCATCGGAAACGATATCTCGGGCCAGTGCCCGTTTTTTCTCTTGTAATTGCAGGATCTTATCCTCGATCGTATCCTTACAGATCATTCGGTAAGCAAAAATGTTTTTGGTCTGGCCGATCCGGTGTGTCCGGTCGATGGCCTGCTGCTCCACAGCCGGGTTCCACCAGGGATCGACGATGTAGACATAGTCAGCCGCCGTTAAGTTTAATCCCACGCCACCCGCTTTCAGCGAGATCAGAAAAACCCGAACGGAATCATCGTCCTGAAAACGACGGATAGCCTTCTCTCGATCCGGCGCGCTGGTGCTACCGTCAAAGTATTCGTACGGAATATTCAATTCAGTCAACCGGTCACGGATCAATCCCAGCATGCCCAGAAACTGAGAAAAGACCAAGGCCTTGTGCGTGCCGATACCTTCCATCAACTCACGAGCCAATTCCTCCAGTTTAATGGAATGGTTCTCAAACTTATCCTTCTCATTCAGTATCGCCGGTGAGTCACAGATCTGACGAAGCTTCATCAATCCTTGCAAGATCGTCAACTGTGATTTCTGAATGCCCTGCGTCTCAATGGAACCGAGGATCTGATTTCGATAATCATTTCGATAAGCATCGTAAATGGAACGCTGCTCTTCTTCCATCTCACAATAGAGTATCATTTCCTGTTTCTCCGGAAGATCTTTGGCGACTTGCTCTTTCGTGCGACGAAGAATGAACGGATACAACAGCTTGCGTAAGTGTTCTTTTCTATCAACCTCTCCTAATTTATCGATCGGGATAGCAAATTCCTGTTTGAAGAACTCCATCGTACCCAACATGCCCGGATTCAAAAACTGCATCTGAGCATAGATATCGAATGTATTGTTCTGCAAGGGAGTTCCGCTCATGCAGACACGGTGTTTGGCCTGTAGCAGTCCGGCCGCTCTTGTTACTTTACTGGCCGGATTCTTGATGGCTTGAGACTCATCCAGCAGTACATAATCTAACTGAAGCGCACTCAAAAGCTTGATGTCACTTCGCAACGTTCCATAGGTGGTGATCGTCACTTCCGGTTCAGCCAAGGCCTCCGCCGTGCGGATTCGGTTGGCACCATGACGTATACGATACGTCAGCGCCGGTGTGAACTTACGGATCTCGTTTTCCCAGTTATAGATCAAGGTCGTGGGACAAACCACCAAGGCTTTCAGCTTTCCTTCGTGACGGCGAAAATGTTCCAGCATCGATAATGCCTGTACGGTCTTTCCCAATCCCATATCATCCGCCAGGATACCACCCCAACCCACATCCTTCAAATAGTTCAGCCATTGAAATCCGGAAACCTGATAGGGCCGCAAAATGGGCATCAAGGTTTCAGAGGGCTCGACCGACGCAATCTGATGTTGCTCTCGAATGCGTTCATATTTTTCCTCCAACTCGATCTCCTGCTGCGAATCATCCCGCTGCGCATACAACTCATCCAACACCGTCATGTGATATTTCGACAAACGCAACTGATCGTTCTTTCCTTCTCCCACACGGAATAACAAGGCATATTTTTTCAACCACTCTTCCGGTAAGATCCCCAGCGTGCCGTCATCCAACTGTACAAAAGACTGGTTGTTCGCGAGTGCTCGCTTCACCTCGGCAACCGTCACCCGCTGATCGCCATACAAAATATCCACTTTGGCATCGAACCAGTCGGTGTGACTACTAATGAAGACTCTTGTCTGCGGCTTGGCCGTATTGAAACGAAAACTTCGAAGCGATTCAAATCCGTATACCGGTGTTTTCAACTCCTTCATCGCATCGACGAATAAGAAAAACCAGTTGTTCTTCAGGATCTCGGTTCCTTTGAGCGCCAGTGTTTGTGTCGATTCCTCGTACACAAATCCCGAATGCAGCGCCCGCATCCGATCAATGAAAATTTCTTCTTTATCCCGACGACGCTGGATCACCAATACTTTTTCACCCTGCGGTACGATCAACTCATCTCGGTCATTCGGCGTAACCTCATACCCCAGATAAGAAAAGCGTGGTTGAAAAATGAGGTAGTCGTTACGCTCAGCGAGATATAAACTCAACACCGGTGATTCATCCTTCACCGCCTGCATGATCCCCTTATCGAATTGGATCGCATATTGACGAGCCAACGGCACTAATTCATTCTTTAAATAATCCGGCCAGGCGGCAACAGTCACCGTTTGCTTCCCATTCGAACGAAACCGCTCCACCATCCGGATCCGATCCTTATCGGGCCAAAGCCATGCCTGATGATTATAGACAAAAAACAGGGGGGTGTCATACTCTTGCTCACTGATCGACAATTCCGTTGCACCTGCTTTCATGCGGGCAGACACCTGATACTGACCATTCTTCTTGACCGAGAGCAACAACTGAGCCGACTGCGTTTCCAATTGCAAGGGCTGCAAATGAGCAGTCGTGAATGATTTACCCGGGGGCAAACAATACGCCCAACCGGCATACAACTCCGAGAATAGTTTTTTCAGCTTCGGCAACAGATACTCAGTAATCAGATCCCGGGTATCCTCCGGTAAGTCTTCATCTTCCTGCTGCACAATATTTTCCCAGATCCCGGAAAAAGGTGAATTACGACTGACATACTTATTGATCTCGGCGGCTTGCATCTTACGCAAGAGGCCGATGAGCTCCTGATCGCGCTCGGAGATATCAACGCCCGAAACATGTCGGGTGATGTCTAATTTTTCCACTTTACCGGCAAATCCATCACTCGAATCATTGGGCTCACCCAATACAACCTCAACAGTAAAATAGGGATAGGTCTTTTTATTAAATGCGAATACCACACCGATGCGACGAGCGTGAAGCAATGCGGGCTTACTGGTTTCTGCTTCGATCACCGGCGAAGGCATCATCGGTTTAGGTTGAAGCACACTCGTTCGCGGAACTGCTGCCACCGGGGCCACTCGCTTGATCGAAGGGTCCAATACCCGAAGGAATGGCTTGCCCTCTTTATAGGTGAATTCAAACTTATCCGTGAGGTCATCTTTCAATGAATAGCCATAAGCCTCCAGCAGTTTGTTTTTCTCTTTATCCCAGTTACGAATACTGTCGAAATAATTAGTACCATGCATGTGCAGCAATTGCAGGAATACGATCACTTTCGGGAGACACAAAGCATGCTTCTCATCTATATAGTCACAGCTGGTATCGAAATAACGCTCCTCATTCTTACGGATCATGACCAGATAAGACTGCCCATCGATCACCACACGGGCCTTGATCATTTCATTTTCTGCAAATTCGATCTGCGCTTTTTGTGTGCGCAGGAAATTCTCTGCCGCAGAGAAAACTTCGGGACCGCAGAGCATCCGCAAGGTTTTCAATTCGATCTGCTTCATCTTGGCTACCGTATGGCGCTGATCGAAAGAAGCATGTCCAGTGCGCAGTTGGCCACGGTCGAGTAACTCTTGAAGTTGTAATAAAGCCGCTACCTCGTGACGGCAGATATCGCCGATGTTGTAGGGGCATGTACAGCGAAGTGAGGTAGTAGACGGATCCTTGAATTGTTGGATATGTACCTTATAGGAAGTTGCGTAATTATCGTCTTTCACCCGAAAGACGGCCGTACCGAAGAGGTCATCATAATCGGCTAGTTCAGCATACCCGATGGCATGGATCTTTTTACCCCGACGAATGGTTTCATCGGTGCCTAATGTATAGATCGGTTTGAGGAGGTGAGGTAAAGCCAAGGGGTGAAACGATTTGTCGTCACCCCGATTCAAAAAGGGCAACCGACAAAGGTATGCGAAAGATTGTCAGATTACGAAGGAAGTTGGCAATAAGTTATGTACATCATCACTCCGCAACCAACTTTCCATCCCGATATACCGACAATACCGGCGCCGCATCAATGGTTAGACAGAACTCAATGTCCTTGATCAGCCCAAATCGATTCACCAACCGATGATAATGCGTCAACTGCGGAGCGAATCCGATCAGATCAGCTTTCTGCTGTCGGTACATATCAACCGCCATACGAGATGAATCACAATGGATCGTATAATGATCCCCGATCCGATCGATGACCGCACCGGCAAACAAGGTATCCTCCAAATTGAAACGATCCTTCCAGCCCGCACAACCCAGGATAACCGATTTCCCGGAATCCAATAAAAACTGGCAGACCTTAGAAAGATTCGGGAAAGAACCGCTGATGATCGTATCCGCATTCCGATCCAGTGCCATCTGTAACAATCGGGTACCATTGGTAGTGGTAAGTACTAATATGCGATTCCCAATGAAGTCGCGAGAGTATTCAAGCGGTGAATTGCCATGCTGCAGCCCCTCAGCAATCATACCGTCCCGCTCACCGGCGGCAATGCCATCGATGCTCTTCGCGATCTCGATCGCCTTGGGTACAGAATCAACCGGAATCACCGAACGAGCGCCATTATGAAGGGCAGAGGCGATCGTAGAGGTCGCCCGAAATACATCGATGATCACCACCACACTGTTGGCCAAATCATATAAATGTAACAGGGCAGGGGATAAACAAGTGTGTAGGGAGGGTTTTGACTGACTCATTTCATTAAATAGGTTTTCCATCGGCCACCTTCTGCGGCTTTCCGAATGGCATCAATATGCATATTCAACAAACGCTC
>JBKCMR010000061.1:0-22559 GCA_046300055.1 Bacteroidota bacterium
CGTTCTTCACGATAAAATTGTGATACACAGGTTTTCCCTGCGGAATCTTACCGAAATCGAATTTCATTTCTGTAAGCAGCAGCGGATCTTCACCACTCGGTTTAACAGCAGGGGGCTTGCCATGATCGTGCCCGTCATGATTCGAATGGGCCTGAGCCTTCGCGCCGTAGGAGAGAAGTGTGATCGCCGCAATTAGAAAGGGTTTCAAAAACATGGGTCAAATGTACAAAAAGATGCAGACTGGCTCTTAAGGGTTGCATCGCCCCCACTCAATTTTATAAATGGGTTTGCAATTGGCCCTATTTTTGCCTTATGTCCGAACAACTGTCAGCCGCAGAGCAATCCCTCAGTTTTGAACATTTTCGATCTGCCGTCCTATCTGATTATCGTCATGCACGTATCAGCCGGGAAGCTAGCCTCTTGGGCCGACGAGAAGTGCTGGGGGGTAAGGCAAAATTTGGAATCTTCGGCGACGGGAAAGAAGTAGCGCAAGTGGCCATGGCTAAGTTTTTTCAGCCGGGCGATTTTCGAAGCGGGTATTATCGAGATCAGACCTTTATGCTTGCCGCTGGACTGACCACTGTCCGTGAACTTTTTGCTCAACTCTACGCCGATCCAGATCCCGCCAATGAACCTGCCAGCTCAGGTCGGCAAATGAATGCCCACTTCTCCACGCCCTTCTTAAAAGAGAATGGAGACTGGTTGCCGCTCGCCAAGATCAAGAACGTATCGGCGGATTCTTCTCCGACTTCCGGACAAATGACACGGGCACTCGGACTGGCTTTTGCTTCTAAATCCTTCCGCGAGATCCCCGCGCTGCATTCAATGGAGGATCTTTCTAATAAAGGCAACGAGGTATGTTTTGCCACCATCGGTGACGCCTCTACCAGCGAAGGTCATTTCTGGGAAAGCATCAATGCTGCCGGCGTGCTGCAAGTGCCACTGGCTGTATTCGTATGGGATGATGGATATGGGATCTCTGTTCCCAAAAAATATCAAACCACCAAGGGTTCGATCTCCGAGGCACTCTCCGGCATGCAGGCCGATGCCGATAAAACTGGATTGCGCATCTATACCGTTAAAGGGTGGGACTATGCCGCCTGCTGTGAAGTATTCGAAGAAGGCATCCGCATGGCCCGTCAATATCATACTCCAGTACTGTTTCACGTGGAGGAATTGACACAACCACAAGGGCATTCAACCTCTGGCAGCCATGAGCGATACAAGTCGGCCGAACGGTTGCAGTGGGAAGAGCAGTGGGACGGACTTCGTAAAATGCGCGAGTGGATACTAAGTAACGGTCTCGCGACAGCGTCCGAATTGAACACGATCGACCAAGACGCAGTAGAACAAGTAAAACAGGAACGTACTCAAGCCTGGGAACAATTCAATACACCCATCCGAGAACAGCTTGCGAAAGCAGCTGATCTACTCGACTCGTTAAGCAACGCCTGCCCTGAACAAGCAACCGACCTAAAATCGATCGTTTCAGACTTGCGCGCGAATCGAACACCGCTACGCCGCGATATCATGAAAGCGTTGCACCGCAGTCTTGATTTGGTCGGAACAACGGATGCTTCCTACTGGACGCGTCAATACTTTCAGGAATTGCAGACCGAAAATGCCAACCTGTACAACACGCATCTCTACAATGAAAAAGGTAGGTCAGCCCTGCAGGTGCCTGAGGTTAAGGCCGATATTCCGGCCGATGCACCTGTACTGAATGGCTTTGAAATTCTCAATAAATACTTCGATCAACTGTTTGCTCGTGATCCGCGTGTGATCGCCTTCGGCGAAGACCTTGGTCATATCGGGGATGTGAACCAAGGGTTCATGGGCTTGCAAGAAAAGTATGGTGTGCAACGCATTTTCGATACGGGTATACGAGAGCTGACCATCATCGGTCAGGGTGTCGGACTTGCCATGCGTGGCCTTCGGCCCATCGCGGAGATGCAGTACCTCGACTACCTGCTCTTCGGTTTGCAACCACTGAGTGATGATGTATCCACCTTGCATTACCGAACTGGCGGAAAACAATCCTGTCCGCTCATCGTACGCACCCGTGGCCATCGACTCGAAGGGATCTGGCATAGCGGATCACCTATGGGCATGATCATTCACGCACTACGTGGCATGCACGTATGCGTACCACGAAATATGACACAGGCAGCAGGTATGTACAATACCTTGTTGCAGGCAAACGATCCGGGACTAGTCATCGAATGCCTGAACGGATATCGCCTCAAAGAATCGCTTCCCAACAATTTGGATACGTTCACGGTCGCGTTGGGAGTGCCTGAAGTGATCGAAGAAGGGGAGGATGTAACAATTGTGTCCTACGGATCCACCTTACGCATCATTCAAGAAGCAACACAGTATTTGAGGGCAAAGGGCATTTCTTGTGAGATCATTGATGTGCAGACCTTACTGCCATTCGATCTTCATCATCGTATTCTCGAGTCGCTCAAGAAAACAAATCGCATTCTTTTTGTGGATGAGGATGTGCCCGGCGGCGCATCGGCTTATATGTTCACCGAGGTGATGGAGAAGCAGGGCGGATATCGTTTCCTCGATGTGGCACCGCGTACCCTTACGGCACAGGCACATCGTCCTGGATACGGAAGTGATGGGGATTATTTCAGTAAGCCGAATGCGGAGCAGGTGATCGAAGTAGTGAAGGCTATGATGGCGGAGTGATCAGTCCAGAAATTTTTCTTTCCATTCCGGCATGGGCATCCAGCAGCTTTCCATTCGACCGAACCAGCGATATCGGTTCTTGGCAAGGATAATGTACAGCCAGTCGCGCACCGGCGATGGGATCAGCATGAATATGTATAGGATGGGCCAGGCACCGGAAAGTTTTCGGGCGATGCGAAGCGCTGCCGTGGACTTGAAATAGAATTTGTCATGTTCAAACAAGACGATGGAGTCGGGACTTGAATCACCGATCTGCTTTTGAAAAAGCGATGTAGCTGTTTTTCCTTCGTTGGGGGCGTAGCTGAAATACCCGTTCTTGTCGCGATGCAGAATGAATTGCACAGCGTTGCAGCAGAGATGGCAATGACCGTCGAAAAATATGATCGCCGGTTTTCTTTGCATCATCCCATGTTGTGGAATACTTTTTGCACATCATCGTCTTGCTCCAGCTTTTCGATGAGTTTACTTACGTCTGCTGCTTGCTCGTCATTCACGGGTACAGTAACGGTGGGGATCCATTCTGTTTCAGCGCTGATCGGCGTGATGTTTTTATCCTCCAGTGCTTTTTGCATATTGCCAAAATCAGTGAATCCGCAACGGATCACCAAGATCTCTTCGTCATTTTCCCCTGTGCTCTCTCCCAGTTCTTCCAAGCCAAAATCAATAAGCTCCAGTTCCAGTTCTTCCGGATTCAATCCCTCCGGCTTTAATTTGAATACACCCATTTTTTTGAACTGGAAGGCTACACTGCCGCTGTTTCCCAACGCACCGCCACCTTTATTGAAATGTGATTTTACGTTTGCTACGGTCCGCACATGATTATCTGTAGCGGTCTCTACCAATAAGGCTACGCCGTGGGGAGCATATCCTTCGTACAGAATCTCATCGTAGTTGATCATTTCCTTTCCGAGGGCACGCTTGATGGCGGCCTCCACACGATCTTTTGGCATGCCCACGCTTCTGGCATTCTGATAACAACGGCGAAGGGCTGCATTGGTTCCTGGGTCAGATCCACCGGCTTTAACGGCGATGATGATCTCCTTTCCAATGCGGGTGAATTGCTTAGCCATGCGGTCCCAGCGGGCGAACATGGTCGATTTCCGTACTTCAAATATGCGTCCCATGAAATGGTTTGAGTTCGCGGCAAAAGTACAGCAATGCCCATAAATGAAAACGTCCCGGCCAGGCCGGGACGTTCATTATTGAAGTTTACTTATAATTGTCAGGCGTTTTTCAGCTTACTGTGATGGCGGCTGTAAGCAAAATAAACGATCAGACCGATTCCCATCCAGGCAAATGCTACTTTCAGGGTTTGCGGATCCAGACCCACGATCATGGCCAAGCAGATCAAGGCACCCAGTGTACAAACAACCGGTACCAATGGCGTCTTGAATGGTCTTTCCATGTTGGGGGATTTCACGCGCAGGATCCATACGCCGATGCTTACCAAGACAAAAGCGAATAAGGTTCCGAAGCTGGTAAGATCACCGGCAACGTGACCGGGAACGAACGCAGCGAATGCGCCTACAAAAACAAACAGGATCCAGTTTGACTTATAGGGTGTTTTGTATTTCGGATGCAATACGCCGAAAGCTTTCGGAATCAAACCGTCGTTACTCATGGTGTAGAAAATGCGGCTTTGCCCCATCAGCATCACCAAGATCACCGAGGAGAAACCGGCCAGGATCGCAACGGTCACCGCTTGTGCCAGCCACTCATAGCCGGGCATGAAATTGCTGATCGCATAGGCTACAGAAGCTTCACGTCCTTTTTCCGGATCGACAAAATCCTGCCAAGGGGCAACACCTGTTAGAACGTGTCCGAAGAGAATGTACAGAATCGTACAAACCACCAGTGATCCGAGAATCCCGATGGGCATATCTCTTTTGGGATTTTTCGCCTCTTGCGCAGCAGTCGATACCGCATCAAATCCGATGAAGGCGAAGAACACGATCGCTGCTCCACCTAATACACCGCCCCATCCGTGTTTATTCCAGCCGCTGTAGTCGGCAATGACCTTTCCGGCATTGTCAAGCACAGGCGGTGTGCCTTCTGGAATCATGTAAGGCGTATGGTTGGCAGGGTTTATGAACTGCCAACCGACGGCAATGAATAACAACACGATGGCTACTTTGATGAACACAATAACCGCATTCACCAAGGCTGACTCTTGGGTGCCTTTGATGAGCAACAAGGTCAGGGCCAATAAGATCACCAGCGCCGGCGCGTTCATGATCCCGGTATGCAATACACCGCTTGAATCTGTAAAACTTTCAAACGGAGAGTGCGTCCATTCATAGGGGATAGCTCCCCCCAAAAGCTTGTTCAGGTATTCACTCCAGGCAATGGATACGGTTGCTGCACCCAACGCATATTCCATGATCAGGGCCCAACCGATGATCCAGGCTACCAGTTCGCCCATGGTTACATACGAGTAGGCATAGGCGCTACCGGCGATGGGGATCATGGAAGCGAACTCTGCGTAACAAAGTCCGGCGAAAGCGCAACCGATGGCAGCAACAACAAAGGAGAGCGTTACGGCCGGACCAGCAGCTTGTCCAGCAGCGGCGGCAGTACGTACAAACAATCCCGCACCAATAATGGCACCGATACCGAGGGCGATCAGGTTTCCGGCGCCGAGGGTTCTTTTCAGTCCTTTCTCACCATCAGCGGCATGCGCCAGCATCTGGTCGAGAGATTTCTTGGCAAATAGACTCATGAAGGGTTGGTTTTTGAAGTCCCTAAGATAATGATTCAGGGGTTAGTGAGCAGCGTTTGTCTTATTTCTGGAAATGGCTAAATAATAAAGCGGCACGCCCAGCAACACAATGATCAAACCCGGCCAGGTGAACTCCGGCTTGTAAATGATCAGTAGTGTACAGAAGGCGGCACCCATCAAGATATATAGTGCTGGTAGGAAGGGATATCCGAATGCTTTATAAGGTCGTTCCGCATCGGGTCTTTTTTTGCGAAGAATAAAGATTCCGATGATTGTGAGCATATAAAATAGTACAACGACAAACGAGATCATATCCAGCAATTGTCCGTATTTACCACTCAAACTCCAGATGCTGGCAACGACAGCCTGTATCCATAAGGCCGTTTGCGGAACGGATACAGCATTCAGTTCGCCAGCTTTTTTGAAGAAGAGTCCATCTTTTGCCATGGTATAATATACCCGGGCACCCGCCATGATCAGTCCGTTGTTGCAACCGAAAGTGGAGACCATGATCAGAACCGCAATCACATAGGTGCCCACACCTGGGAAGATCTTATTGGCAGCAGCCACCGCCACTCGGTCATCTGCCGGGAAAGCCAGTTCATTTAGCGGAAGCACATTTAGATACATCAAGTTGGCGGAAACATAGATCAGCGTGACGATACCAGTCCCCAGTAATAAACTCAGTCCGATATTCCGATGAGGATTTTTCATCTCACCTGCAATGAAAGTGACATTGTTCCAGGCGTCACTGCTGAAAATGGAGCCTACCATTGCAGCAGCAATGGCACCCATGAGTGCGGCGCCGGAGATCCCGGTCCAATTCGTTGCCAGCGCAGCACTCGTTGCGTCGGCCGCACCGATGTAGTGTTGTGCCTGGAAGCCGGTTTGCCAGTTCTGTGCCCAGAAACTTTCTTTAGCTAACAAGAAGCCAAAGGCGATCAATCCAAAAAGTGCCAGCAATTTGGCGGATGTAAAAAGAGTTTGAATGATTTTTCCTTCTTTGACACCTCGGGAATTGATATAGGTTAGAAGCGAGATAATGGTGATGGAGACGAGTTGTCCGGAGTACACCTTAATGATCCCCGCATCGAAAAGGAAGTAGTTATTGCCCAACTCCGGCACGAGGTAAGCCAGGAATTTTGAGAAAGCGACACCAACTGCAGCAATCGTTGCGGTCTGAATGACGGCAAAAAAACTCCAGCCATACAGAAATCCCATCAGGGGGTTGTATGCCTCTTTGAGATAGACGTATTGTCCGCCTGCTTTTGGAAACATGGAACTCAATTCGCCGTAGCTGAGTGCGGCGGTGAGCGTCATGAATCCGGTGATCAGCCAGATGGCGATCAACCAGCCGGCACTGCCGACATTGCGGGTGATGTCGGCGCTGACGATAAAAATGCCGGAGCCGATCATCGATCCGGCGACGATCATGGTGCCATCCCACAAGCCCAGCGTTGGCTTGAAGGAGGAGGAGGTTGATTGGGACATGTGTGGAGGTTGAATGATCTTGGAAAATAGGGATTTTATCTATCCGCATCGGCTTCTTTATTATTTTTTATCCTCCTTGTTTTTGCCGATTTTCGACACGCTAAAAAGCTATATGAAATCAAATCGTTTAACTATCTGGATCCTGGTCGCCATGGCGCTGGGTATTTTTGTTGGATATCTCATTAATAAAAACAGCACTCCGGAATTTATCACCGCGTTCTCCAAGAACGCTAAGCTGCTCACTACGATTTTTCTTCGGTTGGTGCAGATGATCATCGCCCCGCTGGTGTTTTGTACACTGGTGGTAGGTATTGCCAAACTGGGGGATCTCAAAACAGTCGGTCGAGTGGGTGGGAAGTCACTTATTTGGTTTCTAAGCGCTTCACTTATCAGCTTGCTGATCGGATTGGTACTCGTGAATGTTTTTCAGCCAGGTACCGCCATCGACCTGAGTAATGCCGATAAGACCGGTGCGCAGGATCTGATCGGCAAAACACAGGAGTTCTCGCTGGCCAAATTCATCGATCACGTATTCCCTCGCAGTGTTTTTGAGGCCATGGCTCAAAACGAGATCCTTCAACTGGTTGTATTCAGTATTTTCTTCGGAGTAGCTGCCACTTCACTACATGACTACGCCAAACCCGTGGTGAAGGCCTTGGATGCCGCTTCACACATCATTTTAAAGATGGTCGGTTATGTGATGAATTTTGCCCCCTTCGGTGTATTCGGTGCCATGGCAGCGGTGATCGCAACAAAGGGGTTGAGCGTATTCATATTCTACGGACAATACCTGGCTTCTTTTCTGGTGGGCATTGGGGTGCTTTGGATTTTGCTCTTTACAGTAGGATTTGTCCTCTTGAAAAATCGGATGCGATTACTGATCCGTCGTATCGCTCAGCCCATCCTCATCGCTTTCAGTACATCGAGCAGCGAAGCCGTTTTTCCAAAATTGACAGAAGAGTTGGAGCGCTTCGGATGTAAGGATAAGGTAGTTTCTTTTGTCTTGCCGTTGGGCTATTCATTCAATCTGGATGGAAGCATGATGTACATGACATTCGCCAGTTTGGCCATTGCGCAAGCCTATGGTGTTCAGCTCGACCTGGGAACGCAACTTACTATGCTACTCGTATTGATGTTGACCAGTAAGGGTATTGCCGGTGTACCACGCGCTTCCCTTGTGGTGGTCACGGCCACTTGTGCCATGTTCAACATTCCTCCTGAAGGAATCGCACTCATACTCCCCATCGACCATTTCTGTGATATGTTCCGGTCCGCAACTAACGTAGTCGGAAATGCATTGGCCACGACCGCGGTCAGCAAATGGGAAGGAGAACTTACTGAACCCTCTGAATAAGCCGATCATGATTCATTTGTTATTGGATAGTTTTCACTGGACACAATTATTGCAGCCTCAATGGTATATCGCAAATGGCGGATTGTGGTTGCTGTTGTTCGTCGTTTTTGCAGAGACCGGACTATTCGTCGGGTTTTTCTTACCCGGCGACTCACTATTGTTTGTAGCGGGCATTTTTGCACATGAAATGGACGATAAGACACATGCGCCGGGACTGGCCCATACCTTTTTAGATGCGATCGGGTTAGGCTCTATACGGTATGAGTTGATTGATTTATCCGTGCTAATCGGATTGATCGCGTTGATGGGAATACTGGGTAACATGGTTGGCTACTGGACAGGAAAAAAAGTAGGCCCCGCCATGTATCAATGGAGGGATCGATTTCTCTTCAAGAAAAAATACCTTCATCAGGCACATGATTTTTATGAGAAGCATGGCGGACTGGCCATCATCGGTGCTCGTTTTCTTCCTTTCATCCGCACGTTCGCGCCCATTGTAGGTGGTATTGTTCAGATGGATCCCAAAAAATTTCACTTCTTCAACATAGTAGGAAGTTTTGCCTGGGTGAGCAGCATGATTCTTTCCGGGTACTATTTGCAAAAATGGATCCTCTCTCAATTTGGATTTGACTTGAAACAACACCTCGAGGTGATCGTACTGGTGATCGTATTCGTGACTACTGCACCGGTGGCTTGGAAAATGTTATCCGGACCGAAACAAAAACCTGCTTCCTGATCGATTATGATTGCCAAGAGTCAAAACACTTCACTATTTAATCCTGCGGTCATTGTTGCCGCGCTGGGTTATTTCGTCGACATCTATGATCTGTTGCTTTTCACCATCGTGCGTGAACCCAGCTTATCGGGTTTGTCCGTCAATATGGGCGACAAACAATCTGTCATGATGGCCAGTACCCAAGTGATCAACTGGCAAATGTGGGGGATGTTGATCGGTGGTATCCTGTGGGGCGTGTTTGGTGATAAGAAAGGTCGTTTGAGTGTACTGTTCGGTTCCATTTTGATCTATTCAACAGCCAATTTCCTGACTGGGTATGTTCAAACGGTCGATCAATATGCATATGCGCGTTTTGCCGCGGGGATCGGATTGGCAGGAGAACTGGGTGCAGGCATCACCTTGGTCAGCGAGCTGCTGCCTAAGAACAAGCGAGGTATTGGTACTTCACTGGTTGCCGGATTCGGTTTGTTCGGTGCAGTTGCCGCCTATTTTACTTTTCACTACACGGCGGATTGGCGGCTTTGTTATAAGATTGGGGGCGCACTCGGACTGAGCTTATTGTTGCTTCGAATCACGGTGGCCGAGAGTGGTATGTTTGAGCACGTGAAATCACAAGCGGTACAGCGAGGTAACATTCTCATGTTTTTCACCAACTGGAATCGCTTTCGAAAATATATTCTTGCCATTCTAGTTGGTTTGCCAACCTGGTATGTCATCGGCATCTTGGTCAACCTGAGCAATCGCTTCGCGACGGAGTTATATGGAAAAAATCATATCGACTCCGGTCGTTCCATCATGTATGCCTACGCTGCGATCGCGATCGGTGATATCCTGATCGGTTTTGTCAGCCAGTGGTTTCAAAGCCGCAAAAAGGCATTGTATCTCTTTTATTCATTTGCCATTTTTTCCGGAATATTCTATTTCGGAGGGGGCGTAAAAGATGATACGACCCTTTATTTGGCTTGTGCCATGCTCGGCTTCAGTACGGGTTTCTGGGCCATATTCGTCACCATGGGAGCAGAACAATTCGGTACTAATTTAAGAGCCACGGCTGCAACAACTATTCCCAATATGGTCCGTGGTTCTCTGCCCTTGATGAATTTACTTTTTGTGAGCCTTTTTCAAAACAGCTGGCATCTTTCTTTGGTACAATCGGCCATCTGGACGGGTGTGATCGTAATGAGCATCACACTCATCGGAGCGTATTTCTCAGAGGAAACATTTGATAAAGACCTGAACTATCTTGAAGTAGAAGAAACACTTCCCTGATCATGAAGCGTTTTCTGATCATCCGACTTTCTTCTATCGGTGATATTGTACTCACCACACCGGTGATCCGTTGTCTCAAACAGCAGGTGCCCGGCGCGGAAGTGCATGTGCTGACACGCGCATCGTTTCGTTCTGTTCTTCAACATAATCCCTATATCGATCGGTTACATCTCTGGGATAAAAGTTATCTGCTCTTGATCGATCAGCTGAAGCAGCAATCTTTCGATGCCGTCATCGATCTGCACCATAATGCCAAAACACTGCGGATCAAGCGTGCACTGGGTGTTCCTGCTTCTTCCTTTTATAAATTAAACATTGAGAAGTACTTGCTGACCGCTTTCAAGCTGAATGTTTTACCTAAAAAGCACATTGTTGATCGTTACTTAGAAACGGTGAAGCACCTGGGCGTGCAAAATGACAATCAGGGCCTCGATTATTTTCTGGCCGATTCAGATCAATTGACCCGACAAGACATACCCGGTGCACAATGGGGTGGATTTATAGCTGTCGTGATCGGCGCTGCGTTGGGGACCAAACGCTGGCCTACTGAACATTTTCAGGCCCTCTGTCGCGAACTGAACCATCCGATCGTGCTGTTGGGGGGTAAAGAGGACAGGGAAAGAGGTGAGATCATTGCTTCGTCCGATCCGATCAAAATCTACAATGCCTGCGGGCGATTCACGTTAAATGAAAGTGCCGATTGGGTGAGGCGTTCCAAGTTTGTAATTACCGGCGATACCGGCCTCATGCACATTGCAGCGGCCTTTCACAAACCGATCATTTCTGTTTGGGGTAATACGGTTCCATCCTTTGGCATGACACCTTATTATGGAGCCGTAGAAACGGCTCATGTACAATTGGAACACAAAGTTTGGTGTCGTCCCTGCTCCAAGATCGGTTATGAGCGTTGCCCGATCGGGCATTTCTCTTGTATGCAAAAGATTGAACCGGAACAGGTGTTGATCATCGCCCGTCAATGGCTCAATTCGTCTGTTCGCTGAGTTCCAGCCAGCGCCATTCTTTCTCTTCCAGTAACCGATTGATTTCCGTGAAGCGCTGTGTGATCTTTTCCAGTTCCGCATAGGGGAGTTCACCAACGCTCATCTGCTCGGTCAATTGGATCTTTTCCTCTTGCAATTGGGGTATTTCTTTCTCTAAACTTTCAAACTCCCGTTTCTCTTTGAAACTCAATTGGCGTGGCTTAGCCGGCTCGACTTTCTCAACTTCCTCCACTTTTTCAACTTCCACCAGTCTGATCTCGGGATCTCCTGGTTTTCTCGTCTTTTCGTATTCACGATACTGAGCATAATTCCCCGGGAAATCTCGGATCACTCCTTCTCCTTCGAAAACAAATAAGTGATCTACCAGCCGGTCCATGAAGTAACGGTCGTGCGACACGATCAGCAAGCAGCCCGGAAAGTCCATCAGGAACCCTTCCAGTACTGACAGTGTCGGAAGATCCAGATCGTTGGTTGGCTCATCCAGGATCAGGAAGTTGGGATTCTTGAATAGGATGGAGAGTAAGTGCAATCGGCGTTTCTCCCCTCCACTTAATTTGTGAATATAGGTGTATTGTTTATCCGGGTCGAATAGGAAGCGTTGTAGAAATTGAGCAGCGGAAAGTGTGCCGCCATTGGCTAATGGAAAATTCTCGGCTATATCTTTTACAAATTCGATTACCCGGAGTTGTTCATCCATGACCAGCCCCTGTTGGTTGTAATTACCGAAAATCACGGTGTCCCCCACATTGATCTTGCCACTATCGGCTTCCTCCAATCCTTGGATCAGATTTAGAAAAGTGGATTTACCGGCGCCATTTTTTCCGATAATCCCAATTCGTTCGCCGCGTTTGAACGTATAGTCGAATCCTTTTAATAGAATCTTGTCTCCGTAACGTTTGTGTACTTTTTTCAGTTCGAGGATCTTACCGCCCAGCCGATTCATCTTCATCTCCAATTGCACTTGGTCGTCGCTGATCTTTCGTTTAGCCTGTTCCTCTATCTTGTAAAAATTATCTTGTCTGCTTTTGCTTTTGGTGGTACGGGCCTTGGGTTGTTTGCGCATCCACTCCAATTCACTACGGTATTGGTTGCGGGCTTTGTCAATGGTGGCGCTATCGCTTTCAATGCGTGCCGCTTTTCTCTCCAGGTAGTTTTCGTAATCGCCGGTATAGGTGTAGAGGTTGGATCCGTCTAGTTCCCATACTTCATTGCAAACGGAGTCCAGGAAGTACCGATCGTGGGTGACCAGTAACAAGGTGGCTCGATCACGATTCAGAAATTGTTCCAGCCATTCTACCATCTCCACGTCGAGGTGGTTGGTGGGCTCGTCCATGATCAGCAGAATGTCGGGTGGACCGAACGTGATGTCGATCAGGGTTCGGGCTAGGGCTACGCGTTTGCGTTGTCCACCACTCAGGGACATCACGGTTTGATCGAGATGATGGATATTTAGTTTTCCGAGTATCTGTTTGACCTTGGCATCAAAGTCCCAGGCGCCCATTTCATCCATTTCTCCAATGACATCTGTCAATGCATCGGTATCGGATGATTCACAAGCAGCCTCGTATCGTTTGATGACCTGAATAACAGGATGCTCGTATGCAAAAATGTTGTCGAGTACCGAGGCCGATTCATTAAACAGGGGTTCTTGTTCAAACAAAATGACTTGAACGTCTTTGTGTATCCAGCATTTTCCGGAATCGGGGGTTTCTTGTCCCGCCAGAATTTTCAACAGCGTGGATTTGCCGCTTCCATTACGGGCAACGAGCGCGATCTTATTTCCATGTTGGATGTGAAAGCTTAGTCCCTGAAAAAGTGGTTGTATCCCGTAACTCTTCGATAATCCCTCAGCCGATAAATAATGCATCCTGTAAAATTAGCTTAAAAGAACGGGCTTACCGGGCTGAGAGCCAAATAATAGCTGCCAGCACAAGGGTGATGAGTCCCATCCATACCGGCCACCATCGTTGCCAGTTTTCAGTTCGTTTTCTATCGGCTAGCCATTTATCGTGGAGTAGGTGTCCGGATCGATTGTGATCAAACCAAGATTTTATCTTCAGATAAATTGATCGGCTGTCATCATACGACAGGTGTCGACAGGATTCGATCAACAATCGACTGATCTGTTTAGCCGTATCCATTTCTGTGTCAACCTCCCATTCGATTTTATTCCACTCTTCCAATGACCGGTGTATGTGTTCACTGAGTCCTTGATGGTCCATGCGGTATGCATCCAGCGTTGATACGAAACGCTCCAGCTCTATGCATTTTTGAAGTATCCGAAACAGATCCAGCGGTTTTGTCTCCAATGGTTGGTTGCGGTATTGAGCATACCAACGTTTCTCCATGTAGGCCGATCTTAATCGAGGGCGACTGAGCGTTTCATAGGCCAACTGAATGGATCGAAATCGGTCAACTGCTTGATTGTCCGTAGGATGTAAATCGGGATGACAGGTGCGGGCCAGCTTTCGGTAGGCGGTTTTGATCTCCTCCGGACTAGCCGAGGGGGGTAGCCCCAAAATAGCGAAGTGATCGACCAGCATGCTGCAAAACTAACCCCATCAATGATGTTTCATCAAAATCATACCTTTAGCAGGCAAAATTCAACAAATTTCAACCATGTCATCCCGCAGAAAATTCATCACACAAAGCGCACAAGCCACTGCGGCCCTGATCATGGTTCCGGATCTCTTATCTGCCACCCCAGCTCGACCGACCGTGCCTGCCGGGGAAATCGGATATAAGCAGGAAGCCCTTGGTTATTCATTTAATTCACTGGAGCCGTCGATCGATGCGCTAACCATGGAGATCCATTACACTAAACACGCAGCCGGATACACGAAGAATATGACCGATGCTATCCTGGCAGAGAAAGTGGATACCTCCGTCTTGGCCATCACTGAACTCCTGGCCAAGATCTCTTCCTATTCGACTAAGATGCGCAACAATGCCGGTGGACATTATAACCATGAGTTGTTTTGGAAGTCTTTACGCGCACCGCGCACATTCAATATGCCAGGTGATTCACTGATGAAACGTTTCAAAGAATCTTTCGGTTCTTTTGATGCCTTTCAAACACAATTCTCGGATGCCGCTAAATCCCGTTTTGGGAGTGGCTGGGCCTGGTTGGTAGGAGAAAATGGAAAGTTGAAGGTGGGTTCTACTCCTAATCAGGACAATCCGTTGATGGATGTTTCGGATCTAAAAGGAACTCCATTGCTGGGATTGGATGTATGGGAGCATGCCTATTACCTAAAATACCAAAACCGCCGAGCGGATTATATCTCTTCTTTCTGGTCGATCATTAATTGGGACCAAGTCAACGACCGATTCAATCAATGTTAAATACCCTTTCATGAGAAAATTACTTTCAGCAGTAGCTGCTTCTTTTGCATTTGTGGCTGTCTTTATTTCCTGCCAGCGGGAGGTTTCATTTCCGGATGGGCCCACTAACCCAACCGAAACCGTGAACGATAACATCACCGTAACGGCTGGTGTTCGCGGCACTGTTATCGATGAAGCAGGCCGCCCGGTAGCAGGAGCTTTGGTCACCTGTAGCGGACAAACTCAATCAACGGATCGTTATGGCAATTTTCAATTCAGAAATGTTTCCATCTCAAAGGCTAACGGATCTGTGAAGGTTGTCAAGCAAGGATACTTCACTCATTTCAGAAGTTTTGTGAGCACAGCCGGACGGATGCACCAGGTTCGTATCCAACTGTTGCCAAAATCAAACAGTGGCAGTTTCGATGCTGCTGCAGGGGGCACTGTTACATTGCCCAATGGCGCCAAATTGACTATGCCTGCTAATGCAGTTGCCGATGCAAGCGGTAATCCGTACAGCGGACAGGTGCAGGTAGCCATGACCTGGATCGACCCCTCTGCCAATAATCTTTCTGAGACTGTGATGGGCGATCTGCGTGGAATTACAACTGGCGGTGAAGAAAGAGGACTGGAAACCTTTGGAATGATCGGTGTGGAACTGAGTAGTCCGTCTGGACTTCCTCTCAATGTAGCGACCGGTAAAAAAGCAGATCTGAGTTTCCCGATTCCTGCATCGATGAGCGGTACTGCACCTGCCACCATCGATCTGTGGTACTTTAATGAAACACGCGCTCGTTGGCTGCAAGAAGGTGCTGCTACGAAGACTGGAAATACGTATCAGGCACAGGTGAGTCATTTTTCCTTCTGGAATTGTGATGCGCCTTTTCCGCTGATCGATCTCTGCATGACCTTACAATCTGCTACTGGTAATCAGGGGTTGAATAATGCGGCTGTTCGGATCCGCCGACCTAATAACTCATACGGTTATGGTCGTACCGATTCACTTGGAAGACTTTGTGGAAAAGTCCCCAAGAATGAAGCATTGACCTTGCTGGTACTTGATCAATGCGGTAATACTATCTACACACAAAATATCGGTCCCTTTACAGCCAATACAGATCTGGGTGTAATTCAGGTGAATATCCCTACAGCCAATACATTGACCATCAGTGGCACCCTTACGGATTGTAGTAACAATCCGGTTGCCAGCGGTGCGGTGTTGATCTATACGGGTGGGTCGCATAGTTATACGGTGCCCGTTACCAATGGCACTTTCTCGCAAACCATCTTGCGCTGCTCGGGCGGGACCTTGAATTTTTCTGTCTTGGGTGTTGATTACAACTCCCTGCAACAGGGTACTGTGTATAGTGGAAGCGGAACAACTGGGCCGGTGAATGTCGGTACTTTACAAGCTTGCGGCACTTCGGCAACACAGTTTGTAGAACTTTTAGTTGATGGCACTCCGTATAATTTCGTTTCTCCGCCTGATCAGATACGACTGATGGATTCAGCGGTGGTGGCGCCGTTCCAGGCATATATAAATGCAACACGTATCAGCCAGGGTGGCGGCACGACTTCCACATCAGCCGTTAATTTCAGTTTCAATCACAATGCTGCTCCTGCAAGCAATCTCGTATTGAACAATGCCAGTGTGTTCCTTTCACAAACACTCAGTAGTCAGCAGATCGTTACGCCTTCACCTACGATCAATTTGACAGCATACGGTCCGCCTGCAACCGGATTCGTAGAAGGAAACTTCAATGTGGTGATGAATTTCGGAGGTACGAATCGAAACGTGGTTTGCACCTTCAAGGTGCGACGCTGATGTTGCATCTGCACAAAAAAGGGGAATCTATGATTCCCCTTTTTTTATTTCGTCAAACGATTCAAGACGCATAGCTCTCTACGGGTTCGCAGGTACAAACCAGATTCCGGTCGCCGTGCGTGTTGTTCACCCGCGCGACGGAAGGCCAGAATTTATTCAGCGCTACGTATGGTAGGGGGAAGACGGCCTTCTCGCGACTGTAGCTGTGTTGCCAGTTATCGGTGATCACGACAGCTTGCGTATGTGGTGCATTTTTCAGCGGGTTATCCTTTTTATCCGACAGGCCGATTTCGATGGCTCGGATCTCATCCCGGATCTCTATGAGTGCGTCACAGAACCGGTCAAGTTCCGATTTGTCCTCACTTTCCGTCGGTTCGATCATGATGGTTCCGGCAACCGGAAAACTCATCGTCGGTGCGTGGAATCCATAATCCATCAAACGCTTTGCCACATCTTCGGCCTCCACCTCAGCTGACTTCTTGAATGGACGGAGATCGACAATGAACTCATGTGCACACCGACCATTGTCATTTGTGTAGAGGATGTCATAGTGCCCATCCAGGCGTGCACGCATATAATTGGCATTCAGGATCGCGAATTCGGTAGAGGCTTTCACCCCATCAGCTCCCAACATGCGGATATAACCATAAGAGATCAACAAGATCGCTGCTGATCCAAATGGCGCCGCGGATACTGCATAATTTCCGTCAGTACTGACATGTCCGGGTAAAAATGGAGCCAAATGTGATTTGACACAGATCGGTCCCATGCCTGGACCACCACCGCCATGCGGAATGGCAAAGGTCTTGTGCAAGTTCAGGTGACAAACATCCGCTCCAATGAGTCCGGGGGCGGTCAATCCCACCTGTGCATTCATATTCGCACCATCCATATACACCTGTCCGCCGTGCTGATGTACAATATCCGTGATCTCGATCACGGTTTCTTCATACACGCCATAGGTACTTGGATAAGTGATCATGATACCGGCCAGCTGTCCGCTGTATTGTTCTGCTTTTGCTTTCAGATCGGCCACATCGATATAGCCATTATCTAATGCTTTCACCACCACCACTTTCATGCCGGCCATTACGGCGGAGGCCGGATTGGTTCCGTGTGCGGAAATGGGGATCAGCATCACATCCCGGTGATGATCACCTCTGGATGCGTGGTAGGCACGGATCGTCAACAATCCGGCATACTCACCCTGAGCACCACTATTGGGTTGCAAACTGCAGGCATCAAAGGCGGTTACGTCACAGAGGTATTCGGAAAGATCAGCGAGTATCTGTTGGTACCCTTTTGCCTGTTCTGCCGGAGCAAACGGATGCAAGCTGCTCCAGCCGGGCCAACTCAACGGCATCATTTCCGTTGCCGCATTCAGTTTCATGGTGCAGCTGCCCAGTGAGATCATCGATGTGTTCAAAGAGAGGTCCTTATTCTCCAGTGATTTGATATAACGCATCATCTGGCTTTCACTGCGATGGCTATTGAATACTGGATGCAGCAGGTAGGCCGACTGGCGTTGAAATGTAGCCGTGATGCCGGTTTCTTCATTTGACGGATCGATCGAAAAACCAACCGGATCGGTTTCGTTTTCAAAACAATTGATGAGGTCGAATAAGTCGGTGACCTGTGTTGTTTCATCAATGGAGATACCGATGTGATTCGCGTTTATGTAACGTAGATTGATCTGCTGTCGCAACGCTTTATCCCGGAGGGCTTCCAGCTTTTCGGTCTGTATGGTGATCGTATCAAAAAAGCCATCAGTCACCACTTTAAAGCCGCGTGTGCTGAGTGCATCGGCTACGATGTGTGTGTAATGAGCTACGCGGAGGGCGATCTTTCTGAGTCCATCCGGACCATGATATACCGCGTACATGGCGGCCATGTTTGCGAGTAAGGCCTGTGCCGTGCAAATATTAGAGGTGGCCTTTTCACGTTTGATGTGCTGCTCACGAGTCTGCAAGGCCATGCGAAGGGCTCGGTTACCATTTGCATCGATGCTGATTCCGATGATACGTCCGGGCATGGATCGTTTGAAATCATCTTTTGTAGCAAAGAAGGCAGCATGGGGACCACCATAACCCAACGGCACACCAAATCGTTGTGCGGAACCAACGGCTGCATCTGCTCCCAGTTCACCCGGAGGCGTGATCAGGGTAAGGGCCAGCAAATCCGTGGCCATCACCACATATCCGCCAATGGCATGTACTTGTTCAATGAAGGATCGATGATCGACGATCGCGCCGAGGTTGTTCGGGTATTGTAGTAATGCACCAAAGTAGGATGCATCGAGTGTAGCGTTCTGATAATTGCCTACTACCAGTTCGATCCCAACCGGCAGGGCTCTTGTTTTAAGGATCTCGAGTGTTTGAGGGAATACCTGTTCATCTACAAAGAATTTGGGTCGATCGATGTGGTCCTGCTTGTTGAGGCTATTGAAGAACATGGTCATCGCCTCGGCAGCGGCCGTACCCTCATCCAGCAAGGAGGCGTTGGCGATCGGAAGGGCTGTGAGATCAGACACCATGGTCTGAAAGTTCAGCAGACTTTCCAAACGACCTTGGGCGATCTCTGCCTGATAGGGGGTGTATTGGGTGTACCATCCTGGATTTTCAAAGATGTTACGAAGGATCACCGAGGGCGTGATGGTATTGTAATAACCCTGACCGATATAGGTCTTAAACAAATTATTTTTTTGAGACAGTCCCTGCATGTGTTGCAGGTACTCGTACTCGGTCATAGCCGCCGGCAATTTCAGCGAGCGTTTCATGCGAATGTTGGCCGGAACGGTGTGGTCGATCAGGCTAGACAAACTGCTCTCACCAATAGTGGTTAACATGTCCGTCAAGTCGGAAGGACGAGGACCGATGTGTCTGGACTGGAATTCGTTGGATTGGATACCGGAAGATGACATGGTCGTTCAGATTTGAATTTGGCGCAAAGTTACACGGGATGGCCGAGACGCTTTGCGGACTAAAGCAAGGTGGGGATAATCAGTGAAATCTGTTTTCTTTGTTGAATGGCTGAACTACCGGCGCATTGGAAACGCCTCGCGGCATCCCGACTAAAAATATATCGTCAGTTCCTGGACCGGGTTAACCGGAACAAGGCGCTTGCCGTACTTCCCGAGCTGCACGATTCAGCCACCGAAGCCACCGATTGTCTGCAATGTGCCCAGTGTTGTAAAAGCTTCTCTCCTCGGTTCAAGACCCCGGATATCAAACGGATCAGCCGGGTGCTCGGACTCCGGGAAGGTGAATTCATTGAGCAATACCTGAAAGTGGATGAGGAGGGGGACTATGTTACCCGAACCACGCCTTGTCCCATGCTGGGGGACGATAATCGTTGCTCGATCTATGAAGATCGGCCCTCTGATTGCAGACGGTTCCCTTACACAGATGAGGATGTGTTGCTTAAACGAAGCCGAATTACCCTGGAAAATGTCAAATTCTGTCCCATCACCTATAGGGTAATGGAGGGGCTGATGGACAAACTGGGGGGGCGTTGATCAGTACTCGAATTTGCGCAGGCTGGGCGATCGAAACCAAGTGATCACTACAACGATCAGGGTTACACATCCGCCAAAGATGACAGAGGGGACGGTTCCAAGTGCCTTTGCCGCAAAGCCGCTCTCGAATTGGCCCAACTCATTGCTGCTGTTGATGAACAACGAATTCACGCTCGAAACCCGCCCTCGCATGTGGTCGGGGGTGGTTAATTGCAAAATGGTACCTCGGATCACAACACTCACTCCATCGAACATACCGGCGATCAGTAAGGCCCCAAATGAGATCCAATAAATATCAGAGAATCCAAATAGGATCACACAGACACCGAAACCGCCCACCGCGTAAAAAAGTCGCTCACCCTGCTTTCGTTTCATTGGTCGAAGGGTCATCAGCACAATGGTAATGATCGATCCGATATCGATAGCGGCATTCAACCACCCGAAACCGATCGGTCCGACCTCAAGGATCCGGTCGGCGAATTCAGGCACCAAGGCCACCACGCCACCGAACAGGACGGCGAAGAGATCCAGGCTGAGCGCACCCAGCATGATCTTATTTTGATATACAAATCGGAGTCCTTCCCGAACACTTTGCCAGGCAGATACATCCATCGATTTGGAGAGGATGGGCTTGCGCTCGATCCGCATCAAGAAAAACGCCGAAATCAATACATAGATCAAGATGATGCCATAGGTTTTATTCACCCCGAACCAGGCGATCAGAAATCCGGAGCTGGCATGACCCGTGATCGAGGCGATGAGCCAGGTGGAGGAGCTGATGTTCGCGGCGAGATGGAGGATGTCTCTCGGAACCAGCTGGGCGATGAGCGCATGGGTCGTGGGACCGGCAAATGCACGTATGATACCCGTACAAAAAATGATCGCGTAGAAAAGCCAGGGGAGTGTTTTTGAAGTGAATACGTCTATCACCGATGGCGAAGTGATAATGACCATGGCCAGTGTACAGGCAGCGTATATCAAAACGGAACGCAGGAGTAAGGTTCGTTTATCTGATCGGTCGATCACGTGTCCGGCATAGAGTGCCAGACAAAATACCGGAATGAACTCAGCCAAACCGGCGAGTCCGATCGAGAAAGAGTCTTTCGTGATCTGGAATAATTGATAGGCAGCCACCGTTCCCAGCATTCGAAGCGCCATGATGAGAAAGAATCGGGCAATGATGAACCGACGGAATTCGATGTGTTGCAGGGGTTGTAGTCCCGGTGAGCCGGCGAACAACTTCATGTGGTAAAGATACTATTCCTGTGGTAGGGTCAGGAAATGTTGTCCGGGTTCGTAGTCTTTCTCGAGTGCCTGCAGCATGAATTCAAAATGTGGCGGGTGATTCAGGAAGTCAGCGTTTGTGACATCGATGATCAGGGTCGGAACCGCTTGATTTTTCAGGTAGTGGCTATACGTATCCTGCAGGTTTTGCAGATAGCTGTCAGGAATATTCTGCTCGTAGGCGCGGTTGCGGACTTTGATGTTTTGCTGCAGTTTGGCAACAGGTGCATGCAAATAAACGAGCAGGTCGGGTTGGATGAGTTGCTGGTGAATGATGTCGAAAAGCCGTTGGTAAAGACGGAACTCATCTGCGGGAAGTGTCACTTTTGCAAACAACAGACACTTGGTAAAAAGATAGTCAGAGATCGTTACTTGCTGGAACAGGTCGGTCTGCTGAATCAGTTCCTTCAATTGCTTGAAACGCTCCGCCATGAAGAACAATTCCACCGGAAACGCATACTGTTCCGGTTTTTCATAAAACTTGGGCAGGAAGGGATTATCGGCAAACTCCTCCAACACCAGCCGGGCATTGTAGTGTCTGCTCAACAGAGTAGCCAGGGTGGTTTTACCGGCACCGATGTTTCCCTCTATGGTGATGAAATGATGCTTCATGTAAGGTCGTTCGGCAGTTGGGGGCAACAAATTACGCCAATTGTTTTGCTTCTTGAGTCAAGAACCGATCATGACAGTAGATGAACCGGCAAGGGGTCGGAACAATTCAATAAAAGCTCCTGAATGGATTGATTTTTTTCCGGATGCAGATAATTCGGGGCTATTTCAGTCAGCGCCGTCAAGGCAAAGCGTCGATTCGGCAATTCCGGATGGGGGATCAACAACTTCTCTGTTTGAACGATCAGATCGTCATAGAGCAAGATGTCGATGTCGATGGTTCGGGGCCCGTAACGCTCTTTTCGTTCACGGCCCAGCTGTCTCTCTATCGAAAGGATGGAATCAAGAAGAAGTGACGGTTCAAGTACTGTTTGAAGCAGCAATGCCTGATTCAGGAATCCGGGTTGGTCCCTACGGCCCCAGGCAGCAGTTTCATAACGGCCGGAAACGGCAAGGACCCGTCCGAGGGTAGCCAGCGACTCGATCGCCTGAATGAAGATCTGGTCGCGATCACCCAGATTGGAACCGAGTAATAAATAGGCCTGATGCATGCGGCAAATATCCGTATTTGACCCTTCGATGCTATGCTCAATTCAGATAGATTTGCAGCAGTCATGTCAAAGACCTCCACTTACAGCCAAACCCGGGCACTGCTGGCGATCACGCGGGCAAGCTTCAAAGCCATTTTTGCCAACCCCAGTGCCATCATTTTCAGTGTACTCTTCCCCATCATATT
>JBKCMR010000062.1:0-1215 GCA_046300055.1 Bacteroidota bacterium
CACCGCGATGAATATGCGATAAGATCTTGATCACGCACTTGATGACCTTCGATTCAAAATCGGCGTTCTGGGCATCGTACAAAACCGGACCGGTCTGAAAGATCGCTGCCCGGCTCTCCATCTCGCTCTCCGTTATATTGAAGATCTCCGGCAACTGATATAAGATCTTTTGTACGGCCGGAATGGACTCAAATCGCTTCAGGATCCCCGCCAAAAAAGGAAGCGTGAACCGCTCATCCTCATCGAGGTCGCCAAATTCGGGCAGCTCGGTATCGGGGGCCCACTTGTATACTTTATGCTTGAACACGACCTTGAACAATCGGCCGCGAAGCTTGGGCGCTAAATCTTGCTTCCCGTGATCGAAATCGCCCGCTCTTAATCGTTCGATGCAGGCCTGCAACGTGCGCAAACCGATCGATTCCAATCCCCGCTCCTCTAACCCCGCATTCACCGCCTCGTGCATTTCTTTCAGTGTGCCGCCGCCGGCGGATAAAAATGCGCAGACCTGACGGATGCGCTGCGTTTCAAGGTATAACTGGTTTCGATTGGGCATGAACAAACTTACCAAAAATCTACGCAACAAAATTGCGTAGTCTAATTTTATGTTTGCTCTATCATTAAAACCTTGCTATATGCTAAGTACGTTTGAGTTGCGGTCCCAGTTCGATCGCCTGCTGTCTTCTCTTCCGGACACTATTCAGTCGGAGTTGTCCGTTACTTATTTCCATTGCAGCACGCTGCATGGTATTACGGATGTAGTGATCCATCGAAACGGTCAGTGCATGGCCCTAGGGCGATTTCGTCCAGTGTCGGAGGAGCCACCCAGTGAATTTGCGGCGCGGTTTCAGATGGCCATGGGTTATCCGGAGGACACTTGGTATCTTTTTGATTTTGATGGGGAGCGGATGGTTGTGAACGATTTGAGCCTCGAAGAACCGCAGGATGATTTTTATACAGACTTGGAACAGGGGGTGGGGCGACTCACAACGCTCCCCGCGCTCTGGAGAAAAGAACAGAAAACATTACAGGAGATGAAGATGTTCCTGGAATCCATGCGACATCTGATCGAAGAAGACACCTTTTTAAACCAGATTAATTGATTTTTATGCATACACTGAAACAGTTTCTCCGCGACCTGAATGCTATCGGCTTTTGGGGACGCATTTTTGGTTGGAGTAAAATTCGCAAGGTCTTAGCGGATGCGATGATCGAATT
>JBKCMR010000063.1:0-16548 GCA_046300055.1 Bacteroidota bacterium
CCCCTGAACTTCTCCGAATTTGAGTCACTCACCAAGCAGGTCGTATTCGTATCGGCCACCCCCGGCCACTATGAACTGGACAAGTGCGAAGGAGTGGTCGTAGAGCAGGTGGTTCGGCCGACCGGACTACTCGATCCACCCATCGAAGTCCGACCCACTAAAAACCAGATCGATGACTTACTCGATGAGATCGACCGACGCGTAAAAGATGGCGATCGCGTACTCATCACCACACTCACCAAACGCATGGCTGAGGAAATGGACAAATACCTCAAACGAATCGAGGTTCGATCTAAATACATTCACAGTGATGTTGACACCCTGGAGCGCGTTGAGATCCTACGCGACCTTCGTTTGGGAAAAATAGATGTGCTGGTCGGTGTGAATCTGCTGCGCGAGGGACTTGACTTACCGGAAGTATCACTGGTCGCGATACTCGACGCCGATAAAGAGGGATTTCTGCGAAATGAAAAATCATTGACACAAACCGCTGGTCGCGCAGCAAGAAATGTAAAAGGATTGGTGATCTTCTATGCAGACAAAGTCACAGAAAGCATGAGGCGAACCATGGAAGAAACCAGTCGCCGTCGAACCAAGCAGATGGAATACAACGAAAAGCACGGCATCATACCTACCACCGTTGTTAAGTCGACCCTAGATGTGCTCGCACAAACATCGGTCCTGGAGATCAAGACGTACGACCCCGCTCATCCGTATGTACAACCCGAAACTAAGAGCTTGGCTGCAGAAGATTCTATACTTTACGAGGGGTCGGTTGAAGAAATGTCGGTCGCTGAATTAGAAAAACAGGCCAGGGCATTGAAAAAGCACATGGAGAAAGCCGCAAAAGATATGGACTTCATGGAGGCGGCAAAACTTCGAGACGACCTCATCGCGCTGCAGGACCTGATCGAAAAGAAGAAAAAATAATCCCCTTCCGGCTCCCTCATTTGTACATTTGATACATGGATAAACGCGTTTTTCTACTCGATGCATTCGCTCTGATCTTCCGTGCCTATTATGCACTTATCCGCAGCCCCCGCATCAGCTCCACCGGTAAAAATACCAACGCACAATTCGGATTCACCAACGCACTGGTCGAATTGATCAACAAACAAAAACCTTCACACCTAGCCGTTTGCTTCGACACCAAATCGCCCACAGAGCGACACACCGATTTTGCTGATTATAAAGCTAATCGCCAAGAAACGCCGGAAGACATCCTAGCGGCGGTTCCAGATATCAAAGCGATCATACGAGGATTCAATATTCCGATTATAGAAATGGACGGCTATGAAGCCGATGATATCATCGGCACCCTCAGCAAACAAGCAGAAGCCGCCGGATATGAAGTGATGATGGTGACACCTGATAAGGACTACGGACAACTGGTGTCTGACAAGATCAAAATATATAAACCCTCCTACCAAGGTAATGGAGTCGAGATACTCGGACCCGAAGAAGTCTGCGCCAAATGGAACATCAAAAACGTAGACCAGGTGATCGACATGCTGGGTATGATGGGTGATGCCGTTGACAACATCCCCGGCATTCCGGGTGTAGGAGAAAAAACAGCTGCCAAGCTATTGGCCGAATTTGAAACGCTTGAAAACGTACTGGCCAATGCCGATCAGATCAAAGGAGCCATGGGCGAAAAAGTCCGAAATGGAAAAGAGCTGGCCGTTCTCTCGAAAAAACTCGCCACCATCCTCACAAATGTTCCGGTAGCTTTTCATGAAGAGGACTTCCGACTGAAAGAATGGAATAAAGAAGCGCTGCGCAACGTATTCACCGATCTTGAATTCCGTACACTCGGAAAACGTTTGCTTGGAGAAGACATTCCATCAGCCGTCCCAACCGTGATCGAAAAAGAAATACCAAGAGGCGTTCAGACAGACCTCTTCGGAAACATCATTGAACCGGCTGTTACCGAAAAGGCCCCTGCAATAGAAGAGGTTCATCTTAGCGTTGACAGAAATATTAACAACACCCCACATGATTACCGGCTGGTTGACAGTGACGAAAAGATCAACAAACTGATCGACCTGTTGAATAAACACGATGAGATCTGTTTCGATACAGAAACAACAGATGTGGATGCGAATCGAGCGGAACTGGTTGGACTCGCATTTTCTGTTCAAACAGGCGCTGGTTGGTACGTTCCTTGTCCGAATGACATCAACGCCTGCAAGGAATTGATCCACCGATTCAAACCTTTATTTGAAAATCCGGCAAAATCATGGGTGGGACAAAACATCAAATACGACCTCCTCGTATTGAAATGGATGGGCGTTGATATACGCGGACCGATCTTCGACACGATGCTGGCACACTATGTGATCGAACCAGATGGAAAACACGGCATGGATTCGATGAGTGAAAAATACCTGGGATACGAGCCCATACACATTGAAGAACTGATCGGAAAAAAAGGTAAGAGTCAGGGTAGCATGCGTGACGTAGAGGCAGAAAAACTGAAAGAGTACGCAGGAGAAGATGCTGACATAACTCTTCAACTGAAAGAAAGGTTCCTACCCCTGCTAAAACAAAAAAAGGTAGATAACGTATTTGAAAAAGTAGAAAATCCGCTCGTAAAGGTGCTGGCCGATATGGAATACGAAGGTATCCGGGTGGATGTTGAATTCCTCAACGAATACTCCAAAGAATTGGAGCGAGATGCCAAAGCGGCAGAGGAGCGAGTCTATAAGGAGGCGGGGGTGCGATTCAATCTGGGATCTCCCAAGCAATTAGGTGAAGTGCTGTTCGATAAACTGAAGCTGGATCCTTCTGCGAAAAAAACTAAGACCGGACAATATCAAACCGGCGAGGATGTGCTGCTAAAACTGGCTGCAAAAGGACATGATATTGTTGACTCCATTCTCACCTTTCGTGAATTAACGAAACTGAAATCAACTTATGTTGACGCCCTACCAGCCCTGATCAATCCAAAAACCGGACGTGTACATACGACGTACGGACAAGCTGTGGCGGTAACAGGTCGACTGGCCAGCAACAACCCGAACCTGCAAAATATACCAGTGCGAACCGACAGAGGAAGAGAGATACGGAAAGCATTCATTCCTCGAAGTGAAGAATATGTGTTGGTATCGGCCGATTACTCCCAAATCGAACTGCGCATCGTAGCGGCGATCAGCGGCGACCCGAACATGTGTGCCGCCTTCCGATCCGGAACGGATATTCATACGGCCACCGCCGCAAAAGTGTATAATATCAAAGAAGAGGACGTTACCAAAGAAATGCGATACAAGGCGAAGAGTGTCAACTTCGGGATCATCTACGGACAGGGTGCGTTTGGGTTAGCGGACAATTTGGGTATCTCTCGAACAGAAGCAAAGGAGATAATCGATAATTATAAAAAACAATTCTCCGGTATTCAACAATACATGGACGATACCATCGCCTTTGCCAAACAACACGGATATGTTCAAACATTGATGGGTAGAAAAAGATGGCTGAAGGATATCACCTCGTCGAATTTTACCGTTCGCGGATTTGCAGAGCGAAATGCCATTAACTCTCCGATTCAAGGAACAGCAGCAGACATGATCAAACTGGCCATGCAAAAATTGCATGCAGAAATGAAAAAAGCCAACATGAAAAGTAGGATGATCCTCCAAGTACACGACGAACTCGTGTTCGATGCACACCGAGAGGAGTTAGATGAACTCAGACCATTGATCTTATCCTGCATGCAATCTGCCCTTCCATTACCGAATGAAGTGCCGGTGATCGCAGAATGCGGAGAAGGGAAAAACTGGCTGGAAGCGCATTAACCGCCAATATCTATTGGTTACTACGTTCCCGGAACTGCCCACCACCACCAGGACCACCCATTCCGCGAGGACGCATAGAGGGCTGTATCTTTTCTTTCCAGATACCGAACTCCTCTTTAGAAAGCACCGATCCGATGATCTCATCTTGCGCATCTGAGAACTTTTTCATTTCGGCCATCATCGTCTCCCGATCCGGTCGAGTGTCGCTACTCATAATCTCTTGTCTTTTTGCATCCTGTGCACGGTATAAAACCTTAAGAGCCGTATCGACCATGGAAAGTCTGGCGGCATCCAGCTTGAATGCACTGTCCAATTTCTCTGTGATTCGTTTAACACGCTCCTCAACGGTTGCGCGTTGAGCAAATCCGAAACCTTGTGCTTGGATCAAACCATGACAGGTAATGGTAAGTATGGTGATCAGGAGTAAAATCCGCTTCATAGGGTTGTTTTTGTATTAGACGAATTTCAGGATTTTTTCCATTCGGTCTCGTTAAAATTAGAGGCGCTCTCACAAATCGGGGGTATCTTGCCACGCTAAATCACCTTAAATGGAATATTATAAACTAGTGGCGGTATCCGGACTGCCCGGATTGTTTGAATTACTGACCACTAAATCTGATGGTGCCATTGTACGCGGACTGGATGACGGACAAACCCGTTTTGCAGCAAACCGCAGTCACCAATTCTCACACCTGGAAAGCATCGAGGTGTTCACACAAGCAGATAATGCTAACCTCATTGAGGTGTTCAAGGCTATGAAAGAGGCGGGAACCCCCTTGCCGAATGAAAAAGACGCTAATGCTATCAAAAAGTATTTTGAAAAAGTTTATCCGGCGTTTGATTTCGATCGAGTCTATGGAAGCGACATGAAAAAGATGGTGAAATGGTTTGCGGTACTTCAGAAACACGAGGTTGAACTAAAACTCAGTGAGCCCGAAAACACGGATACCAACGAATAAGATGTCGACTTCATTCATCAAAAAAACGCCCAGGAACTATTTACCGGAGTCCTTCACCGTTGACTCTTGGGAAACCTTGGCGCCCTATTTTGAGGAACTTGAATCCCGACCACTTTCCACAGTAATAGAACTGGAAAAGTGGCTGAAAGATGCCAGCGAGCTGGAAGCGGTGATCAGCGAGGAAGCCAGCTGGCGACAGATCAGAATGACTTGTGATACGGAAGACCCTGCTTTGACTGCATCCTTTGAATTCTTCATGAAGAAGATTCAACCTATGATCCAGCCGGTTGCCGATCGCCTCAACCGAAAACTGATCGATTGCCCGATCACACAGGAACTCGACACAAACAAGTACTTCACTTTTCTGCGTAACATTCGAAAAAATATCGAGCTCTTTCACGAATCGAATGTTCCCATACAATCAGAGCTGAACGTGGCCCAACAAGAGTATGGAATAATCGCAGGAAAAATGAGCATCGAGGTCAACGGACAAGAATACACACTTCAACAAGCCTCAAAATTTTTAGAGGACCCGGATCAGTCACTGCGGGAGTCGGTATATCATAAGATCGCTGCACGTCGCGCTCAAGACCGCGACAAACTTGAAACCCTTTTCGAGTTGTTACTCGACAAAAGACAACAACTGGCGATCAACGCCGGATTTACGGACTACCGTGCCTATCGGTTCGCCGAACTCGGTCGGTTTGATTATACACCCAAGGACTGTGAACTTTTTCACGAGGCGGTACGCGAACAAGTAATGCCCCTTGTGAATGAGTTGCTCGAGGCCAAAAGAAAAGAGTTGGGTGTTGATCGCCTAAGACCCTGGGACCTGGAAGCGGAACCGATCGGTACCAAGCCACTCCGACCCTTTGAAAAAGGAAACGAATTGATCGATAAAACGATTCGTTGCTTAGAGAAACTAGACCCATACTTCAGCAATTGCATATCTACCATGCTGGAGATGGGACGTTTAGATGTAGAAAGCCGAAAAGGCAAAGCACCCGGCGGATATAATTGTCCGCTCGCTGAAACCGGTGCACCATTCATATTCATGAATGCAGCCGGCACCTTAGATGATATTACTACCATGGTGCATGAGAGTGGGCACGCGGTGCATTCATTTCTTAGCCACCCGCTCGAGCTCAATGGATTCAAAGAATACCCGACGGAGATGGCTGAAGTTGCCAGTATGAGCATGGAGTTCTTTACAATGGATCATTGGGATAACTTTTTCTCCGATGCTGCAGAATTGAAAAGAGCAAAGCAACAACAACTCGAACGCGTCATCATTTTGTTTCCTTGGATCGCTACCATCGATGCCTTTCAGCATTGGCTTTACCTGAATCCCGGACACAGTCGGTCAGATCGGGAATCAGCCTGGGTACGGATCTTGCGCGACTACACATCCCCCGTTCTCGACATCAGCGGAACAGAAACATATCGATCTTTCCTCTGGCAACGTCAGTTGCATTTGTTTGAAGTGCCTTTTTATTACATCGAATATGGTATTGCACAACTCGGTGCGATCGGCATGTGGCAACAGTATCAAAAAAATCCGAAAGAAGCGCTTGATCATTATAGAACCGCACTAGAAGCTGGCGGTACCCGTACCTTACCGGAATTATTTAAGTTGGCTGGACTAAAATTTGATCTGTCACCCGATCACATCGGTAACTTGATGCGTTTTGTAAAAGCTGAACTGGAGAAGATCGGTCACTGACAAGCCTGACAAACCCCCGATACCACCATCTCCACTTGATTGACGGTATAACCTTTCGGCAATTTGACCGATGGCGTCGCCACCTCATCTAAACAATAGGTATTGTCACAGGTCTTGCAGACAAAATGAATATGGTGGTCGTGATGATGACCGGACGCACAATCATCTTTGCAGAGCGCATATCGAATACTGTTGTCCTTGCTGGGTATCGAATGGATCAATCCTTTGTCAACAAAAGCTTGTAGGGTGCGATAGATGGTTACCCGGTCGTATCGGTCACCCAGCTTCTTCTCGATGTCGGAATGCGCTAATGCCCCCTTACGGCTGAGAAACAATAGTAAAATGTCCGTACGCCCATCCGTCACACTGAGCGAATGTGCTTTGAGCAATGTAATGGCTTCCTGTTGACGAGCAGATGACATCTTATTGTTTTTTCAACGGTGGTTCTTTCAAGAAATTACGAGCAGCATCGATCAGTTCATTCACCTCCGATTGCTTCAATCCGTCTATCACCTTTCGAACATCTCCGTTCTGATCCACCAAGGCCCAAAACTGCGTGTGGAGGAAATCATCGTCTATGTTGGCCGGATTATTCGCCGGATCGTCAATCGTATAACTCACCCGAGCAGCTGTATACAAACTGTCTTTTCTGCCTGTTACGAAAACCCATTTGCGTGTATCCACCTGCATCGAATCGCTGTACTTCTTCAATTGTGGAACGGAATCAGTTTCCGGATCGCACGTGTGCGAAATAATCTTGAAGTTCGGCTCGTCTTTGAATGCTTCATAGACTGTGCGCATATTGTTGTTCATACGCGGACAAATACCCTTACAGGTGGTGAAGAAGAACTCTGACACGTATACTTTTCCCAGAAAATCTCGCTCCGTGACCAAGCGACCATCCTGGTCGGTGAACCGGAAGGGACGAACATAACTGACCGGGGTCACCTTAGGAGTTGAATAGCCGGGAATCAATTGCGTCAGCAAAAAATAAAATAAGCCAATGAGTGCACTGAAGAATCCCAAGTATATCCAGCCCTTTTTTGTCATACGGCAAAGGTAGTAAAGCGCAGGAGGATGTTTTGCAACCATGTTGCTTTTATGTACTTTCGTATCGTGTTCGGTAAAATCAATTGGGATGCCTTGGGTATCGGTGCTTCACTGGCCTGCGCCATACATTGTGCTTTACTGCCAATTTTATTCACCTCGCTGCCCCTTTTTGGCGTCAATATCATCCATAACATCTGGTTCGAGGTTGGAATGATCGCCCTTTCTGTCGGAATCGGAACCTACTCCCTCTGGCACGGCTACCGGAAACACCACCACAGCCTTCAGCCCTTGATCCTGTTTTACATTGGTTCTGCTTTTTTGGTGACCAAACAGTTTTTCATCAGCTACGAACCCTGGCTGCTGGCACCCGCCGTTGTCCTCATCGTAATGGCTCATGTCCGGAACTATCGCTCCTGTCGGATACACGACCATGCGCATGCGGAAGATTGTGACCACTAGAGTTGAGGGATGAGAGATGAAGGGTGAGATGGTTGAGTGTGTTGAGAGGTTGAGTGTTCAGTTTAAGGGAGATTGTTTAAGGTTTAACCATATCAATATGAAATACTGTTTTGTGATCATTTGTCTGTTGATGGCCATCTCTTTCCAGGCCGAAGCACAAGAGACCGAAATACGCGCCCTGTTACAAAAACAAACCGAAGCCTGGAACCGAGGCGACATAGAAGATTTTATGGAAGGATACTGGAAAAATGATTCGCTGATGTTCATCGGAAAATCCGGAATCACATACGGCTGGCAGCAAACACTGGATAATTACAAAAGAGGTTACCCCGATAAAACAGCGATGGGACAATTGACATTCACGCTGATCGAGATCAAGCGGTTATCGTCAAAATATTATTCCGTTGTGGGAAAATGGCACTTGAAAAGAACCATCGGCGATATCGGCGGACACTATACCTTGCTGATGAAAAAGATCAACGGAGTGTGGGTGATAATTTCAGACCACAGCAGTTAGTCTAAACTACCTCAACTGCCTCAACTTACTGAGATATCGTATCAAAGCAGCTAACGCGATCGCCACAATGGCATAATAGATCAGACAAATCCACAAAGGAAATCGTTCCGGAAAAGCCAGGCCGAAATAGAATCCAAATGTCGCTGATGCGATCATCCAGATCAATGTCCACGCGATCGCATTGATGATGCGGACAAAAAAACGACTAATCTCGGGATCCCAACCTTGTTCCATAATGGGAAGATAACATACAGCACCCACAAAGGTTTGAAACGGATCAGTTCACGATGCGTAACTTGGCATATTGCAACATGATCTTTTTTTCTCCATTGTGCTCGAACTGAACCGTAGCAATGGGATTATGTGCAGAACCCTCCAACTTTATAACCTCCCCAAATCCGAATTTTTGGTGCTCTACGCGTTGGCCTACTTGCAAATCAGAGGTGTCGCTCGCTTGAAAATCAGGCGAAGGAGTATGCGTCACCACCTTAGGCGCAACCGGTTTGGTCGGTTTCCAGCTGGAGGTGTCGGGGCTTGATTTTTCTTGGTAGTAGGAGCGGGCTTGTGTTTCCGCGCGACCGGATCCACCATCGTCTGAGGATTTCCAACCACGCATGCGTTGGTTCGCAGCGCCACCTCCCCAGCGAGTACCGGGCGCAGCTGAATGTCCGACCGAAGAACGTTCCACCCGATCCGTTGGCAATTCATCCAAAAAACGACTCGGTTCATTGTGCACCAATTGTCCGAACCGATAACGAGTGTTGGCATAACTGATCCACAAACGCTCTTTGGCACGGGTGATCACTACATAAAACAATCTTCGCTCTTCCTCCAATTCCTCTCGCGTATTGATCGCTATGGCGTTCGGAAACAACAACTCCTCCAACCCAACGGCAAAAACACCGCGAAACTCCAACCCTTTCGCTGCGTGAATAGTCATCATCTTGATGGTATCAGCATTTTCATCCGCCGCATCAGCATCCGTCAGCAGAGTGATTTGTTGCAGGTAAGCACCCAGGGTTTTGTCAACCAACTCGCCGTCCTCATTATCCGGACTCTCCGTCCACTCTTTGATCGAATTCAACAATTCCTGGATATTCTCATATCGCTGAACGCCTTCCGTACTCTTGTCATTAAAAAGCTCCTTGACCAAGTTGGTCTGCTTACCCACATGAAAAGCCAGATCATATGCATTGTTGTTTGCCAACATACTCTGAAAACTTCGGATCATCGTCACAAAATCTTCCAGTGCTGTTAGCGTACCCGCGCGAAACCCATGATCACGTGCCTGTAACAAAACCTCCCACACAGACGTATTCGTACTGTTCGAAACCAGGATCAGCTTATCAAGCGTGGTCTTTCCAATTCCGCGTACCGGGTAATTAATAATCCGCTTCAGCGCCTCCTCATCCTTCGGGTTGACCGTTAACCTCAGATACGCGACCAAGTCCTTCACCTCTTTTCGCTGATAGAAGCTGATGCCTCCATATATCGTATAGGGCAATCCCATTCGGCGAAGTGCTTCTTCAAAAGCCCGGCTTTGCGCATTGGTTCGATAAAGAATCGCAAAATCCTTATTCTGAAAATGTTGACGGAGCTTGAATTCCTGTATCGTATCAGCTATGAATTTTCCTTCGTCATTGTCAGTCATCGTGCGCACCAACCGGATCATCTCGCCAGGGGGATTATCCGTAAACAACGACTTCTCGATCTGTCCCTTATTCTGTCGGATCACTTCGTTGGCTACATCCAGAATGTTTCGAGCGCTTCGGTAATTCTGCTCCAGCTTCACCACCTTGACCTGATCATAATCCTTCTGAAACTGAAGAATATTCTGGATCGTTGCCCCGCGGAAACTATAGATGCTCTGAGCATCATCGCCGACCACGCAAACATTCTCGTGCATGGCGCCGAGCAGTTTGATGATCTCGTATTGAGCAGGGTTTGTATCCTGATACTCGTCGATCAGGATATACTTGAATTTGTGTTGATAACGTGATAAACACTCCGGAACGGTCCTCAACAACTCATAAAACTTCAACAACAGATCATCGAAATCCATGGCCCCGTTCTTGAAACAGCGCTTCGAATAGCGCTCGAAGATCTCCCCGATCATAGGACGATTGGCGCGAAGATCTTCTTGTTGTAAGCCATAATCGTTTCGATATTCATCCGGACCGATCAACGCGTTCTTGGCAGAAGAAATACGATTATAAACAGCTGAAGGCTTGTATTGCTTGTCGTCCAAATTCAATTCCTGCAACACTGTTTTGATCACACTCTTCGCATCATCCGTATCATAGATCGTGAAATGTTTAGGATATCCGATTCGATCCGCTTCAAACCGAAGGATCCGGGCAAAAACCGAGTGAAACGTACCGATGTATAAATTTCTCGCCTCGCCACCACCAAGAATGTGCTCGACACGCTCTTTCATCTCCCGGGCCGCCTTATTGGTGAAGGTTAGGGCAAGAATATTGAAAGCATCCACTTGATGTTCTGCCATCAGGTGTATGATGCGCGTAGTGAGAACACGCGTTTTTCCACTTCCGGCACCTGCCACGATCATGATAGGTCCGTCTTTGTGCAACACCGCTTCTCGCTGGCGCTCATTCAATCCGTTCAAGTATGCCGACATAGCACGCAAGTTACTGTGAAAAGGGGCCGAGGGGTGAAATGTGGATTAATTTGATCGGGCGAAGATCAGGCCCGCTTGCTGGCAAGAAACTTATCATGAACAACGTCTGCCATCGGTCTGCCCTGCACCTTACTCTCCAACCACGAAATGATATCCAGATAAGCAAAGGCCCGCGTTTGAAAACGGTCGCGTTCAAGGTGCTTGATCTCCTCGAGGAATTTTTCCAGTTCCGGTTTGAGTTGTCGCGGCGAAAGCGGAAGCGACTTGCGCAGAAAGCGAAACATGGCCTCTTCGATCGCCGTCAGATTTTTCATTTTAGCCAGGAAGCGGTACGTTGATTTTGTCAATGATTCCATCAACGAATCATTACCCAACTCATAGTGGGCCAGCAAATGCAAAAGTCTTGCGTAGCACTGCAGGTCATAACGCAGATTGGTGGGCGAGTCAATGATCTTTCTCAAATAGTCGATGCTGCGTGCCGGGTCGCCGCTGCCAAAACAAAGCATCGCAAACTTATAATCCAACACCAATAGCCGATGTGAATCGATGAACAACTCGATCGAATTTAGCTCGGCCTCAATCGCCGGAATTTGTTTCACCCCTGCGGCAAAACTGCCATCCATGAAATGTCCGTTGATCCGTGCCGTGCAGAGATAAATAAAACACTGTACACGAAAGTTATCGTTCGCCTGAATGCGCTCTGTTTTCGATAAGTCCTCCAACTGCAGCAGTGTTTTTCGGAAGGCGCGATGATGGCGTAGGTCGAACTGGGCATTCAATAGCGTATGAAGTCCTTTTATATAATGCCCCGTTTCGATGCGAATACGGATGGGATCCTGTTCAAACAGTTCCACCCATTTTTGAGCATACCGATAATACTGGATAAAATCCTGCCGAATGAAGGCATACCAACTAAGGCTTTGATAGAGATATAAGCGCTCATAGAAGCCATCGTACTTCCAGGCATCTGCCGGTAGATGTTCTTGCAAAAATGCCCGTACGGCCGCTTCATCCGATTGGTCACGGGCATGTCCGTGCTGAACGAACCAGCTGAATAGTTTAAGTGCCAGATTGGACAACTGAGAAACACGATGGATTTGTTCCGTTACTTCGGTAGACTCCCGTGCAATCTCATCCGCCCGGAACTCGACCTGCCGGGTGATGTGCAATCCCTCAATGCGCTTTTCCAAGGATAATAACTGCGGTAGCACATTTATCTTATCGTAGGTCCTGGCTAATTCTTTAGCCCGATCGACCATCCGAAGACTGGGAAGAAACAATCCCTTTTTATAAAGTATGTGTGCGTAATCGAATAGCTCATTGATCTCCAGATCGATGCTGTCGGTTCGCTTCAATAAACGCAAACTTGCCAGGATCTCTCGATACAAATGCGTCTTGAGGTTGGTCAGTTGTGATTTTGTGACTCCGGGCATCCGCCTGAGCAACGATTCTTCATTGTATGACGGCAGTTTGTCGATCAGATCGAATAATCGAACCACCTTCAATTCGCCGGCACGAGCCGAGGAGCGGTTTATATAGAGCTTGAAATGCCGCTTCTCCGCTTTTTCCAGCGATTTGATCAATAAGAATAATGCTTCGACAGGGCGGTTGGACATCATTGATGGTTTTCGTTGAAACCCCTGATGAGTAGGCGTTTCAACTATTTAAACAGCGGGTTGCCATCCTTGTTCGAAAAGAAACTTGGCTTGGGGCCGCGTTTTAGCATCGCTAGTTTTGTTTCGTGATGCAAGGATAGAGGAGTTAGCAACTAAACGCATTTACCTCTTTTTCATATGGCAAGCAATCGTTAGAGCCTTTCCGTTTCTACGGAAAGGCCTTTTTGTTTTACAAATGTACCTACCGAAAGCGGCCCTGAGTCCCAAAGAAAAAAAATTAATGCAACTTGTTAGACATTCCAACGAGTGTTCGTTCCCGCGTGATTGATTTACCTTTGATCAAAGCTTGCATATGGGCATTCGGATATTCATCACCGGAGGTACGTTCGATAAAGAATACAATGAGTTGACTGGGCAGCTTTATTTCAAGGACACTCACCTCCACGACCTGCTGGAAATGGGGCGTGCACGCTTAGATCTGGAAATACGGACACTGATGATGGTCGATAGCCTCGAGATGACCGATGGGGACCGCGAACTGATCGCACATCAATGTAAAACCTGCGAAGAACAACAGATCGTGATCACGCACGGCACCGATACCATGGCTGATACGGCTGAATATTTAAAAAACCAGGTCGAAGGGAAAACGATCGTACTCACCGGCGCCATGATCCCGATCAAATTCGGAAGCTCAGACGGACTATTCAACCTGGGCTCCGCACTGGCCTTTGCCCAAACACTTCCGCCGGGCGTTTATGTAGCGATGAATGGTCGTTACTTCCATGCTGGGAACGTGCGAAAAAACAAAGAGTCCGGGGCTTTTGAAGAAAAGACGAAAAGACCATAAAACAAAAGACCAAGAATTGTACTTTTTGAACAACTCTTGGTCTATTGGTCTTTTCGTCTATTGGTCTTTTCGTCTTCCCGTCTTATTTCGGTGTTTCCAACAACTTGAAGAACTGATCCAACTGAGGCAACACCACGATACGGGTGCGACGGTTGGCGGCTTTACCTTCTTTAGTGGCATTGTCAGCAACAGGACTGTACTCACCCCGTCCGGCCGCAACCATTTTGGCCGGATCCAAACCATATTGTTTTTGCAGCAGACGCACAACGGTTGTGGCGCGTTTCACACTTAAGTCCCAGTTGTCGCTGATCGGACCGCTTCCATTGAATGCAATATTATCGGTATGGCCTTCAACCATGAATTCCAGGTCGGGCTGATTTTTCAATACGGTCGCCACTTTACCGAGCACGCCTTTCGCTTTCTCGTTGATGTCATAACTACCGGTAGTGAACAACAATTTATCTGAGATGTCGATGTATACCACACCCTTATCAATCTTGATATTGATATCCTGATCATCCAGATTTCCAATGGCCCCTTTCAAATTCATGACCAACGCCATGTTCATGGAGTCTTTTTTCGCCATTTGCTGCTGCAGGGTCTGGATATAGGCATCTTTCGCGCCCATGTTATCCATGGATTTGCGAATGCTCTCCGCCTGTTGGCTGGAGATCACCGACATGGCCTCCAGTTGCTTGATCGCCTGGTTATTGTTCTGCTTGAGGAATTCGACCTGGTCGCCCAGCTCCGTGATCTTAGTAGCCATCAACGCCTTCTCGCGCTCACAAGCTTCTTTCTGACGGGCAAGGGTTGCCTTCTCGGTGGCGCACTCGTTCATGTCGCCCTCGAGGGTCTTGTACTTGCTTTCCAGTTGCTGGTAGTCGGCTTGAGCGGATTTGAATTTCTTGCTGCTGACACAAGAACCTAATGAAAGGAGGGTCAGCGTCGAAAACAGGAACAATCGGGTCTGCATAGTAAGTGGTTTTTAGTTTTAGATCGCCATTGGTGGAATTTTCACACCAAGGACCCAAAATCGGAGCAAATATAAACCCTGCAAAACAGATAGGCCCGTTTTATCGCTACCTTGCAAATGAATTTTAACACTATGGGTAAAGACCAGGTATTTCGAACAGAGATCGAGAAAGCCAGTGACTTCAAATTCGGAGCCAACGTGGCCAAAGTATTCGATGATATGGTCAGCCGATCCGTCCCATTCTATGGAGAGATCCAACGGATGGTAGCTGAGCTGGCCGCTGATCACACCCAGCCTGGAACCGATGTATACGATCTGGGTTGCTCCACTGGCACTACTCTCATCGGTATGAATACGCTGGTGGATCCGAATATTCGCTTCATCGGCATCGACGATTCGCAAGAAATGCTGGATAAATGCAAATCAAAGCTCATGGAAATGGGCTTCTCCCGAAACTACGATCTGCGTTGCGCCGATCTGGGGAGGGGTGTAGAGGTTAGCAACGCCTCCGTGGTAGTTCTGTGCCTGACTCTTCAGTTCGTGCGACCCATCTACCGGGAAAAATTGCTACACGACATCTATCAAGGACTGGTTCCGGGTGGAGCATTGATCCTCGTAGAAAAGATACTGGCCGAAGACAGTCGATATAATCGGGATTTCATAGAATACTACTACGACTATAAACGCCGAAACGATTATAGTGAAATGGAGATCTCGCAAAAAAGAGAGGCGCTGGAAAATGTGCTCGTTCCATATAAACTAAGCGAAAACATCGCCCTGCTACGCGATCATGGATTCGCCCATTGCGAAGTATTTTTCAAATGGTACAATTTTGCCGGACTGATCGCCGTAAAAAAATAATCCCCCATGGTCTCAATCGGTAATTTCTTCTTCAAACACAGAAACTGGCTGTTCATCGTTTTTTATGCAGCCCTTTTTCTTCCCTCTCCGGCTCTTTTTCCAGCTGCAGCAGACCTGTGGTCGATCGGTATCGGACTGACCGTAACGATTGTCGGACAACTCGTACGCGGACTTACCATTGGACTCGCCTACATCGTACGCGGTGGTAAAGAAGGTAAGCCCTATGCGGAAGGCCTGGTAACCGAAGGGATCTTTCGCCACTGCCGCAACCCCCTCTATGTTGGTAATATTTTGATGTTACTCGGCGTAGGCATTCTGGCCAACTCGCTTTACTACGTAGCCATCATGATCCCCCTGTTTCTGTTCATCTATCAGGCGATCGTACTAGCCGAGGAAGATTTTCTGCGTAAGAAATTCGGTAGCGGATTCGATGCCTATTGTAAAGACGTAAATCGCTGGTGGCCAAAGATCAGCGGACTTTCCTCCACACTGAGCAGCATGGGCTTCAACTGGAAACGATGGATCCTGAAAGAGCACACCACGCAATTCATCTGGCTCATCGGAATTGCCTTACTGCTGCTGATCAACCACCCTAACCTCACCGGAAACAACCCCGAATGCAGGAATACCTGGCTGATCGGGTCATTGTCGGGACTCACAGCCGTTTATGTGTTGATCCGCTTTCTTAAAAAAACAGGGCGTTTTTCTGCTGAGTAACCCCTTTCCCCGCCCTTACCCATTAAACTTTCTACCTTCTACTTTCTACCAATAGTATTCCTGTCCCGGTAAACTTCGGGCACTGTTTCTGCGTTATTTTTGCATCCAATAGAATATTATGATCAAGACTGGTAACCCTATCATCAGCATCTATACGGAAATGACCCCCAACCCGGAGACGATGAAGTTTGTCGCTAACAAACTCCTCTATCCCGGCAAGAGTGCTGATTTTCCTGATGTGGAATCTGCCACACCCTCCCCGTTGGCAACTGAATTGTTCGGATTCCCATTCATCAAGGCCGTTTTCATCGCCAGTAATTTTGTGACGCTGACCAAAACTGCGGACGCCGACTGGAATGATGTGATTCCTTCCATCCGAGAATTCCTGAAA
>JBKCMR010000064.1:0-2155 GCA_046300055.1 Bacteroidota bacterium
TCTAAACTCATTACAATTCGGCTAAATAGTAAAGACCATACCGACTATTTAACCAAGTGCAAGGCTAATGGATGGACAATTTCAAGGAAGCTGAAAGATGCCATTTTGGATATTGTCAATTCGACTAATTAACTTTAACTCGTTAGCTGAATGATACGGAATGACCTACCAACGCCAAGAGGTTATTCCCGAACAATAGGCTAACCCACGAAGCAAGAGCCAAGGATAAAACTTTGGCTTTTTGCATTTCGTACCGAGGCTAAAAACGACCATTTGCCAAAAACTCGGTTTTCCCACTTACCTACCAAAAACAACGGAAAAACAAGAGTGAAATTCCCACTTGGGCAGATTTGTCGCATTTAACATAATACAGGTTATGAAAAAACACATTTCGTAAAAACTCAAAATTCCCACTTGGGGCAAATATGGAAAACATCAAAAACCAAGGATTTCATACCCATCCGGAACGAATCAACAGGAATGGAAGACCAAGGAAACTAACCACCGCAATGGCTGAAATAGGCTACACCAATTCGCAAGTGAACGACTGCATCAAAGTAATGCTGGCACTAACCGAATCGGAACTTAAGGAATGGCAAAACAATCCAACCGCCACAATCCTTGAGTGTACAATAGCATCGGCTTTGCTTAATGGAATGGAGAAGGGAAACTTAAATGCTATCGAATCTCTATTGACACGAACCTATGGAAGACCTACCCAACCCACTACCCTACTGAATCAAGAGCCTATCACTATTGTTTTTCAAGATGGAACGACCATACTTTGAAAACTTGCTTTGTGGCATATTGTATTAAACTTGGCGAAGCCGATAGGCTTATCTACGCTATTCCACACCTTGGTGATATTGTGTAGAACTTGTAGGACAATATCCAAGGAATATCTACTTACTTTGGGTACGCCTGTGGCATAAAAAAATGCCACCGCTTTGGAAGAGCGAATGGCATCAGTAAAATAAAAACCTATGGCAAAGGTACTGCCACATTTGGGGAAAGCCAATAGTACAAGGCAAAGGATTGATAAACAATCCGTTACGCCTAAAAATGGCAATAATTCCCTACTCTCTCTTGATACTATAGCACAACTCGTCCACGCCAAGGGACTTACAGACCTACGGAAACGAGCCAAAAACCGCTATTTCAGTACCGAATTAGCAAGGACTTTAACCACTTTGGAAAGTCCATTGAATAAAGCCTATAGGCGTACTCTATTCGACTGCTCTTCGCTACTCTTACAGGAAGGTCACAAAGTGACATCAAGGTACTGCAACGCTCGTTGGTGCAACACTTGTAACCGCATACGAACTGCCAAGCTATTAGAAGGCTATCGGAAGCCATTAGAGGCGTTTTCTGACCTTCAGTTTGTAACGCTGACCATTCCGAATGTACCGGAACAAGACCTTAAGGAAGCCATAAAAACGATGCTCAAGACCATTGTACTTATTGTAAGGTCAAGGCGTAGAACTACCGAACTCAACGGAATCCGAAAACTCGAATGCACCTACAACGCTGAAGCCGATACATACCATCCACACTTTCACTTTTTCATAGATGGAAAGGAAAACGCTGAATGGATAGTTAGTCAATGGCTACAACGCAATCCAACTGCATCTCATAAAGCACAAAAGATTTTGAAGGGAAACAATCTAATTGAACTATTTAAGTACACAACCAAAATAGTAAGCAAGACGGATAAAGGATTTCAAGTGTATGTAAAGCCATTAGATAGCATATTTCAAGCGATGTATAAACTCCGAACATTCCAACCATTTGGAAACGTGAGAATGGTAAGCGAAGACATCGAAGACATACAATCCGATACTTACGATATTCCTTACTACGAATCCGTTGTATGGATGTGGGAAGGAAGCGATTGGTATTCAATGCTGACAGGAGAACCACTAACAGGATACGAACCAAGTAAACGAATGATTGAACTAACCACCGATAAATTGATAATATGAATCAAACAACAACAAAAACAAGAGAGAAAAAAGAATCCAAGACCATTAGCATCCGGTTAAATGCCAAAGAACATTTGGACTATCTAACCAAGTGTAAGGCGAATGGATGGACAATTTCAAGGAAGCTCAAGGATGCAATTTTGCATATTGTCAATTCGACTAATTAACTTTAA
>JBKCMR010000065.1:0-81002 GCA_046300055.1 Bacteroidota bacterium
AGGAGGTAGTAAGGAGAGCAGAAAAAAAGGAGGTGAACCCAAGCATGCAGCATCGGGTCAGTTCAGTCGGTTGTTTGTGAATCTCGGAACGAAAGATGGTTTTTATAAAGCCAGCTTTCTTCAATTCATTCTCGATATGAGCGAGCTGCCCAAATCGGTATTGGGACGCATCGATATGAAAGACATGAACAGTTGGATCGAGATCGAACCTGACTCAATGAATCAGATGATACGTGCGATGGACGGTAAAAAATTCAGAGGAAGAAAGATCCGCATGAATGATGCGGAAATGGGAGGGAAGCGTTCTCGCTCGTAAAAGGCGTTTGTTTATATATTTTTGTTTGCTCCATGCCAAACTCCACTATCGCATCGAAAAAATGGGCGATTCCTCATCGGCCCTGGATCATCAGTGGTCCTTGTAGTGCTGAAACGGAACAACAGGTCATGACCACCGCCCAAAAGTTGGCGGCCTCACATAAAGTTCATTTATTCCGTGCGGGTATTTGGAAACCTCGTACAAAGCCTGGCGGGTTTGAAGGTGTGGGAGCGGTCGGATTGGAATGGCTTAACAACGCACGTGCCGCCTACGGTATTCCGTTTACAGTCGAGGTTGCCACAGCTAAACAAGTGGAGGAGGCGCTGAAATTTTCTGTCGATGTATTGTGGATCGGTGCAAGAACGACGGTGAATCCGTTCAGTGTTCAGGAGATTGCAGATGCGTTAAAGGGAGTGAATATTCCGGTATTGATAAAAAATCCGCTGAATCCTGATCTGGAGTTGTGGACCGGTGCCATCGAACGTATGGCAGGTGCAGGCATCGAACAGATCGGTTTGATTCACCGCGGTTTTTCAAACTATGGGAACACTGATTATCGGAATGCACCGATGTGGCATTTGGCGATCGAGATGAAACTGCGTCATCCCCAATTGCCAATGATCAACGATCCTTCCCATATATGTGGTCGAAGAGATATTCTGATGGAGGTTATGCAACGCGCGGTCGACCTGGATTTTGACGGGCTCATGATCGAGTCACATCCCGAGCCCGAGCAGGCCTGGAGTGATGCCAACCAGCAAGTAACACCTGATCGTCTTCTTGAAATGCTGGAACAAGTTCGTTGGCGTGCAGAGGATGTAAATTCCGACACCTTCCATTCAGCTCTGGATGCCTTACGGCAGCAAATCAATCAACTTGATGTTGAAATGTTGCAACTGCTCGGACGACGTATGCAGGTTGCCGAAGAGATCGGCCGGTATAAAAAGGAAAATAATATTACCATACTGCAGGCTGGCCGTTGGCAAGAGATCGTGGAGAATGCCTGCGCCCGTGGAGAACAGGTCGGACTCAGTCGCGAGTTCATCACAAGATACCTGGAGGCCGTTCATATGGAGAGCATCAATCGACAAAAAAGTATTCTGGACAGTTAATTCAACTACATGGCTCGTCCGCATACTTTTCATATCGGTCAACAGCGCACGCTTTTTTTTCCTAATGGGAGTTTGAGTGATCTTTCTTCCATACTTCCAGGTCGCCGGTTGGTACTGATCACCGATCAGCACGTTTATCGAAAACATCAAAACGCCTTCTCGGATTTCGACACCATTGTTTTGCGGGCAGGGGAACAATACAAAGTACAGGCAACGATTGACAGCTTGGTCGAACGACTGATTCAGATGGAGGCTGACCGAAAGACGGTATTGGTTGGTGTGGGCGGTGGCGTCGTAACGGATCTCGTAGGATATCTGGCCGCTATCTATTTACGCGGTGTGGATGTTGGTTTTGTGCCTACCACCTTACTGGCTATGGTGGATGCTTCGATCGGTGGCAAGAACGGTGTGGATGTAGGAGCCTTCAAAAACCTGGTCGGGACTACACGTCAACCTCTATTCTTATTGCATGATCTTACCTTGCTGTCAACATTACCATCGCGTGAATGGTCGAACGGTTTTGCCGAGATCATCAAGCATGCCGCCATCGGCGATGAAGCTATGTTCCGGGAGTTAATTAAAAGCGATCTGAAAGTATACCGTAACGATCCGGTAAAGTTGCGCCGTTTGATCGCACGCAATGTTCGATATAAGTTCAGCGTGGTTCAGCAAGATGTTGCTGAGAATGGAGAACGCAAGAAGTTGAATTTTGGCCATACTCTTGGTCATGCCTTGGAGATGCAATACGAGCTTTCACATGGAGAGGCCATCTCATTGGGTATGATGTTTGCCGCCCACCTTTCGGAGAAGATGAATGCATTCACGGGCCTATCATCGCTCTGTGCTTTATTGATTAGATATGGGTTGCCGGTGAAGGCGGGCTTTTCTGCTGCTAAAGTGCTACAGTCCTTGAAAATGGATAAAAAGCGAGTGCGCCACTCGATCGATTTTGTGTTATTGAAACGAATTGGGAAGGCTGAGCTCCGTAGCATTCCGATTGTTAAGCTGCAACGTTTTTTGAAGTCTTACGCATGATCGCAACGGTTCATCCATCAACGATCCGGGGTTCGATTCGCGTGCCTGCTTCCAAAAGTGCGATGCAGCGAGCCCTGGCAGCTGCGTTGATAAGAAATGGCAGAACAGTACTGTACAATCCGGGTCACGCCGCGGACGACCTGGCAGCACTAGCATGTATTCGTTCATTGGGTGCAACGGTTGATGTTTTCCCGGATCGATTTGAAATCCTAAGCCAGGGAGTCTGTCCGACGGGTGATGTAATGGATTGCGGAGAGTCAGGCTTGAGTATTCGGATGTTCACTTCGCTGGCTGCTCTATCGGATCAGCCGATTCGGATCGTGGGCAAGGGTAGTTTATTAACCCGACCCATGCGTTTTTTTGAAGAAGTCTTGCCATTATTACAGGTGCGTATACAGTTGAATGATGGTCGTTTGCCCATAGAGCTTCAGGGTCCGATGATACCTCGAAACATAACAGTAGATGGTTCATTGAGTTCGCAATTTCTGACGGGCTTGTTGATGGCATACGCAGCCGCAGGTATCAGTGGAGTAACGGTAGAGGTGAACGAGCTGAAAAGTCGTCCGTATATTGATCTTACACTAGATATTTTGAAACGGTTCGGGTTGCCTGTTCCCGTAAATGACGGGTATCAGCGTTTTCATTTCAGGCAGCGGGAAGCACTGTTCTCAACCCAAGAAATTCAGTACACGGTAGAGGGCGACTGGAGTGGGGCCTCTTTTTGGTTTGCGGCCGGATCCGATGCGGGAATGATCGAGCTCACAGGTTTGGACGGAGCGTCTACGCAGGCCGATCGAGCGATCAGTAGCGTGGTATCCCATCAACGAAATAACACAGCAGCGAATAATGATCTTTATTTGATTGGTAAAGGAAGGAGTGGAGTTTTTGAATTTGATGCAACGGACTGCCCGGATCTATTTCCACCCTTGGTGGCATTGGCTGCACATATAAAAGGGGAGTCAGTTATTTATGGCACCGATCGATTGCAACACAAGGAAAGTGATCGGGCCCTTGTATTACAACGGGAATTTGGAAAGCTGGGGTTACCCATTGAGTTAGATGGTAATGCAATGAGAGTAGTTGGAGGTGCGGGCTTGCAAGGTGGGATAGTACATGCGACTGGGGATCATAGGATCGCGATGTCGTTGGCGATTGCCGGCTTGCGTGCGAATGGCCCGGTTGTGATTGAGGAAGCTGAATCGGTTCGAAAGTCGTACCCGCACTTTTGGGATGACTTGCGTTCCGTTGGGGCATCTGTATCTTTAAGTGATTAAATAATTTACCGTGAACGCATTTGGCAGATTGTTTCGGGTACAGATACTGGGCGAGTCCCATGGTGAATTTGTTGGGATAGTCATCGATGGATGTCCGGCTGGTTTGTCTCTTTCTGTTGATGATTTTCTACACGATATCGAGCGAAGAAAAGGAGGCACGCAAAAAGGAACCACCCCGAGAAAAGAAGCTGATCTGCCACGTATCCTTACAGGGCATTTTAACGGGAAGACGACCGGGGCGCCACTGACCATATTGTTTGCGAATGAGAATACCCGTTCTTCCGACTATGAGAAGCAGCGTGACATACCGAGGCCGGGTCATGCCGATTTCGTTGCCAATCGAAAATTTGGGGGGTATGAGGACTATCGTGGCAGCGGACATTTCAGTGGCCGACTGACGGTATGTTTAGTTGCCGCCGGAGTCATCGCAAAAAAAATATTAGCTAACATTACCATTCAAGCCGAGTTGATCGAGGTAGCTGGATATGCGTCAGTGGAGGCGGGAATTCAGCATGCTATCGAGGTGAAAGACAGTGTTGGTGGGGTAGTAGAATGCAAGGTGAACGGATTGCCCATCGGGTTGGGTGAACCCTTTTTTGATTCAACAGAATCATTGTTGGCGCATTTAGCTTTTTCCATCCCGGCTGTAAAAGGAATTGAGTTCGGCTCGGGTTTTGCCGCTGCAAAAATGAAGGGCAGTGAGCATAATGATTCCTTGGTCGATGAATCCGGAATTACTGCCACTAACCATGCTGGTGGCATTGTAGGCGGGATCACCAACGGTAATGAACTGGTATTTCGGTTGGCGATCAAGCCCACCTCATCTACTCCGAAAGAGCAAACGTCCTTCAATTGGAGTTCGGGACTGCCAGAAGTTTTTTCGGTGAAAGGCAGACATGACCTGTGCATTGCACTACGTGTTCCGGTCGTGGCGGAGGCTATTGCAGCAATTGTTGTAGCTGATATGATGTTATTGGAACAACGTATTCCTAGAGTGATCAGCTAACGCAACCGCTTTAGTTTTTCGAAGGGGATATCCAGCACGTCGAACCGTAATGGGTCAGGCCAGCTGTAGTGCCACCACTCTTCTTCATAGTGCTTAAATCCATATTTTTCCATCGTGGTTCTGAGTAAGTTTCGGTTCGATGATACAGGTATGGGCAATTGATTAAATGAGTGATGTGCGGTGTCACTGAAGTGGTCAAAATCGGTTCCCATATCCATTTCTTTTCCACTCGCGAGCTCAATGAGGGTCAAGTCAACTGCAACGCCTCGGTTGTGCCCGCTACCTTTTGCCGGATTAGCCACATAACGATCGTCGCGGATCAACTCCCAAAAGGCAACAGTTACGGAGTGGGGCCGGTAAGCATCCCAGATCTTTAATCCCAGTCCTTGACGGTTCAGTTCTTGCTGTACTTTTTGCAAGGCCTCGGCGGCTGGCTTTCTAAGAAAGGTGACCCGAGTCCGGGTCGGGTACATGGGTTTACCCACGAAATTATTTGAACTGGCATAGCGCAATTCATATCCGAGCGAGGGGATCCGTGTTTTCAGCTCCACCAGCCGGTTTTCCGCATTTTGTTCGATGCTTCGTTGAAGTGAATCCCGGGATCGGCAGACAGCCACTTGAGCGAGTGTGTACGTACTGCTCGATTGAAGCAGTATAAACACAAAAGCCAGCAATTGGGGGCGGGGGGAGGTCATAGTGGGCCAGTGGGGGATAAAAATCGATTACAACCCCATGAAAATTAGGGAAATAATTTATTTTATGATGTTGAACATACCCGTTATTTTTGCTTAGATTAAACCAAACTATTTCCTTATGAAGAAGGTCCTTTACGCGATCGCTCTGTTCTTCATGGTTCCCTCCGTTGTAAGTGCACAGGACAAACCCGTTCTAGCTAAAGCTCTCGGAGTGAATTTTTTCTTCAATGATTTTGTGACTCCTGATCGGATCCGAACTACCTCGCTTAATCAGGTTCTGGCCGATAAGCGTTTCGCTCGGATGAGTGAAATGACCTCCGGTTTGGCTGTTACCTATCTCAAGGGCTTGCGTCCACACCTCGACATGTCAGCATCCCTGGGCGGTTCATTTTTCCGTTATCCCATGCCTGGAAAGAACTTCACTAATAACAGCTTGCTATTGGAAGCCACTGCCAGCATGCACTTCAAAATGACGACAGAAGATTACTGGGTGCAACCCTATTTGATCGCCGGTCTTTCTGCACATAAATACCGTTCCTACTACGGTGCTACTCTGCCTTTGGGATTGGGCTTTAAAGTAAATCTTCAGGATGAGGCTCACATCTTTGTGAACTCTACATACCGTGTTCCTGTAACCACAGAAACGGCTAATTATCACCTGCAACACAGCATCGGTATCGCCGGTAGCTTGTTAAAGAAAAAGAAGCCTGAGGTGAAAGTACCTGAGGTGGTGGTTGCTCCTCCTCCAGCGGATACGGACAAGGATGGTATCATCGATACACAGGATAAATGCCCAACTGTACCTGGTCTTGCTAAGTACCAAGGTTGTCCGATTCCGGATACCGACAAAGACGGAATCAACGATGAGCAGGACAAATGCCCAACTGTACCAGGTCTGGCCCGTTACCAAGGTTGTCCGATCCCGGATTCAGATGGCGATGGTATCAACGATGAGGAAGACAAATGTCCCAAGGTAGCTGGTCTGGCTCGCTACAATGGCTGCCCGATTCCCGACACTGACGGAGACGGCTTGAATGATGAGGTGGATAAATGTCCTAAAGACAAAGGATCTGCTGCGAATAATGGCTGTCCGTTGCTGGAGGAGCTGACTGAGTACAAATTCGATTTCCGCAAGGTGCAATTTGTAACAGGTAGTGCTGCACTCACTAAGGTTGCAAAGGCAGAGCTTAATAAAGCTGCTAAGATCATGACTGAGCATCCAGATATCAAAGTATCTGTTGAAGGACATACAGACAACACCGGACGTGCTGCTTCAAACCAGACCCTCTCTGAAAAAAGAGCGGCGGCGGTAAAAGCTTACATTGTTGCTAAGGGTGTTGCAGCTGATCGTTTGCAAGCCAAAGGATTCGGTTCTACGAAGCCGGTGGCTAACAATAAAACACTTGCCGGGCGTGCACTGAACCGTCGTGTTGAGTTCAAGTCAGCCAACTAAAAAATCGCTCAATAATTTTAAACCCCGCCCTCGGCGGGGTTTTTTTATTTTCGGCGGGTCCTATTTCCGGGGCCTCTTGCGCAGGAATCGGTCTATTTTTCCTACTTTTGCGCCGCCTTATCGGAAGAAACCGGATGGGCAGTAAAACACAGAAAAACTCCTTTTATGGCTGACCTCAAATTCCAACGGAACTTTGGTATTGCGGCGCACATCGATGCCGGCAAAACCACGACAACGGAGCGTATCCTCCGCTATACCGGAATGATCCACCGTATCGGTGAAGTACACGATGGTGCGGCAACTACCGACTGGATGGAACAGGAAAAAGAGCGCGGTATCACCATCACCTCTGCTGCTGTAAGTTGTCAGTGGAATTTCCCGACCGTGTTGGGGAAAGCGACGCCTGACACCAAAAAATACTATTTCAACATTATCGATACGCCTGGTCACGTTGACTTTACCGTGGAGGTAGAGCGTTCCATGCGTGTGCTCGACGGACTGATCGCCCTGTTTTCCGCGGTTGATGGCGTAGAGCCTCAGTCGGAGACCGTATGGCGTCAGGCCAACCGTTACGGAGTTCCCCGTATCGGTTTCGTCAATAAAATGGACCGTGCTGGTGCCGACTTCCTCAATGTGGTGAAGCAGGTTCGTGAGATGCTTGGATCGAAAGCTGTTCCCCTGCAATTACCGATCGGTGCGGAGGATAATTTCAAGGGTGTGGTGGACCTGATCAAAATGAAAGGGATCATCTGGCACATGGAAACCGAAGGAATGACTTTCGACGAGATCGACATCCCTGCCGACATGGTAGAAGAAGCCAATGAATGGCGTGCATCGCTGGTTGAAGCCGTTGCAGAATATGACGATCAGTTGATGGAAAAATTCTTTGAGGATTCCAATAGTATCAGTGAAGATGAGATTCACGAGGCGATCCGTAAAGCCACCATCGATCTTAGCATCGTTCCAATGATGTGTGGATCTTCTTTCAAGAATAAGGGGGTACAAACTGCATTGGATGCCGTTTGCCGATACCTGCCTTCACCTGTTGATATTCCGGATACCATCGGTACCAATCCTGATACGGGAGAGCAGATTTCTCGCAAAGCCGATCCCAAAGAACCCTTTGCGGCACTTGCCTTCAAGATCATGACGGATCCGTTCGTAGGTCGTTTGGCCTTCTTCCGGGCTTACTCTGGTCATCTTGATGCCGGTTCGTATGTACTAAACGTGCGCAGCGGAAAGAAAGAGCGTATCAGCCGCATCATGAAAATGTTTGCCAACAAGCAAAATCCGATCGATTTCATCGAGGCTGGAGATATCGGTGCGGCCGTTGGATTTAAGGAGATCAAGACCGGTGATACACTGTGTGATGAGAACCATCCGATCACGCTGGAGAATATGTTCATCCCAGAGCCGGTGATCGCGATCGCGGTTGAACCAAAGACGCAGGCCGACGTCGATAAGATGGGTATGGCTATTGCCAAGCTCGTAGAAGAAGACCCTACGTTGCGTGTGAATACCGATGAAGAGACTGGACAAACCATTCTTCGCGGAATGGGTGAGTTGCATCTCGAGATCATCATCGATCGCATGCGTCGTGAATTTAAAGTTGAAGTGAATCAGGGTGCGCCGCAGGTGGCGTACAAAGAAGCATTCACTGCTACTATCGAGCACCGCGAGACACTCAAGAAGCAAACAGGTGGTCGTGGTAAATTCGCTGACATCGTATTCAATCTCGGTCCGGTAGACGAAGAATGGCAGAAAGAGAATCCTGATAAGCGTTATCAGTTCGTTAATGATATTTTCGGTGGATCTATTCCCCGTGAATTCGTACCCGCTATTCAAAAAGGATTTGAGCAAGCGATGAACACGGGTGTGTTGGCTAACTATCCTGTTGCGAATCTGAAGGTCCGCGTATTCGACGGAAGCTTCCACGCGGTTGACTCTGACTCCATGTCATTCGAGCTTTGCGCCAAGCAAGGTTTCCGCGAAGCCGCTCGTAAAGCAAAGCCTGTGTTGCTGGAGCCCATCATGAAAGTGGAGGTGGTAACGCCTGATCAGTATATGGGTGATGTGACTGGTGACTTGAACCGTCGTCGTGGAATGATGGAAGGTATGGACAGCCGTGGCGGTGCACAGGTGATCAAAGCTAAAGTGCCCCTGAGTGAAATGTTCGGATATGTGACCCAACTCCGTTCGCTTAGCTCCGGTCGTGCCTCTTCTACGATGGAGTTCTCTCACTACAATCCGGCTCCGAATAATATCGCGGAAGAAGTGATCGCAAAAGTGAAAGGTAAAGCGAACGCTTAATCGATCAACACAACAATACAGAGATCCCGATCGGTAACGGTCGGGATTTTTTTATACCCAGTTGAGTTTGATGTGGTCGATCCCTTCCCGTTCGATCGATGCTTTAATTTTTTCTAGTGCGGGTAACTGTTCAGGGATCTTGGTCTCATGTGTTTCCACGTACAGACGGTCGAATAGTCCCCAGGCTTTCTCTTGCAAGATCTTTTCCAGAATGGCGATCTCAGCTCCCTCCACATCGAGTTTGATCAAGGAAACGCGTTTCGGTGTTCTTTTGAGAAATTCGATCAGGTCGATCAGTTTAACTTCTCGGCTTCTACCGGTATCGATGTTCTTTTTAGCGGCGATCAGGGAGGATCCGACAGTGAAGGCGGTTTCATCTTCCATTCCTTCTGCATGATCGAACAAGGGAAGTACATCGGCTTTATCCCATACGCCTTCATTACGCAAGGTGACATTCTTCAAATGCCCGCATCTTTTTTGTAGCCGGCTGAAGGCTCGGGGGTCTGGTTCAAAGGCGATGATCTGTGCGCCGGTAGTGGCCAGGAATCGGGTGATGTATCCGACGTTGGCGCCGCAGTCCAATACCAGATCGTTTTTGCCTAATCGGAACCAATCGGGAATCAATTTAAAATAACTAATGCCGATGGCACCGGCATTCAGGAATTGACGTTTTAGCAAGGAGAATCGAAACGACATGTGGGCAAATCTACTTTGATTCGGTGAGGGGGTCTCGAAAAATATAGAGGGCACCCGGCAGCGCGGTCAGCAGTGTCACCCCATAAAAAAGCAAACTGATCATCAGCGCTTTCTCGATGGGTAATCCAATCCACTGGGCACCTTGTATGGAGGCAAATTCACGGATGCCCAATCCGCCTCCGATGGATATGGGCAAAACGGAGAGCGCTGCAGCGGATAGAAACACCAGCATGTATTTCAAGCTGTTGGTAGTAAGGTTCATGGACAGAATCAACGAGAAGACGGTCAGTACCACCAGCAGTTGCACGCCCGCCCCAAGCCAGAAGGTCCTGTTGAATCCTTTTGCTTGCTGGGGTAGGAGCTTTTTTAAAAGTTGTTGACTGAAGGGGATCAATAATCCGGCTCCGATCAGGCCGGAAAACGTGACCCAGGACGGGGGTAGTACCCATGCATACAAGATGGCCAGGATCAGGAGGAGGGATAATAATCCACTGAACCGGTCGAGCAGCACTGCCAGTGTCAGCGATCTTCGGCTGAGTCCGGGGGACTTACCCAGTACCATTACTTTATAGGCATCACCCGTGATGGCACCGGGCAGGAGCAGGTTGTAAAGCATACCCAACCAGAAAAGACGCCGGTTAGCACGTTCAGTCAACGGCAGGCCGATAAGCTCAAAATTTATATTCAGTCTTCTGGATGCCAATACTTTAGATAAGGTGTAGGCCCCTAAGGCAACCAGTACCCAGGCCGGGCTAACTTGTTCGCCAGCCTGGACCAGCTCGCCCCAGTTTGGCTTGGTCAGCGCATACCAAAGACAAGCGAGGCTGAGGGCGATTTTGAGGTAGGTGGTGGCGTATTTAGGGAGTTGTATTTTCACCGGCCCGAAGGTAGCGTTTGGGGTCTAAAAAATTAATCGACAACTATTTGGCAGCTACCAACTTGTCTCTTACCTTTGCATCCCCTAAACAAAAGGGATCCACAAACATGTCTCAGCGTATTCGAATCAAATTACAGTCTTACGATCACAATCTCGTCGATAAATCGGCAGAGAAGATCGTCAAGACCGTTCGCAGTACAGGAGCCGTGGTCACCGGACCCATTCCGCTGCCCACGCATCGTAAAATTTTCACGGTATTGCGTTCCCCTCACGTAAATAAGAAAAGTCGTGAGCAGTTTCAGTTGGCGACCCACAAGCGCCTCCTGGACATTTATACATCTACCAGCCGCACGGTAGATGCGTTGAGTAAGTTGGATTTGCCTAGTGGGGTAGAAGTCGAGATCAAGGCCTAACAGCTTTGAATCGCATTGTTCTTATAGATTGAATTTGTAATTAATTGTCATCTCTCAATCCGTTTCGGCGGAAAAAAGAGCGCTGGCTGAATCACATAAAACAAGCCATTCAGGGTTTGTTTATCGTCGGTACTTCCCCAGAAAGGAAAAGGTCGACGACGAACGGGGATTGAAGTCTGGTCCATACCACCGGATTGTCCCGATATCCTGAAGGCATAAACGAAACGTTTATGAAAGGTATCATTGGGAAGAAAATCGGAATGACCAGTATCTTCGACTCCGCAGGCAAGCAGACCGCCTGCACCATCATCGAAGCGGGTCCTTGTGTAGTGACCCAGGTCAAAACAGAAGCGTCTGACGGCTACAACGCCCTCCAGTTATCATTTGGCGAGAAGAAAGTAAAGAATGCCTCCAAAGCGGCCGTGAATCACTTCGCCAAGTCTCAAACAACTCCAAAGAAAATTTCCAGAGAATTTCGTGATTGCTCACTCGAGAAAGCACTCGGTGAGTCGGTCACCGTTGACATTTTTGCCGAAGGCGAAAATGTTGAGGTGGTCGGTACCACCAAGGGTAAAGGTTTTCAGGGTGTTGTAAAGCGTCACGGTTTCGCGGGTGTTGGTCAGCAAAGCCATGGTCAGCACGATCGTCAGCGCGCTCCGGGTTCACTCGGTAACTCCTCAGATGCTAGCCGCGTTATGAAAGGTATGCGCATGGCCGGTCGCATGGGTAACGATCGCGTGAAAATGAAGGGGCTGAAAGTGGTGAAGATCTTCGCGGATAAAAATTACATCCTGGTCAGTGGCTCTGTACCCGGACACAACGGTTCCATCGTATACATTCAGAAATAATCCGGTAAAACAACAGTTGCCGATAAAAGATAAAGTATGAAACTCGACGTATTAAATAGCCAGGGAAAGTCCACCGGACGTTCAGTTGAACTCCCCACCGAAATTTTTGGTGCTGAGCCCAACGATCACGTGATCTATCTAGCCGTTAAACAATATTTGGCTGCACAGCGTCAGGGAACGCACAAGGTCAAGACCCGTGCAGAAGTGAAAGGTGCCAGTCGCAAGTTGCACAAGCAAAAAGGAACGGGCGGAAGCCGTAAGGGTAACATCCGTAACCCGTTGTACAAGGGTGGTGGTACCATCTTCGGTCCCAAGCCGCACAGCTACGACATCAAACTGAACCGTAAGGTGAAGGATCTTGCCAAGATCTCTGCACTCAGCTACAAGGCAAAAGAGCAGGCGATCGTGGTATTAGAAGATCTTAAAATGGACAAGCCAAAGACCAAGGAGTTTGTGGGAATTCTCGGAAAGCTGAACCTGCAGAACAAGAAGGTTATGTATGTACAGCCCGAGCACAACCTGGAACTCGAAATGTCTATGCGCAATGTTCCAACTGTTCAAGGAGTGATGCTGAGCGATATCAATACGTACGACATTGTGAATGCGGATGTACTGGTATTGACGGAAAGCGCCGCCAAGATCTTCTCTGATAACGAAGCCTAATCAACAGACAATCACGAATCAAACGATATTTCATGAAACTGAGCGAAGTACTGATCAAGCCCATTCTTACTGAAAAGGCGAATAGCCAACAGGAGAAGCTCCGTCGCTATGCCTTCAAAGTAGCTCGCAAAGCGAACAAGCTGGAGATCAAAAAAGCGGTGGAAAGTTTTTATGGTGTTTCCGTCACTGCGGTGAATACCTCTGTGGTGCCCGGCAAGCATAAAAGTCGCTTCACTAAATCCGGTGTGATCGAAGGACGAAAGCCCGCTTACAAAAAAGCATTTGTAACCGTAGCGGAAGGCGAGAGCATCGACCTGTACGCAAGCATCTGATTGAATAATTGAATGGCCGCAACAGCCGCGAATGTTGATTTAAAAAAGAAAGAAAATGGCACTAAAGAAATTCAAACCCATCACCGCCGGAACTCGCTGGCGCATCGGCAATGCCTATGCCGAGGTGACGACCAATGTTCCGGAGAAAACCCTGGTTGAGCCCAAGCCTCGTACAGGCGGACGTAACTCATCCGGTCACCTGTCCATGCGTTATCGTGGTGGTGGACACAAAAAGAAATACCGCATCATCGACTTCAAGCGTAACAAAGAGGGTGTTGCTGAGGTGCTCTCCATTGAGTACGATCCAAATCGTACTGCTTTCATCGCGCTACTTCAGTATGCAGATGGTGAGAAGCGTTACATCCTTGCCCCGCAGGGGTTGACCGTCGGTGCTAAAGTAGAAAGCGGAAAGACGGTAGCGCCTGAAGTAGGGAACGCCCTGCCGATGCGCAACATGCCGTTGGGTACCAACATCCACAATATTGAAATGCAGCCTGGTCAGGGTGGTAAGCTCGCTCGCAGTGCCGGTTCTTCCGCGCAGCTGGCGAACAAAGAAGATCGCTATGCGATCCTCAAGATGCCTTCCGGGGAGCTTCGTAAAGTTTTGATCGATGGTTATGCAACTGTAGGTGTGGTCAGCAACAGCGATCACAGCTTGCAGAGCATGGGTAAAGCTGGTCGTAATCGCTGGCGCGGTATCAAGCCACGTAACCGTGGTGTGGCCATGAACCCGGTGGATCACCCAATGGGGGGTGGTGAGGGTAAGGCCTCCGGAGGTCAGCCTCGCAGCCGTAATGGTCAATACTCTCGTGGTCTGAAAACCCGTACCAAGGGTAAGTCCAGTGATAAGCTGATCATCCAGCGCAAGAACGGAAGTAAAATTTCCAAGTAATCAACGCATAAACGAATAAGAAAAGCATATGGCTCGTTCGATCAAAAAAGGTCCTTACATCGCAGCTCACCTCGAAAAAAAGGTGATGGGCATGAATGAAGGAAAATCCAAGAAAGGCGTGATCAAGACCTGGAGTCGTCGTTCCACGATCAGTCCCGATTTCGTCGGACACACCTTCGCGGTCCACAACGGTAATAAGTTCATTCCGGTGTATGTCACAGAGTTCATGGTAGGGCACAAGCTGGGTGAATTTGCACCTACCCGCCAGTTCAAAGGGCACTCCAAAAAAGATTAATCATTAAGTAACTGCACATCATTAACATGGAAGCTGTAGCAAAACTCAGAAATTATCCGACCTCGCCGCGTAAGATGCGCCTGCTGGCCGATCTGATCCGCGGAGAGAAAGTGGAAAAGGTACTGGCTCAATTGGAGCACAATCCAAAGCATCCTGCGGTGCCTCTTCGTAAACTCGTACTCAGTGCCATCAGTAACTGGAAGCAGAAAAACGAGGGTGGTGATGAAAGCCAGTTGGTGGTGAAAACCATCTTCGTGGATGGGGCACGCACCTTGAAGCGTATGCGTCCGGCGCCACAGGGCCGCGGATATCGTGTGCGCAAGCGCAGTAACCACGTAACGGTCATTGTAGACACACCAGCAAAATAATTTTCAACTAATCAACGTATAATCAACGACCATGGGTCAAAAAGCAAATCCGATCGGTAATCGCCTAGGTATCATCCGGGGTTGGGAATCCAACTGGTTTGGAACCAAGAAAGACTTCGCGGGGAAACTGATCGAGGACACCAAGATCCGTAACTACCTCAATGCCCGTATCAACAAGGGTGGTATCTCCAAGATCGTCATTGAACGCACCTTAGGGAAACTGATCGTGACCATCCATACCTCCAAACCCGGTATCATCATCGGTAAAGGGGGTGGGGAAGTCGATCGCATCAAAGAGGAATTGAAGAAGCTCACCGGTAAGGATGATGTACAGATCAACATCCTCGAGATCCGTCGCCCGGAGCTCGATGCCATGATCGTAGGTGATAATATCGCCCGCCAGATCGAGAACCGCATCAGCTACAAGCGTGCCATCAAGATGTCAATTGCTTCTGCACTTCGTATGGGTGCTGAGGGGATCAAAGTGAAAGTGGCTGGCCGTTTAGGTGGTTCTGAGATCGCCCGTACGGAAGAGATCAAACAAGGTCGTGTGCCGCTGCATACATTCCGTATGGACATTGACTATGCAAACGTATTTGCACAGACTGTTTACGGAAAGATCGGCATCAAAGTATGGATCTGTAAAGGGGAAGTACTGGCCAAGCGCGACCTGAATCCCAACTTTATTGGCGGTAAGAACGAAGCTTCTGATCGTCGTAGTGCTGGCGATCGTGGAATGGATCGTCGCGACGACCGTCGTGGTGGAGGAGGAGAGCGTCGCGGTGGAGGACGTCCTCGCAGTTAAGTAAATCAATCAATAATTCATTCGAAATAACCAGATATGTTACAGCCGAAACGTACCAAGCACCGGAAAATGCAGAAGGGTCGCATGAAAGGCGACGCGAAACGCGGTACAACCATTTCCTTTGGATCCTACGCCCTTAAGGCGATGGATGAACATTGGATCACCGATCGTCAGATCGAGGCAGCCCGTCAGGCGCTGACCCGTGAGATGAAGCGTGAAGGAAACGTGTGGATCCGCATTTTCCCTGACAAGCCCATCACCCGTAAGCCGCTCGAGGTACGTATGGGTAAGGGTAAGGGTAACCTGGAGTTCTGGGCTGCCGTCGTGAAACCAGGTCGTATCCTGTTCGAGATCGATGGAGTTAGTGAGGAAGTGGCTCGTGCCTCTCTCTCTCTTGCTGCCGGCAAACTGCCCATCAAAACCAAATTCATCATGCGCCGCGACCTGGTCACGGCCTAATCATACTTAAAATCACTGGCCATGTCCAAAAAAGCCGATTTTCTGAAAAGCATTCAAGGGTTGAACGAGCAAGACCTCCGTTCACGCCTAGAAGAGGATAAGCTCCGCCTGAAGAAGTTGGAGTTCGCACACGCTATTTCTCCACTGGAGAATCCCATGACCATCCGGGGCCTGCGTCGCGACATCGCTCGTCTGCAAACCCAACTTCAAAACAAGCAACAGCAAGCCTAATAAATCCACCAATCGATGGAAGCAAGAAACTTAAGAAAAACACGTATCGGCGTTGTCACTAGCAACAAGATGACCAAGACAGTCACCGTTGCCGTTGAGCGTAAAGTGAAACACCCGATCTACGGAAAATTCGTGAAGAAGACCACCAAGGTCCATGCGCACGACGAGAAGAACGAGTGCAGCATCGGAGATCTGGTCAAGATCATGGAGACCCGTCCGCTGAGCAAGACTAAGCGCTGGCGCCTGGTGGAGATCGTGGAGAAAGTGAAATAAACTGACCCTTAAAAAGAAAATAAATGATACAGCAAGAAAGCCGGTTGAACGTGGCCGATAACAGCGGCGCCAAAGAGGTACTCTGCATCCGTGTATTGGGTAACAGCGGACAACGTTATGCAGGCATCGGCGATAAAATCGTGGTTACTGTAAAAGATGCCCTGCCTTCCGGAGGTATCAAGAAAGGAACCGTCGCCAAGGCCGTGATCGTGCGCACCACCAAGAAGCTCCGTCGTAAGGATGGTTCTTACATCCGGTTCGACGACAATGCCGTCGTGATCCTCAACCAGTCGGATGATCCCCGTGGTACCCGCATCTTCGGCCCAGTGGCCCGTGAACTCCGTGATAAAGGTTACATGAAGATTGTTTCATTGGCCCCTGAAGTTCTTTGATCCCTTAATACTACAACAGAACAATATGAAAGCACGCTTTAAATCAAAATACACCATCCGCAAGGGTGACACCGTAGTGGTGATCGCCGGTGATGATAAAGACCGTAGCCGTCCCCGTCAGGTAAAAGAAGTTTTGCTTGAGGAAGGAAAACTGATCGTGGAAGGAGTGAACATGATCACAAAACACACCAAGCCTTCTGCTCAGAATACACAGGGAGGTATCGTGAAGAAAGAAGCCCCGATCCAGATCAGCAACGTGATGCTGTGGGATGCGAAGGCAAAAGCGGCTACCCGTGTCACCAAGAAGCGTGCCGAGGGAAAGACTCAGCGGATCTCTAAAAAATCAGGAGACGCTATTTAATCACTGATGCTAATCTGAAACGACTATGAGTACAACACAATACAAACCCAGACTGGCCGCTAAGTACAAGCAGGATGTCGTGCCCGCACTGGTAAAGAAATTTGGTTATGGTAGCGTCATGCAGGCTCCCAAGCTGGAGAAGATTTGCGTGAATCGTGGCGTGAACGGAGCGGTATCCGACAAGAAAATGATCGACATCGCAATCGACGAGTTATCGCAGATAACCGGACAGAAAGCCGTTGCGACCATGTCTAAGAAGGATATCTCGAACTTCAAGTTGCGTAAGAACATGCCGATCGGTGCCCGCGTAACACTGCGTGGAGAGAAGATGTATGAATTCCTCGATCGTCTGGTATCTGTAGCACTGCCCCGTGTACGTGATTTCAAGGGTGTGAGTGAGAAATCATTCGATGGCCGTGGTAATTACACCATGGGCGTGACCGAGCAGATCATCTTCCCGGAGATCGACATCGATAAGGTTAGTAAGATCACCGGTATGGACATCACGTTCGTAACAACAGCCAACACGGATGAGGAAGCGTATGAACTGCTCAAAGAAATGGGCATGCCTTTCCGAAACAACAAAAACAATTAATCAGATAAACTGAATCCTTATGGCTAAAACTTCCATCAAAGCCCGTCAAGCCAAGCGCGAGCGACTGGTTGAGCTGCATGCCGCTAAACGTGAAGCACTCAAGCAGGCAGGCGATTGGAAAGCCCTCGATGAAATGCCTCGCAACTCATCCAAAGTACGCCTGAAGAACCGTTGTCAGCTTACCGGTCGTCCCAAAGGTTATGTACGCTACTTTGGGATCTCTCGTATTGCATTGCGCGACATGGCGTTGAATGGCAAGATCCCCGGACTGAAAAAAGCCAGCTGGTAATTCGAATCAACAAACAATCCAAACCATCCGGTGCTATGCCGGATTAACAGGAGGAAATAATATGGTAACCGATCCTATCGCAGATTTTCTGACCCGCATCCGGAACGCACAAATGGCCGGACATCGTGTCGTTGACATCCCCGCTTCTAACCTGAAGAAGCGCATGACCGAGATCTTGTACAACCAGGGCTACATCCTGAAGTATAAGTTCGAGGATAACAGCAAACAGGGTATCATCAAGATAGCCCTGAAATATGACCCTTCAACCAAGCAGCCTGCTATCCAGAGTATGGAACGCATCAGCCGTCCTGGTCTGCGTCAGTATGCTAAGCCCGGTGAATTCCGTCGGGTGAAGAATGGTCTGGGTGTTGCGATCGTCTCTACCTCCAAAGGGGTGATGACCGATAAAGATGCCAAGGCACAGAATGTTGGCGGAGAAGTCCTTTGCTACATCTATTGATGAAGCAACTGCCGGGTCCAACCTCCGGGACCTGGTTCGTAACCCAACCGGCCTGTTTATTAAGAGCGCTATACGGCATCTGAACACAGGACGGCCACCGGAGAAATAAATTAAATAACAAACTTTTGTTATGTCACGTATAGGAAAAAAATCGATCGTTCTCCCGGAGGGTGTAACCCTGACCGTTGGTAAGGACAATGTTGTAACCGTTAAGGGTAAGAAAGGCGAACTGAAACAAGCCATTGACCGCGACATCACGGTCGAAGTGAAAGACGGACAGGTGCACATCACCCGTCCGACCGACCAGATCCGTCACCGTGCCATGCACGGCCTTTACCGCTCCTTGCTTTCCAATTTGGTAAAAGGGGTGACCGATGGTTATGAGCGTAAGCTCGAACTGATCGGGGTAGGTTTCAAGGCCGCTAACACCGGTAACTTGCTCGACCTGGCGCTCGGTTTTTCTCACAACATCATATTCGAAGTACCCAAGGAACTGAAAGTTGCCACTGCTCAGGAAAAAGGGCAGAACCCCACGATTACCCTAGAGGGTATCGACAAGCAACTGATCGGCCAGGTTGCGGCTAAACTCCGTGGCTTGCGTAAGCCAGAGCCGTACAAAGGAAAAGGTGTACGCTATGTTGGTGAAGTGGTACGTAAGAAAGCTGGTAAAGCGGCCGGTAAATAATCGTTAATCGTAGAAGGACGTAAGTCCACTAAAATAAAAAAGATGAACCCGAAAGTAAAAGCCCAGAAGAAGCAAAATATACGCTACCGCATTCGCCGGAAGGTGAGCGGTACAACATCTCAGCCTCGTCTTGCGATCTTTCGCAGCAACGCTGACATTTATGCACAGCTGATCGATGACAGCAAAGGACAGACCTTGTGTGCTGCTTCTTCCCGAGATAAGGATATTGCTGCTCAAAAAGGAACAAAGTCTGAAAAAAGTAAGCTGGTAGGAGCTGCGATCGCTCGCAAAGCCGTAGAACTGGGTGTACAGACCATTTGTTTCGATCGCGGCGGAAACCTTTTCCACGGTCGTGTGAAAGCAGTTGCTGATGGCGCTCGTGAAGGCGGACTTAAATTTTAATCAATCGAATCAACACAAACCGAATACATGTCAAAGCTTACGCTGAACCGGGTAAAAGCCGGTGATCTGGAACTGAAAGACAAGGTGGTTGCCATCAACCGTGTGGTGAAGACCACTAAAGGCGGACGTACCTTCAGTTTCTCTGCCCTCGTTGTTGTGGGCAATGAGAATGGAGTGGTAGGCCACGGACTGGGTAAAGCCAAGGAAGTCCAGGAAGCCATCACCAAGGGTATCGAAGATGCCAAGAAGAACCTGATCAAGGTGCCTGTGATGAAGGGAACCATCCCGCACGACCAGTGGGCAAAAGAAGGAGCTGCAAAGGTTTTGATCAAGCCCGCCGCTCATGGTACGGGTGTGATCGCCGGAGGTTCTATGCGTGCCGTACTGGAGAGTGCCGGTGTGACCGACGTACTGGCTAAATCACTTGGTTCTGCCAACCCGCACAACGTGGTGAAGGCTACATTCAAGGCATTGGCACTGCTTCGCGAGCCGGTGCAGATCGCCAAGACCCGCACCCTCGGACTGAAGAAAGTTTTCAACGGATAATCTGCGCCTACGCGCGATAAAACGAATCGTATGAACAAAATCAAGATCACACTGGTCAAAAGCCCCATCGACCGTCCTGAACGTCAAAAACTGACCTTGCAAGCACTTGGGCTGAATAAGACCAACTCATCCAAAGAGGTGGAAGCTACACCTCAAATTCTGGGTATGGTCCGTAAAGTGACTCACCTGATCAAAGTGGAAGAAGTTAAATAAGTCAATCCGGCCGTTCAACGGCTATTTATTAAAAGCGAGGGGAGCGAACCCCGTTGAGTAAAAAACAAACCATGAAATTACATCAGATCCGTCCCGCTAAAGGCGCGACACACAAAGAAAAACGTATCGGTCGTGGTGATGGCTCCGGACACGGAGGAACCTCTACAAAAGGTACTAAAGGTGCCCAAAGCCGTACCGGTTACAAACGCAATCTGGGACATGAAGGCGGACAGATGCCTATCCAGCGTCGTGTTCCCAAGCGTGGTTTCAAGAATCCTCATCGCATCGAATACAAAGTATTCAATCTCGGTCAACTTCAGCAGCTGGCTGATAAATACAACCTCAGCGAGATCACGCTGGAAAATCTCTACATTCATGGCTTCATCGCACAAACCGACCGCGTGAAACTGCTCGGTAATGGCGAGCTGACCGGTAAATTCACTTGCAAAGTGAATGCGGTTAGTGAAAAAGCCAAGGCGGCCATTGAAGCTGCCGGTGGTACCGTTGAAGTCGTTGCCTAAGTTTCCCCACAAACTGAAACCAAGTGAAGAATCTCATACAGACCCTAAAGAATATCTGGAGTATCGAGGAATTGCGCGGCAAGATCCTCTACACGATCCTGATGATACTGATCTATCGGATCGGTGCTCACATCGTTCTGCCGGGTATCGATCCACAGGCCATGGAAGCCGGTACGCAAGCTAATACCGGTATCCTCGGATTGATCGATGCCTTCTCTGGAGGTGCCTTCAATCAGGCATCTATTTTCGCATTGGGTATCATGCCCTATATCTCTGCCTCGATCTTCATGCAATTGATGACCGTATTGGTACCTCAATTTCAAAAGATGCAAAAAGAAGGGGAGAGTGGGCGTAAAAAGATCAATCAATACACCCGCTACCTGACAGTAATCGTTACGATTCTTCAGGCCTCTGCTTACGTTACTTACCTGAAAGGAATGACCCAGCAATCTGGAGCCATACTTCCCGGGTTCGCCCCTTATTTCTGGCTATCAACGGTTGTATTACTCACCGCCGGTACATTATTCGTAATGTGGATGGGGGAGAAGATCACCGATCGTGGTCTTGGTAACGGAACATCGCTGATCATCATGATCGGTATCCTGGCCCGTCTGCCCCAATCATTCCTGCAGGAACTCAGTGCCAAATCCGTTCGTAACGGACAGATCCTGATCTTCATCGTAGAAATCGCTATTCTGATCGCCATTATCCTGGGATGTATCCTGCTCATTCAGGGGGTACGAAAAGTTCCGGTGAATTATGCCAAGCAGATCGTTGGCAATCGTCAATTCGGTGGCGCTCGTCAATTCCTGCCATTGAAGGTGAACAGTGCTGGTGTAATGCCCATCATCTTCGCACAGGCCATCATTTTCATTCCGACCATCTTCGCGAACTACAATACACAGTCCAGCGGATTTTTGCAGGCGATCACAGATCAGAGTAATATCTGGTACATGGTGATCTACTCGGTTGTCGTCATTGCATTCACTTATCTCTACACGGCCCTTATCTTCAATCCGAAGCAGATCGCAGATAATCTCAAGCAAAGCAATGGTTTCATTCCCGGTGTAAAGCCCGGTCAGCCTACGGCTGACTATATCGGTGCGATCATGGACCGAATCACCTTACCCGGCGCCATCATGCTGGCCTTGTTGGGGATCCTGCCCGGTATTGCGCAGCGACTGGGAGTTACTCAACAGTTTGCCACTTTCTTCGGTGGAACTTCCCTGTTGATCATGGTAGGTGTTGTACTCGATACCCTTCAGCAGATCGAAACACAGTTGCTCATGCGTCAGTATGACGGACTCATGAAAGGCGGACGCATCCAAGGAAGACAAACCTCTTCTGCTGTTCAGATGTAATAAGCATAATCTTTCTTTCGAACCCGGCTTCGGCCGGGTTTCTTTTTTAGGATATTTGTCAGAACATGATGTATTGTAAGACAGCCGAGCAGATCGAGAAGATGAGAGCCAGTGCGCTTTTGGTGAGTCGTACACTCTCCCTGATCGCAGCTGATCTGCGTCCGGGCATCTCCACCCGTTCGATCGATCAGCAGATCAATACGATCATCCGAGATCACGGAGCGATCCCATCCTTTCTGAATTATCATGGCTATCCATTTCATTCCTGTATATCGGTGAACGACGTCGTGGTGCACGGCTTCCCATCCGACAAGGAGTTAAAAGAGCGGGATGTTGTATCGATCGATATTGGTGTTATACTGGATGGCTGGCATGGGGATCATGCCTATACGTTCGTGTTGGGTGACCCGGGTCCGGCGATACTCCAACTCATTCGAGTGACGAAAGAATCGCTCTATAAAGGAATTGAAAAGTGCACCACCAATCATCGAGTGGGCGATATCTCTTTTGCGATTCAAGACCATACTGAAAAAAAACATGGATATGGCGTGGTACGTGAGCTGGTCGGACATGGACTGGGCACGTCCTTGCACGAAGATCCACAGGTGCCTAACTATGGGAAACGTGGGGTAGGGCCTAAACTAAAAGATGGATTGGTACTGGCCATCGAGCCGATGATCAACCTTGGGAAAAAAGAGGTGTTCACGGATTCAGATGGGTGGACCGTTCGAACGAAAGACGGCTCCGTGTCCGCACATTTTGAGCACGATGTTTGCGTGCGTCCCGATCAGGCCGACATCCTTTCTGATTACAGACCCATCGAAGCCGCGGAACGGAATAATCCCAATCTATTTACGATCGATTGAGTTCGGCTTCAATCTGTTTGACGAAGCCAAATCAGCAGTGCCCGTACCGTGAAAGGTGCCGCTAATCCCAGTAATGCACCATACAGCCCCCACTGAAAAAATCCAAGGCTGATCAGTCCCGCCCAATAGAACGGATATAAAAGCAATAAGAGTCCGGCTATGATCGAATCAAAGTGATCATTGTATCTCGACGTCACCGCTACCAAGACTCGTATGGGAAAATACAAAGGGAAATGCAACAACCAACCAATGGCTGCAGGGATAGCACTCCATGCATATTGCCAAGGGGTATATTTTTTTTGAAAGATTTTTTTTCTCCCTGCCTGATCCTTTCGATCCAGTTGGATGACGCCTGCTTGTAAGGATCGCTGTAGTTTTTCATTGAACGCCTGATGGCGTTTTCCTTCGGGTTCATTCCAAGGGATATCGGTTGATTCGATTACTTCGCCGAATTGAATGATGAGGTTCTTTCCGTATCGATGATAGGAGCTGTAATTGATCGACACCGGTAGCACGCGCAAAGGAATACCGGCCGACCAAGTTTGTATCGCCAATCGGGCGGTTCCTTTTCGAAGTGGACGCAATCGCCACTCATTGATGCATTTTGCTTCGCTGTAAATCGTTACGATCCCTTTTGCACGAAACAAGTGCAAACAGGATTCAAAGGTTCGGTAATTGATGTGTAGGTTCTCAGGGCCTTCACTGGTTCGATATACAGGTAAGATCCGAAGCGAATGAAGGATACGGGCAACCCATTTTTTTCGAAAGGCATCGCCTCGGGCCAAAGACCAGACCGGCTTCTCAAATAAGGTGTCGAGTAGAACGGAATCGAGAAAAGAGTTTGGATGATTGCAGGCCAATAGTAACGGTCCGTCCCATTTTAACCGGTCAGGTTCCTGTATCCTGATTTCCCGCACATAAAGGGGGAGAAAGAGGCGGGCGATTAATTTGAGGATCGTATACAGCAAATCGGTGGGTTGAATGGTGTAAGTAGCTGGTTTTCAATATACTTGAAAACCGATTTCGGCACAGATTTTATCGACAGAACCGCCTGTGAACCAGTGGTTTTCATTATCTTTGCCACCCCGAAAATAAAACCCTTTCGGGAAACACACATGTTTCAACAGTTGATTTACAAACACCTAAACGCTGATGCACAGGAGTCCGGCGCGGATACCGCGGCCGCTACAGCGACAACAAATGCACCTGTGATCGCCACAGCCCATGATGATTTTGATTGGAGTGTGGATCGTCGTAATCTGATCTCTTATACCGCCAGTGAGCGCGAGAAGTATGACAGTGTATACGACAACACGTTCGTTCAATTGAACGACGGAGAGTTGATCAAAGGCCTGGTGGTTGGTCTGACCAAGACTGACGTCGTGCTGAACATCGGTTTCAAAAGCGATGGATTGATCTCTCTCAATGAATTTCGCGACATTCCTGGTCTTGCGATCGGAGATGAAGTGGAAGTAATGATCGTTGAGAAAGAAGACCGCGATGGTCATCTGAACCTCAGCCGTCGTCAAGCTCGCATCACTCGTGCATGGGAGCGCATTGTGGAAGTACATAAGACCGGCGAAGTCATTACCGGTACTGTTACCTCTAAAACCAAAGGTGGCTTGATCGTTGATGTATTTGGTATGGAGACCTTCCTGCCCGGATCGCAGATCGATGTGAAGCCCGTTACCGACTACGATCAGTTTGTCGGAAAGACGATGGAGTTCAAGGTGGTGAAGATCAACGAAGCCATCAAGAATGCCGTTGTATCACACAAGGCACTGATCGAAAGCGATATCGAAGCACAGCGTGCCGAGATCATGAGCAAGCTCGAAAAAGGTCAGGTGCTGGAAGGAACAGTGAAGAACATCACCGACTTCGGTGCGTTCATGGACCTGGGCGGACTCGACGGATTACTCTATATCACGGACATTTCTTGGGGTCGCATCTCGCATCCTACTGAAGTGCTCAAGCTCGATCAGAAAATTAACGTGGTTGTATTGGATTTCGACGACGAGAAGCGTCGCATCAGCCTCGGTCTGAAACAACTCACGCCACATCCTTGGGATGTACTGGGTGAGAATATCGGCGAAGGAAATGTAGTGAAAGGTAAAGTAGTGAACATCGAAGATTACGGTGCGTTCCTGGAAATCCAGCCGGGTGTAGAAGGACTGGTACACGTATCGGAGATCAGCTGGTCGAATTCCCCCATCAACGCTAAGGAATTCTTTAAGCTGGGTGATGAATACGAAGCAAAGATCGTTACACTCGATCGCGATAGCCGCAAGATGAGCCTGTCCATCAAGCAGCTTACCGAAGATCCTTGGAACGATATCGAGATCCGTTTCCCAGAAGAAAGCAAGCATGCCGGATTGGTGAAGAACATCACCAACTACGGTGTATTCGTGGAATTGGCTCCTGGTATCGGTGGAATGATCCACATCAGCGACCTGAGCTGGTTGAAGCGATTCAATCATCCGACTGAGTATACAAAAGTTGGACAGACCATCGACGTCATGATCCTGGGTATCGATAAGGAAAACCGCAAACTCCAACTCGGACACAAACAACTTGAGGACGATCCCTGGAATGCATTGCAGGAAACCTTCACGATCGGAAGCTTACACGAAGGTCATGTGATCCGTCGCGACGATAAAGGAGCGGTGGTTCAACTGGCATTCGGACTGGAAGGATTCGCGCCCAACCGTCACCTGAGCAAGGAAGATGGTAAGAGTATCGCGGCCGAAGAAACAGCCCAATTCATGGTGATCGAGTTCGATCGCAATGAGAAGCGCATCGTTCTTTCCCACACCCGCATCTGGGAGCAAGGAAAGATCGAGGAGGTCGAAACAGCCAAAAAGGATGCTCGTAACGAAGCAGAAAAAACCAAGAAAGCTGTTAAGTCCATTCAGGGCAAGGTTGAAAAAGCAACCCTGGGTGATCTCGGCGTTCTGGCTGATCTCAAGAAGAAAATGGAAGGTGGCGAGGCCGGTGAAACACCTGCTGCCGAATAAATTCGACAAACATCATTCCTATACAAGGCTGTCCACCCGGACAGCCTTTTTTTGTTCGTTCGATTTCCAATCTTAGTACATTTGATTTTGTTGGTGTACGATCATGGATATAAAGACAAGTAAATGGCAGTGCCGAAAACGGCTGGTACATCTGGTGATCGGATTGATCAGCTTTCCCGGCCTTGTTTGGTTCAACCGGATGCAGGTCAAAGGCATGGATATACTGGCTAAATTGCCCCGCCAGCGGGTGCTCTTTGTAAGCAATCACCAAACCTATTTCTCCGAGGTAATCACTTTTCTGCATATTTTCTCTGCTGTCAAATGGAAGTATCGTAAACGGTTGGGACTTCCTTTTTATCTCCTCGCACCTTTTTTGAATGTTAATTATGTGGCAGCCGCGGAGACGATGAAAAAGAATTTTCTGAGTCGCTTATTACTGCTGGCCGGCGGAATCACAGTTAAGCGTGCCTGGCGGGCGGAGGGGGCAGAGAAGATACACGGCTTGGATGCCTCCGACAGCCGAAAGATCCATCGAGCATTGGAAGAAAACTGGGTGATCAATTTTCCTCAAGGAACCACCACACCCTATGTGCCCGGACGAAAAGGAACGGCCCGCATCATGAAGCAGATGCAACCCATTGTCATTCCGGTTGTGATCGACGGATTCTCAAAAGCATTCAATAAGACCGGATTAAAAATGAAGCGTTGGGGTACGAACATAACTATAACCTTCAAGGATCCCCTGAACTATGATCCTGAATCGTCTCAAGAAGAGCTGATGCAGTTGGTGATGGATGCGATCGAACAATCGCCCCGCTTTCATCCGAAAAATAAGCACTGATCAATCTTTCACAAATAATGCGCGCAGTTCAGCCGCATCATCCGGGTGAAGTTTACCCCCTAGGATCAAACGTAGCTGCCGGCGACGAAGGGCACCATCAAACAGTTTCTTCTCCTCAGCAGTTTCTGGTAACACGCTTGCTACCGGACGTGGCTTTCGGTTGGGATCCAGTGCAACGAACGTATAGTAGGCCTCGTTGCTTTTGTATTTGTATTGTTGAGTCAGGTCTTCACCCCAAACTTTTAAATGGATCTCCATGGAGGTATTGAAGGCGCGGGTGATGCGGGCTTCTATGTGCACGACATTCCCCAGTTTGATCGGATTTTCAAAAGAAATATTATCGACCGATGCTGTAACCACTGGTGCATTACAGTGTTTTTGAGCCGATAAAGCCGCTGCAATGTCCATCCAGTACATCAATCGTCCACCCATTAGATTGCCAAATAGGTTGGTATCATTTGGCAACACCAGTTCTGTCATAATGGTCAGACTATCCGAGGGGGATTTCGACTGCATGCGATTTGTTTTGGCAAAGATAGCCGTTAGGAAACGGCAATGGAGATACCTTTCTTGGTAAATCCGTTCTTGGCTTTCCGTTCGGCTTGTTTCCAAAAGCGGAAGAAAGAGGTGTGGCGCACCGATAAGCCTGGAAACATCCACTCGCGTTCCTGCTTGATCCCTGGGTAATGGCGGAAAGCAGGATGTTCTTTAGAAATGATCTGAGAAAAACGGCGCAAATCGGGGATCGAATTAACCTCGCCCACATACACTTGTATGCCGTCTATATTATTGGCCAGTGAAAGAATGAAATTGATGACCTGATCACTCACCGGGTACCGCCTGAAATGAGATGGTTCTAATACTAAAAGACGGTTCGCATCTACTGATTTATCCCAATTTGGATCCAGGTTGTAGCTGTTATACAGGTACAATGGTTTGGAGGGATCGAGTTGGGGAATTGGTGTATTCGGGAATCGGGTGACCTCTTGGAATGATGTCAATTCGCGCAAGGTATCCGGCACGGGCATCTGGGGTATGGTCTCGTAGGATTGATCCAGGAACGAACCTCTTTGATTGGTCTCAAAGTAACGGTCGATGTTCTGCTGATTGCAATAATATTTACGGCCATTGAATGTGCCGGCCACCCATTGCCAACTGCAGGTATTACTGGCCAGATCACCATCCAGTAAATGATAATACATCCAGGCAGCTGGCATCGGCCAATGTGATTTTGCGAGATTACAAGCCAAACTGGCTACATACATCCGTAGGTGGTTGTGCATGTAACCACTGCGTTTCAATTCATGAATACCTTCATCGATGGCGGCGATCCCGGTGGATCCATTTACAAGGGATGCTGGTATCATTCGATTGCTTACACCCGATCGCATCTGCAGGATATCCTCAAAAAGATCATCCTCTAAACTTTGCCAGAGACGTTGATAGAATTCTCTCCAGGCGAGCTCTTGAACAAATTTTTGAGCAGTTGTCCACTCGATTCCTTTATTGATCAACGATTCCAATACTTGTTTGGTACTGATCACCCCCCTGGAGAGGTAGGGGGATAGGTGGCTGACCGAGCCATTCTTGAAATTTCGCGTGCGGGCATAGGACTCGGGGTCTATGTCCTCAATTCGCTCAAGAATGGAGGGAATATCGGTAGGGAATGATTTGTTCACAACCAAATAACAAGCTACCGGCCGGATGGTTGAGTAGGAGTTGACTTGTGTTTAGGCTGACGTCGGCAACGCTCGCTGCAATAGATGACGGATTCCCAATCTCTCGCCCATTTTTTACGCCATTGAAATGGACGATCACAGACCGGACAGATCTTTTTTGGCAACTGATTTTTTGGAATGGCTTTCACGAGGCATCAAGTTTTTGGAGGAACCTTTCTGCTGTTCGCAAATGATTTTCTCTTTTTGCTGGATCCATCTTGTCCCAACTGCGGATCAGCATGCCCAATCTTGGGTTCTGGGTGAAAAAGGACCGGTGCTTGTCCATGAATCGCCAGAACAAACCATCCCATACCGCTTGCCATTCACCTTTTTCCCATTTGCCCATTTTCATCAGATAATTGCTACCACTGATGTAGGGTTTTGTGGTCATCAATCCGCCATCTGCGAATTGCGTCATTCCATATACATTCGGAACCATCACCCAGTCATAGGCATCGATATAAAGTGTCATGAACCACTTGTATACTTCATCCGGATCGAATTCGCAAAGAAGCATGAAGTTGCCCAGGATCATCAGTCGCTCGATGTGATGAGAGTAACCGGTGCGAAGCAGTTTTTTGATGACTGTATCAATCGGTATGATGCCCGTTTCACCCACCCAGAATGATTCAGGGATCTTTCGCTTGAATTTCCAATAATTGGTGGTGCGTTGTTTACGGCCGGCTTGCAGATAAACAAGACGTATGAATTCTCTCCATCCTGTCACTTGTCGAAGGAACCCCTCCACTGAGGCCAACGGGATCTGGTGTTTTTCAGCGTAAGCGAGTGTTCGTTCGATTACTTCTTCGGGAGACAAAAGCCCAACGTTTAGCATGGGTGTCAAACCGCTATGAAAGAGCAAGTGTTCATCCGGCTGCATTGCATCTTCATAGTCACCGAAAGAGGCAAACCGATTTTTAAGAAAATCCTCCAACCAGAGCAGGGCGCCGGATCGGTCTGTCGGAAACAGAAATTCAGAACAGTTGCCATAGTGAAGCGGGAATTTGTCAGCTACATATTTTTTGGCCTCATTCAGATATTTATCTGCGTTTGGGATAATAAGTTTTGGGACTGCTAATCCTTTGGGAAGCGGTTTTCGGTTGTCGGCATCGAAGGACCATTGTCCGCCTGTGGGCTTCCCGTCTTTTTCAAGCAGCCAGCCCTTTTTTTTCCGCTGACGGATATAGAAATCAGTTTGAAAATAGGTCGGCTGTCGTCTGCCCGCCACCTCTTCGTCGGTGGGGCAAATAAAATTCGGGGAAGGGTACATTTCAAATCCAAGCTTATTGGTTTCAATGGATCTCTTGATCCGCCGCAATAACCAATCATCCGTCGGGTCACAAAAAAGGATCTGCTGAAAGCCCTCTTGTGCCAGTTGGCTGATCAGATTCCGTACATCTGAAAATCCCGCTCCGGACGCCACATATTGTACCTTATACCCATTGGATTCCAGCGAGTCGGCATAGGATCTCATACTGGCCCGATGAAAAACAAGTTTGGCCTGATGGAACGGATATTGTGTGAAATACAGGTCCTCTTCTACCAAGTAGACCGGCACGTCCAACCGAAGGGCCGGATGCTCCTGATAGAGCTGGTGAGGAAATAGGAGGGTGACTTTAGACACGATTCTAGAACAATTGCTACTTGGGATTGTTTTGTCAAAAAAACATCATGGAGTCTGTTAAGGGTAAAAAAGTACTGTTGGTGGGCGCAACCGGAGGAATTGGCAGAAAAACGGCAGCGTTGTTGCGTCAAAGTGGGGCTGAACTTTTTCTCTCTGGACGAGATGCTGGCAAGTTGAATGAATTAGCTCTTGAGTTAAGCATACCGAACGCTCAAACGGCGGTTACGGATCTGACCGATTCGTCTAGCGTGGAGGCACTGCTCCAGTCATATCAATCTGTATTCACCACCATCGACGTCTTGGTCAATGCTTCCGGTATCGGGATCATCAAGCCGCTGGAACAACTCAGTGAGGAGGAGTTCAGCAGAACGCTGGAAGTGAATCTGACGGCACCTTTTCGTTTGATGAAATCCTTTTTGCCTTTGATGAAGCAAGCCGGTAAGGGGTTGGTCATTCATATTCCCGGGGTATTGGGAAAAGTTCCAATGGCGGGGGCGGCGGCGTACAGTGCCAGCAAATACGGACTGGTTGGCATGATGCAGAGTTTACGGGAGGAGTGCAAACGGACGCAGATACGCTTTACCCTGATCTATTTGGGTGGGGTCGATTCACCTTTTTGGGATGGTATCGACCTGCGCGTTCAGCGCGATAAGATGATCGTGAGCGAGGAGGCAGCCAAAGCCATTTGGTTCCTCTGCCAGCAGCCGGCCTCTGGCGTGGTGAGTGAAATGGTTTTGCAGCCGTTTAATCACCAGGCAATCTGACCGGTTCGTCGGGCATTGATTATTTTCGCACCAACGAGCTGCCAGCATATGCCTACCCCTACCAAGCCGATAACTTTCGATAATACTGAAATTGCTTTTGCGCACCGATCCGATCAGGATCTGCGTCATTCAATATTGCTTTTCAGATTGATGTCTTGGCCCGTCTTGGTCAAGATAGGGACCCGCCTCACGCCTTGGATGGTGAAAAAAGGATTCCCGATCTCTACGCTTTTGCGTAACACGATCTTCCGTCAATTCGTCGGTGGTGAAACGTTGGCAGAGACCCGAAAGGTATCAGATAATCTTCATGCATTTGGGGTAGATGTTATTCTGGATTACGGCGTGGAAGGAAAAGAGGGTGAGGCGAATTTCGATCAGGCCCGGGATGAATTCATCCGCGTGATCCGCTATGCCGCTTCTTGCCCGAATATCCCATTTATCAGCATCAAAGTAACCGGGATGGCTCGATTTGCGCTCTTGGAGAAGATCCAGGAGGGGATGAAGTCAAATCGAACCAATTTTCAGAAAGGTTATTTGGCATCTTTGAATCTTTTAACCCAGGATGAACAGCAAGAGTGGGAACGAGTATGTGCTCGCTTGAATGCTATTGCTTCGACGGGGGCAAAAGAGGGCGTGGGTGTTCTTATTGATGCCGAGGAATCCTGGATTCAGGACCCGATCGATGCGATTGCCCTGTTATTGATGCAGCAGTACAACCGCGAGCGGGTAACGGTATTCAACACCTATCAGTTATACAGACACGATCGGCTCTCTTTTTTGTTCGATAATTTCAAATTTTGTCAACAAGGTGATTTTCTCCTCGGTGCCAAACTGGTGCGGGGAGCATATATGGAGAAAGAACGAGCTCGTGCTCAAAAAATGGGATACGAGTCGCCTATACAACCCGATAAAAGGGCTTCAGACAGGGATTATGATGCCGCTTTGGCTTTTTGTGTTGAGCATCTAGATCAGATATTCGTGATGGTCGCTTCTCACAATGAACAAAGCAGCTTGTATGCAGTGAGTCTTTTGAGGGAATTGAAACAGGCCCTTGATCACCCGCATATCCACTGGAGTCAGTTGTATGGGATGAGTGATAATATCACATTCAATCTGGCAAAAGCCGGTTGTTCAGTCAGCAAATACCTTCCTTTTGGTCCGCTGACAGATGTGATTCCTTATCTGATGCGCCGGGCCCAGGAGAACACCTCCGTCCGTGGCCAAACCGGTCGGGAACTTCGCCTGCTTTTACAGGAAAGAGCCCGACGTCGGCGCTGAATCTCTCCAGTTTCCTAACATTGGTTAACTTGCCTGCATGCAAGCCTACCATGATCTGTTGCGGCATATACTTGCCCATGGCGTCGACAAATCCGATCGAACCGGTACAGGTACACGAAGCGTATTTGGCTATCAGATGCGCTTTGATCTGCAGGCCGGTTTTCCGCTGGTGACTACCAAAAAGTTACACCTGAAAAGTATTGTGCATGAACTACTCTGGTTTCTGAAAGGGGAGACCAATATTGCTTATCTAAAAGAGCATGGGGTGTCTATATGGGATGAGTGGGCGAATGAATCCGGGGATCTGGGACCTGTTTACGGGAAACAATGGCGCAGCTGGGAGGGTAAGGACGGGAAAGTCGTCGACCAAATCAAGGACCTGATCGATCAATTGAAAAAAACACCCGACAGCAGACGTCTGATCGTAAATGCCTGGAATGTAGCCGACCTGTTCGAGATGGCTTTGATGCCCTGTCACACCTTGTTTCAATTCTATGTGGCCAATGGAAAACTGAGTTGTCAACTGTATCAGCGCAGCGCGGATGTGTTTTTAGGCGTACCGTTCAACATTGCTTCCTATGCGCTGTTAACGCTGATGATCGCACAGGTTTGCGGCTTGCAACCCGGCGATTTTGTGCACACCTTCGGGGATGCTCATATTTACAGCAATCATTTTGAACAGGTTCATACACAGCTGTCGAGAGAGCCCTTTCCATTGCCGATCATGCGATTGAACCCCGCAGTGAATGACATATTCTCTTTCCGGTTTGAAGATTTTACGTTGGAAAATTATCAGTGTCACCCGGGCATCAAAGCGCCGGTGGCTGTATAAATCACTGAGATGAAAATATCCCTGGTTGTAGCAGCAGCAAAAAATGGCATCATTGGATTCAAGGGGAAAATGCCCTGGCATCTGCCTGCTGATTTGAAGCATTTCAAAAATGTTACGTGGGGCTTACCCATCATCATGGGCAGAAAGACATTTGAGTCCTTAGGCCGACCGCTGCCCGGCAGACAGAATATTGTGATCACCCGTCATTCATCGTTAGAAGCCTCCGGGGTGATCGTCGTGAACGATCCGGAACAGGCACTGGCTGAAGCAAGCAAGTTTGGTGTAAATGAAGTTTGCGTGATCGGAGGTGGAGAGATCTATCAGTTATTTTTTGCCCGGGCACATCGAATATACTTTACCCGGATAGAGGCCGATTTCGAAGGCGATACTTCTTTCCCACAGATCGATGCTTCTAGTTGGACGTTGACAACGCAACTGCATCATGCCGCTGATGATAAAAATGTCATTGATCTAGTGTTTCAGCAATGGGATAGACACATCAAAGGCTCCTGACATGCCATCCCTTCAACCGGTCTACCAATATATTCGGCATCGGCTTTATGCGGCAAACTCAAAGGGACACGGAGTGCATTCGCCTTTTCTATTCGATTTTATTCAGCGGGTGTTGAACGATACTACCGATTATGCTGAGTATGCATATCCGGAGCAATATCGTGCGAAGTTGCTATCCGATAGGTCTGATTATACCGCGGTGGACTTTGGCGCTTCTGCACGAACTGGTCAACTGCTTCGGGTCGACCGAACGGCCCGGATCTCTCTACAGCCACCTCACTGGGCACAGTTGCTTTTTCGAATGATCCGGTATTACCGCCCCGGACCGGTCTTGGAATTGGGGACGTCGCTGGGGGTAACAACCCACTATTTGGCACTGGCCGATCCCGATCAACCCATATTGACATTGGAAGGTGATCCGTTCATTGCCGATCGAGCCCGGGCTCATTTCCAACAATTGGGCTTGGCGAATGTTACTGTTTGGACAACTGCTTTCGACGAACGTATGCCGGATGCCTTGGATGAGCTTGGACAGGTTGGATTCGCCTTGGTGGATGGCAACCATCGTAAAGAACCCACATTGGCTTACGTGGAGCGTCTGATACCCTTTTTGGGTGATCACAGTATACTTGTTTTGGATGATATCCATTGGAGTCGGCCCATGCAGGAGGCCTGGGAGCAGGTCAAGTGTCGACCGGAGGTTCGTTGTACGATCGATCTGTTCCGGATGGGCATTGTTCTTTTTCGAAATGATTTTCATGAGCCGGTTCACATCCGGCTGCGCTACTAATTACGTAACTTTCGAACATAAACCTGATCGCATGTTCACCTTAGGTGTATTGAAAGAATCTGCAGCGGAAACCCGCGTATCCTTACTTCCGGAAGCCGTTGCCGCACTCACAAAAAAGGGTGTGAAGGTTATTGTGGAATCAGGCGCAGGGGTATTGGCGTTTGCAAGTGATGAAGATTATCGCCAAGCCGGAGCGCAACTTCTATCCAGGTTACAATTGATCGAATCAGCCGATCTGCTTCTTTCGATCCAGGCTCCTGTAGATATCGATAGTGGTAAACTTTCGGGGAAAGCATTGATCGGCGTATATCAGCCTCTGTATGTTCGCGACCAGGTAGAATACTGGGCAAAGCAAGGAGTGACTTGTTTTTCTCTTGACATGCTGCCCAGAACAACCCGGGCGCAGTCGATGGATGTGCTCAGTTCTCAGGCCAATATTGCTGGCTATAAAGCGGTCTTGTTGGCGGCCCAGTCATATAGCCGATATTTTCCCATGTTCATGACGGCTGCCGGCAGCATCGCTCCGGCTAAAATGTTGATTTTGGGGGCCGGAGTAGCCGGGTTACAGGCCATCGCAACCGGTCGCAGACTGGGCGCCGTGGTGGAGGTATTTGATACGCGTCCGGCAGTAAAAGAGGAAGTGATGAGTCTCGGTGGCAAGTTTATTGAAGTTGAAGGAGCGGCCGATCCCAGCCAGGCCGGAGGTTATGCAGTGGAGCAATCCGATGAATTCAAACAACGCCAGCGCGCTCGGATCGCCGAGTCCGCCATCAAATCAGATATCATCATCACCACGGCACAAATACCCGGTAAGAAAGCCCCCTTGTTGATCACCGAGGATATGATCGCTGGTATGCGCGCCGGATCGATCATTGTAGACCTCGCAGCGGCTACAGGGGGTAACACGCCGTATACGGAGAACGATCGTACTGTCGAAAAGAATGGTGTTCGGATCATCGGTAATTCAAATCTGGCGGCATCCATGCCAACGGATGCCTCGAAGCTGTACGGTAAGAACATCCTGAATTTCCTACAGTTGATCATCAGCAGCGATGGTGCTTTAAACTTTAATTGGAACGATGAACTGGTCAGTGGTGCGTGTATCACCCATCAAGGGAATGTGATCCATCCACGGTTGATCGCTTAAATATTTATACATGCAAACTGTACTTAACTGGATCGAATTGAATCAATCGATTATTTACATCGTAATCCTGATGATTTTTGTCGGAATTGAAGTGATCGGTCGTGTTCCGGCTGTGTTACACACGCCGCTCATGAGTGGCGCCAATGCTATTCATGGTGTGGTGATCATTGGTGCGATCATTGTGATGGGGCAAGCACCTGCCGATAATTACCTGGCACTTGTATTGGGCTTTTTGGCCGTGGTACTCGGAACAGTGAATGTGGTAGGTGGATTTGTAGTCACCGACAGAATGTTGGAAATGTTTAAAAAGAAAAAATAAGGATCCGATGTATTCATCTCTGCTAACCTTCGGTTATTTGCTCGCATCGGTGACCTTCATCGTCGGGCTGAAAATGCTGTCTCATCCGGCTACTGCCCGCCGTGGCAATTTGGTTGCTGCCGTGGGTATGACCCTCGCGGTATTGGGTACGATCTTCCTTTATGAAAAGGAAGGAGAGCCGCTGGGTAATTACAGCTGGATCTTCGCAGGTATTCTGGTGGGAACAATCATCGGAACCGTCTCTGCCAAGAGAGTCAAGATGACAGCTATGCCGGAGATGGTCAGCCTCTTCAATGGGATGGGTGGTGCCTGTGCCGCATTGATCAGCCTGGTTGAATTCGATCATTTGATGCACATGGACTCCATGATGTTGTTCGTGGTGGCGATGGGCGGCGGAGAGGCCGTAGCAGCCTTACAAGGATTTTTGCTGATCATCTTGTTAGGATTGATCATTGGGTCAATTTCATTCGCAGGAAGTGTAATCGCTTGGGGAAAGCTGAATGGATCCATTAAGGATTTCTCCTTCCGGGGGCAACATATATTCAATTTGGGTCTGCTAACGATCATACTCGGTTTGGCCGCCTATCTGGTGATTGCATTACCCGCCAATCCACACTGGTATTTCTATTCCATTTTTGCACTTTCAATAGTATACGGACTCTTTTTTGTATTCCCCATCGGCGGCGCAGACATGCCCGTGGTCATCTCACTGCTTAATTCCTTTACCGGTGTGGCAGCGGCCTGTGGCGGCTTTCTGTATGATAACAAAGTGATGTTAACGGGCGGAATCCTCGTTGGTGCAGCCGGAACCTTACTTACGATCTTGATGTGTAAGGCGATGAACCGTTCACTTGCCAATGTGCTGATCGGATCTTTCGGTGGTAACACTAAAGCTTCGGGTTCTTCTGCAACAGGCGGTACGTATAAAGAGATCAGTTTGTCTGATACAGCCGTATTGATGAGCTATGCGAACAAAGTTTACATTGTTCCCGGATACGGATTGGCCGTGGCACAGGCACAACATACCTGTCACGAATTGGAGAAATTACTGGAGAGTAAAGGTGTTGAAGTGAATTATGCGATCCATCCGGTGGCCGGCAGGATGCCCGGTCATATGAACGTACTGCTGGCAGAGGCCGATGTTCCGTATGAAAAATTGAAAGAAATGGAACAGGCCAATGATGAATTCAGCACCACGGATGTTGTCTTGATTTTAGGTGCAAATGATGTGGTTAATCCGGCTGCCAAGTCCGATCCGGCTTCGCCAATTTACGGTATGCCGATCCTTGATGTAGAGTTGGCCAAACATGTTAGTGTCAATAAGCGCAGCATGAAGCCTGGCTATGCCGGCATTGAGAATGAACTGTTCTTCCGGCCCAAGACATCGATGTTATTCGGAGATGCTAAGAAAATATTGCAAGAGTTGATTGCAGAGATCAAATCCCTCTGATATACGTGTCATTCCCCGGTTCATTCATGGAGCACTTGGAGGGCCTGCCCGGGTTCTCACTCGCTGCGTTCGAAGAGGCGCATCGATCGATACCACCTACCTCCATCCGACTGAATCCCTACAAACCGGTTTCGCTCTCGTACGATCGTAGTTCCGTTCCCTGGAGCCGGGATGGTTTTTATTTATCTAAACGGCCATCATTTACGTTCGACCCCCTTTTCCATGCGGGTACTTACTATGTGCAAGAGGCGAGTAGCCAATTGCTGGAAGCCTTTGTTTTACCAATGGTGCAAACGGGGGAGCCTTTGCGTGTGCTCGACCTTTGTGCGGCCCCCGGGGGGAAGTCAACCCATTTACTTTCTCTGATCCGTAATAATGATCTGTTGGTTTCCAATGAGGTGATCCGAAATCGCACGGGGATCCTCTCCGATAACCTTGATAAATGGGGGAATGCCAATGTGGTGGTAACGCAGGCCGATCCGGCTGTTTTGGGAAAATTGACGGGATTCTTTGATCTGATCGTCGTGGATGCCCCATGTAGCGGTAGTGGATTATTCAGAAAAGATGCAGAGGCGATGGATCATTGGAGTCTCTCTGCTGTCGAGCATTGTGCCGCCCGACAGCGGCGGATCCTAAAAGATATTTGGCCCTCATTGAAAGAAGGTGGTCGATTGCTGTATAGTACTTGTTCCTTTTCGGAAGCAGAAGATGAAGAGGTCGTTTCCTGGATGCAGCAGGAATGGGATATCGTTCTCAATAAGATCGATTTGCCTGCTGAATGGGGTGTTGTTGAAACGAATTACGGCTATCGTTGTTGGCCTCATCTGATCAAGGGGGAGGGTTTCTTTATCGCGTCGGTACAAAAAATGTCATCGGAAAGTATCTTTTCTTCTCGCACAAAAATTTCGATCAAGTCGCAACCGAATGCCCCTACAGCTTTTTTAGGGGATTGGTGGGGGAGTGATCAGCATGAACTTATTGACTGGAAGGATATGTGTTGGGCAATTCCATCCAACCGAATGGCAGACATTCAGCAGGTCTGTACAGTGTGTCAGCCGTATCGATTGGGCACTTGTTTGGGAGCCTGGTCTCGAAAAGATTGGATCCCTGACCATGCATTGGCATTGAGTCGATATGTTCAGCCTACGCTTCCTACATTGGAGTTGGATAAAGAAGAGTCGGTTCGTTATTTGCAACGGGGGGCTATTGATCGTGCGGGTCTGGAGCGAGGATGGCTGTTGGCGACCTTTCAGGGAAAGCCGATGGGGTGGCTCAAGAATATTGGCAACCGAATGAACAATTATTATCCTTCTCATTTAAGGATATTGAAACAGTCGGTCAGTCCGGATCAATAAAAAACCCGCAACTTTGAAGTATGAATACCCGGCCTGCCATTCTTGTTTTTTTTGTTTTGATGATACTGCTATCCGGTACTCTGTTCGCGCAGCAATTTCCATTACGTCTTCTTAAATCGACCAAGGGTTTATATTTGGAGCATAAGGTATCCCCTAAGCAAGGACTTTATTCCATCGGTCGGCTCTATTCTGTTCAGCCCAATAACCTGGCTTCTTACAATAATCTGGATAGTAAACAGGGCCTGCAGATAGACCAGCTCATTCGTATACCCCTCAGTGATTCGAACTTCGATCGTAAAAATGCAGAAGGGGTTCCAGTTTATTTGACTGCAGCCACAGATGATGTTATTTCCGATCTGGCAAAGTTTGTCGGTGTTGAGGTTCGATTGCTGCAATGTTGGAATCAGTATTCGGATACACTGATCAAAAAAGGCAGTCGCTGGATCATCGGATTTTTGATCACCTCTGAAATGACGGGTCAGCAACTGAAATTATCCTGCAAACCCAAAGATGTTGCCGTTCCGATCGAACCACAAGCAACTCAGCCTCCTCAACCTATACAACCACCTCAGCCTGTCCAACCTTCGCCTACGACGTCAACAATTTCTTTTTTTGAAACTGCTTTTTTAGAGCAGGTTCAAAAAACGCCGACATCCCAGGATTTGAAAGTGTTTTCATCCGTCTTTAAAACAAACAGCGGTTGGTCCGATGGGAAGCATTATGTATTGATCGATAATCTTGTGCCGGGTACCATCGTTAAGTTGATCAACCCAATTAATCGACAAGCTGTTTATGCAAAAGTTTTGGGTGAGATGCCCCGCATCAAGCAAAATGAAGGATTGGATATTCGTATCAGTGATGCTGCTGCAGAAAAATTGGGTTTAACCGGCACCGAACGTTTTCCCCTGCAATTGATCTACTGATCAGGAAGTTTATACCCTCGTAGCCAGGAGGAAACATCCATTCTCTTTTTTCCAGCCAATTGTATTTCATTTAGATGAATCCAACCATCTTGGGTCGCGAAAGAGAATGTGTTTTTTCCATCCGAGTGCCAGGTGCCAGCAGGTTGGCCATGCTCGCAGCATTCGGGTGTGGCTTTGAAGATCTTGAGCGTGGTCTGATTCCAATCGGTGAATGCGCCAGGGTAAGGACTCAGTCCGCGTATCAGGTTGTATACACTTGCAGTGGATCGATTCCAATCGATCCGACATGTTTCGGTATGGATCTTGGGAGCAGTCGGTAGATCCTTAACGGATTCATCTTGGGGTTGCGGTTGCTCAGTCAATGATGCTGAAGCAATGCCTTTGATCGTTTCAACGATGAGGTCAGCACCCATCAGCATCAGTTGATCATGTAACTCGCCCGCGTTCATTGTTTCTGTAATGGGTATTTCTCTTTGCATCAAAATGCCGCCGGTGTCTATCTCGTGTTTCAATCGGAATGTTGTTGCACCCGTTTCTTTTTCGCCATGGATGATGGCCCAATTGATGGGGGCAGCCCCTCTGTATTTCGGTAACAGGCTGGCATGTAAATTGATTGATCCCAGTGGGGGCATATTCCATACAGCTTCAGGCAGCATGCGAAAAGCAACCACTACTTGCACATCTGCTTTCCAGGCACGAAGTTGTTCTAGGAATGCAGGGTCTTTCAGTTTTTCCGGCTGGAGAATGGGGATGCCAAACTCAATAGCAGCTTTTTTTACTTCAGCGGGTTGTAGTTGCAATCCTCTGCCCGCCGGACGGTCGGGCGCCGTGATCACGCCAACCACATTCGCCCCGGCATCGATCAGCGCTCTCAGCGAGGCTACCGCAAAGGATGGCGTGCCCATGAACACGATCCGTAGCTGTTGAAAGGGGACAGGCATCTTATTCAAAGTCTTTATACAGTAGGTATTTTTTTCGAGTGGCTTTGTACGCCAGGAGCTGGGGTTGCCAAGACGCCCGAATCTGCTGCTCTGTCATACCTTTTTTGATCTGCTGCCAGAGGTCGTTGTTTCCAGCGAGTTTGGTGAAAAATGATTCTTCCATTTTCCCACTCTTTGGATATATGAAAAAGCTGTCTTTTTTCGGGAACATTTTGTAAGCATCGATCAGCCACTTGAGTTGTACCCGATTATTCACACGGGCGATCACTTGATCCGGTGTGCCGCTGAGATCCCATCCGTAGCACTTCTTGCCGTAGTGTTTGGAATTTTTCGCGCCCTCGTTGGGGTTGGGTGTGAAGGCATAAAGGGTTTTGGGAAGATCCGGATGACCGAATACCTGAAAAGGTTTATCAGTGCCTCGTCCCTCACTTAATACGGTGCCTTCAAACAAGCATGTGAAAGGATAGAGATAGATGGATTGAATGTTCGGAAGGTTGGGTGAGGGCTTTACCGGTAAAGTATACTTGGATCGGTGATCATATCCGTCGCAGGTGATCACCAGGAGTTGAAAACCTTGATCGTTCAATTGTAACTTCTTCATTTCCCGGTCGCTTATGGATATAAAGCTGTTCGCTGATTGTGTGGCATCATTATTTTCGCTAGCTATTGGGGCAATAGAAATCTGCAGACTTTGGGGTTCTGATCCCTTAGCGGCAATTTTTTCTTGGTTGATCCATTTTTCGCCTAGCAACATGCCAGCATATTCGCCAATCGTAAGTCCGTAAACTATGGGTACGGGTTGTCGGCCAACAAAAGAGCGATAGCGGGTATCGAGTACAGGACCATCCACATAATGGCCATTCGGGTTGGGTCTGTCCAGTAAGATCAGTGGCTTTTGAAATTCTATGGCTGAAATGATAAATTCTTCCAATGAGGAAATAAACGTATAGAACCGAACCCCCACATCCTGAATGTCGAAAAGCATAACATCTACTTCTGCCAGGTCTTTTTCGTCTGGCCGGCGTTTGGCGCCATATAAAGAAATTACGGAGATGCCTGTCTTTTCATCGATCGCATTTCCAACTTTTTCTCCAGCATCTGCCTTTCCTCGAAAACCATGTTCGGGGCCAAAGATCACGGTCACTTTTACGCCGCTGGCCATCAGCGTGTCAACTAAATGAGTGGAGCCAACCATCGATGTCTGGTTTGAAAATACACCCACCCGTTTTCCTTCCAACAAAGGCAGGTATCTATCCAATCGTTCAGCGCCGGGAACGATTTGTGCGGAAACGGTGGTTACAGTTAGTAACAGTGTTACTACTGCACAAGCGGCAACGAGTCGACGGAGTGTATTCATGCTTCAAAATTGCATAAAAATGGCTGTATGGCCCAAGACGGCTTCCGTTAATTCCACTACCTTGTGCAAAATTGAATTATGTCTATTGCTAAAACAGGTGATACCGTTCGTGTTCACTACCATGGCCGGCTGACTTCCGGTGAAACGTTTGATAGCTCCGCCGAGCGTGATCCGCTGGAATTTGAACTCGGCACTGGTCAGGTGATCGCTGGTTTCGATAATGGAGTGACCGGTATGACCATCGGAGAAAAGAAAACCATCGAGATCCCTTTCCTGGAGGCCTACGGACCACGAAATGAATCCATGATCATTGAAATGCCCAAAGAGCGCTTTCCGTCTGATATGCAAATCGAGATCGGAATGCCATTGATGATGTCGGACGGACAAGGACAAAATCTACAAGTGGCTGTTACCGATATACAGGAGTTAACCGTTACGCTGGATGCCAATCATCCGCTTGCGGGTAAAGACCTGATCTTCGATCTGGAACTTGTTGAGATCGTCGGCGGGTCTCGTATCATCTTAACTGAATGATATTCCACCATGTTTGAACAGTATAATTTCAGTGCGGCTGACCGTTTCTGCCGCTACGTGCAATTTGATACCCAAAGCGATCCGCAGGCGACTATTTTCCCTTCTACAGAAAAGCAGAAGGAGCTGAGTCGCTTACTGGTCGAAGAATTATTGCTGATGGGTATTTCGGATGCGCATCTGGATGAGTATGGCTATGTATACGCCACCATCCCTGCCACAACCGATCGACCGGCACCGGTCATCTGTTTCTGCGCCCATGTCGATACGGCACCCGATTGCAGCGGCAAGAACGTGAAGCCTATGCTGCACAGTAAGTACAATGGTGCAGATATCATTTTGCCGGACGATCCATCACAGGTGATCCAAATGGCAGACCATCCTTATTTGAAGAACTGTCTGGGTAAGGATATTATAACAGCTTCGGGAACAACCTTACTCGGTTCCGACGATAAGGCTGGCGTAGCCGAGATCATGGATTTGGCTCAATTTCTGATGAGCCATCCGCAGGTTGAGCACGGGCCTGTCAAAATACTTTTTACACCCGATGAGGAAGTGGGCCGGGGCGTTAACCATGTCGACCTGAAGAAACTCGGTGCAGACTTCGGATATACACTGGATGGAGGTGATCCGGGCATGCTGGAAGATGAAAATTTCAGTGCAGATGGGGTGACGGTCACCATTCATGGCGTCAGTGCCCATCCAGGTGCTGCCAATGGGAAAATGATCAATGCGCTCAAGCTGGCGGGAGAGGTGTTGGATTCATTGCCTCGTGATATTTCGCCCGAAACAACCAGCGGTAAGCAAGGGTTTATTCATCCTGTGCATGTGGAAGGGATCGCAGAAAAATGCACCATCGATTTTATCATACGCGATTTCGTTACGGAAAAATTATCAGAGAAGGAAGCCCTTCTGAAGTCCATTGTGGATTCAGTCGTTGCTGCGTATCCGGCTGCCCGCTATGAGTTTCACGTGCATGAACAGTACCGGAATATGAAAGAAGTACTGGTCAAACATCCACAGATCGTTGATTATGCATTGGAAGCCATCCGTAGGAGTGGTCTGACTCCGATCCCGGGCTCCATCCGGGGAGGAACCGATGGAAGCCGATTGTCATTTATGGGACTTCCTTGCCCCAATTTGTTCGCCGGACAACAAGCCATTCACTCCAAGCAGGAATTCATCTGCGTGCAGGATATGAATAAAGCGGTTGAGACCTTGGTACACTTAGTTCAAATTGCCGCGGAGAATCGTTAATTTCAAAAAAATTATGTCTATGATCAGTTATCTCTTATCCAATTGGTGGATCTGGATCTTGTTAGTGCTTTTTTTTAGCTCTCTCTATACAGTCAACCAAGGTTATATCGCTGTTATCGTCATGTTCGGAAAATACCGGCGCATCGCTCGTCCCGGATTAAACATGAAGCTCCCGATACTGGAGTCGGTCTTCAAGAAGGTTTCGATTCAAAACCGATCGGTTGAACTGGAATTTCAGGCGGTTACGGCCGATCAGGCGAATGTATACTTCAAGAGTATGTTACTGTATTCTGTACAGAACTCAGAAGAAGAAACCATCAAGAAAGTCGCATTCAAATTCATCACCGATAAAGATCTCATGCAGGCCTTGGTACGCACAATCGAAGGTAATATCCGCTCTTTTGTGGCTACTAAGAAACAGGCGGAAGTACTGGGGCTTCGTCGGGAGATTGTTCAATATGTAAAAGTGGAGGTAGATCATTCATTGGAAGAGTGGGGGTATCATTTGCAGGATCTACAGATCAATGATATCACATTCGATAAAGTGATCCTGGATTCTATGAGTAAGGTCGTTGCCTCCAACAACCTGAAAGCTGCTGCTGAAAATGAAGGACAAGCCCTGTTGATCACTAAAACAAAAGGGGCTGAGGCGGATGGTAATGCGATCAAGATCGCTGCAGAAGCTGAGCGTGAGGCAGCCCGCTTACGAGGTCAGGGTGTGGCCTTATTCCGTAAGGAAGTGGCCGCTGGTATGACCGAAGCAGCGGAGCAGATGAAACAGGCGAATCTGGATACGAATGTGATCCTGTTCAGTATGTGGACAGAAGCGGTAAAGAATTTTGCGGAATACGGAAAAGGGAACGTCATTTTCCTGGATGGCAGCCCAGATGGAATGGAAAACACCATGAAACAGATCATGGCGCTGATGGTAAAACGCGCAGGAGACACCGAAGCAAAATAGCTCACGCTGTTAAGATTCATTTAAATCCGTTGCAGGAGCAAACGCTCCGCAACGGATTTTTCGTTATTAAGGTCTGTTGAAAACGGAACTTCAAAAAAGATTCCGCTCGGCTTATTTTTATGTCCAAATGTTTTGAATATGATCTACCTTTTGCAACTAACCGACTCACTGAGCAAGACCGTTTCTCAGATCCCCGGCGATCGAAATGGTGATGGATACATCGGATTTGGGGAGTTGCTGCTGACTGGCGGGTGGATCATGATCCCGTTAGGTATCATGCTGCTATTGGCCATTTACTTCTATTTTGAGCGAAGCTTGGCCATCCGACAGGCTTCCCGACTAGACGCCAACTTCATGAATATTATTCGGGATCAGATCATGACCGGAAACCTGACTGCCGCTCGTAATCTTGCCAAGAACACAAACAATCCTGTTGCCCGTGTTATTGATAAGGGCTTGCAACGAATCGGTAAACCCATCGACAGCATAGAGAAAAGCATGAATAACATAGCCGCACTGGAGATGTATAGTTTAGAAAAAAATCTTGGTGTGTTGGCGGTGGTTTCCAAAGCTGCACCCATTTTTGGTTTTGTAGGCACACTGGTTGGTATGATGCAGTTGTTCTCCGGGATCACCACTTCTGCAGAATTCACACCTGCCTCGATCGCAGGGGGGATCTATACCAAGTTGATCACATCGATCGCAGGATTGCTCATCGGACTAGCAGCATACCTGGCCTACAATTATCTCAATACGCAAATCGATAAGGCCGCCAATCGCATCGAATCGGCCACTTCCGACTTTTTGGATATTCTTCAAGAACCCACTCGCTAACCGATCATGCCCCGCCTACGAAAAAAACATAAGCAGGAGTCGGAAGTCTTCACGGATACGCTGGTGGACATCTTGTTCATTGTATTGATGTTCTTCCTGATCGTATCGACCATCGCCAATCCGAACGTGGTAAGTGTGAACAACCCTGCCGGCAATAAAGACACCAAGGCCAAGCAGCACATCATGGTATCTATCGACCGGAATCAGCAATTTTACCTCGGTACCACAGCCATTAATGGAAGCAGATTTGACTCGGCGTTGGTGGAAGAGATCCGTAAATACCGTTCATTGGTTGATACACCTACCGTTGTGATCAATGCGGATACAGCAGCCCAATACGGGGAAGTGTTCAGGGTCATGCGGCTGGCAAAAAAAGAGAAGGCTAGGGTAGTAGCCCGTGTGGATTGATCAGTCTTTCCTCATGGCTCGGATCATTCGTTGCTTTCCCTGCATATCCGTCCGGATGACCACTGAATACCCAAGTGATTCAAATAAGTTGGCTGTTTCCCTACCTCTGGATTCATGTATCTCCACATAAATACGGCCACCTGGATTTAATTTATCTCGACCAAATAGGCCGATCGATCGATAAAATTGAAGCGGGTCATTAGACGGAACAAACAATGCCAATGCAGGCTCGTGATCGATCACATTTGAAGGGATAAGTGGTCGTTCCTCCTCTGAAATGTAGGGTGGATTGCTGACAAGAATATCTACAGAGGGAAGATCAATCCAGAGGGACTCATTCGTAAAGTCCATTGTTTTAAATACAACTGATTCGCCAAGCCGACTTGAATTTTTTTGTGCTACCTCCAGTGCCGCTGCACTGATATCAAGGGCAGTCACTTCGGCCAGTGGGAAGGCTTTCTTCAGTGAGATACTGAGTATCCCGCTTCCGGTACCCACCTCCAGGATTTTATTGATACTCGTGTGATCAGTTTGATCTTTTTTGATCCAGTCAAATAATTCTTCTGTTTCCGGCCTGGGGATTAACACGGATGGAGCGACATAAAATAATCTATCATCAAACCACGCTTCATTCAATACATACTGAAGGGGTTTGCCGTATTTCAGCTCGATGCGAATCGATTCAGCTAATGCAGCAGTAGCATCAGACCATTCTTCCTCCGCGCTGATTGGAGCAGCACTCTTTCGTTGCAAATGATCGATCACCACCCTTCCGATCGCGGAGATCTCAGAGGGGTGATAAATGTCCTTCAGATCAGATGAAAGCAACAGCAGGAAATTGCTCGCAGTCACAGTGGATCAGGCATTGAATCGGGGATTCACTTGAAGTTCCTTGCTGCCTGGGGTGTGGATGTAAAAACCTTCACCGGATTTAGCGCCCAATTTCCCTTCGGAAACAAGTTCTACCAAGAGTTTGGCCGGGGTGTATTTTTTATCGTTGAATCCGGATTCTAAAACACGCAGGATGGAAAGGCAAACATCCAAACCGATCAGGTCGGCGAGTTGCAATGGGCCCATTGGGTGGGCCATGCCAAGTTTCATGATGGTGTCGATCGAGGATACGCCTGCAACACCTTCTTCCAAGCTGAGAATGGCTTCATTGATCATCGGCATCAGGATGCGATTGGAAATGAATCCGGGGAAATCATTCACGACACAGGGTACTTTGCCGAGTTCAGTACTTAATGTTATGATGGTTTGGGTGACGGATGCATCGGTTTTTGGTCCTTGTATCACTTCCACCAATTTCATCACCGGTACCGGGTTCATGAAGTGCATACCGATTACCTTCGAGGGCCGTCTTGTAGACTGAGCCAACAGATCGATGGAGATGGAAGAGGTATTGGTGGCCAGGATCGCGTTCGGATCGGCAGCGGCATCCATTTGGCTGAAAATCTTTTTCTTGAGTTCAACGTTCTCGGTTGCGGCCTCTAAGATGAGTCCGGCTCCGGCTACTCCGACCTCGAGGGACGTTTCGGTACTGATCCGGTTCAGCGTTTCATCTTTTAATTCTTTTCGGATGATCTCTTTTTTAACAAGACGATCCAGGTTTGCTCCGATGGTCTGTATCGCTTTTGTCAAGGCATCAGCCGAAACATCGATCAGGGTTACTTGAAAACCATGTTGGGCAAAAACGTGTGCGATTCCATTGCCCATGGTGCCGGCGCCGATCACGGCGACTTTCGAATTCAGGTCCATTCGAATATGATTTTAGCAAAGTTACCCCAAAAGGGATTAGCGCTTACGCTTGAAATCGCCCCGTTTCCAGGCTTGTATGAATTCACCCCAAGCAGCCGGATTGAAAATGTTCATCGGAGGCATCTGTCCTTGATACACGGCACGGGTGGCGATCTTATTCAGCTGCATTCGAGTGGCCTCTCCGCCGTCACCCGGGGTGGATTGCATCCAGGCCCGCCGTTTGGCTTCACTCATGTTTTTTCGGGCGATCTCGTAGTCGTCATCCGGAACGGGATTGTTTATAAAATCCCTAAAAAATTGTTCGGGGGTAGGACGTGGTTTGATGATCGTGGCCGGCAGATAAACGGTATCTGCCACCATCAACTGCACTATGCTATGTTGATTGCCGATCAGGTTCAATGGCACTTTTATGGTCTTGCTCTGGTAGGAGACGTGTGTGAACTCTACCTCATCGCCCTTGAGCACGACGATCGAGAATACACCCTGGTTGTTGGTGAGCGTTCCTCGGTTTTGTCCTTTTACTTGTATGCTGACAGCCGGTATGCCGACTAAACTATCCGCCGTCATCACGATCCCATAGAGCTGTACGATCGAGTCGCGGGTGGTTTCAAATTGTGCATAGCTACACACATTGCCCAGACATCCCCAGAGGATCAATACCAGTAGAATTTTTCGCACGGCCCAAAATTAGTTGCTGCTTGCTGATTTTATCAAACAAATTGACCCGTACAGCGGTTAATTTTGCGGCGGAATCGCCTTTTAACATTTTATCCATGACCCAAGAACAAGTTTTAGACGCATTGCGTAATGTACAAGAGCCCGATCTGGGAAAAGACCTGGTTACCCTGAACATGATCCAGGACATTCAGATCGATGATTATAAAGTTTCTTTCACGCTAGTACTGACAACCCCGGCTTGTCCCATGAAGGAACAAATGCGCCAGGCCAGTGTCAATGCGATCCGCTTGCTGGTTAATCCGAACGCAGAAGTGAATGTCCATTTTACGGCCAATACAACAACGAAGCGACAGGACCCCGGAAGTTTGTTGCCCGGTGTCAAGAACATCATTGCGGTGGTCAGTGGTAAAGGGGGAGTAGGTAAATCTACCGTTGCGGCAAATTTGGCCATCGCATTGGCTAAGGGTGGAGCCTCGGTCGGATTAATGGATGCTGACATCTATGGCCCCAGCGTACCCATCATGTTCGGGGTACGCGGCGAACGTCCGCTGATGAAAGACGTGAATGGAAAAGGAGTGATCGTACCTATAGAGCGATTTGGCATTCGGCTGATGAGTATCGGACTACTAGTGGATGAAAAGAATGCAGTGGTTTGGCGCGGCCCGATGGCCAGTAGTGCCATCCGTCAATTCGTCTCCGATGTGGAGTGGGGGGATCTCGATTATCTGGTGATCGATATGCCGCCCGGTACCGGTGATATTCACCTCACACTCATGCAAACCGTTCCGGTAACAGGAGCCGTTATCGTCAGTACACCACAGGATGTTGCCCTAGCGGATGCCAAAAAGGGAATTGCCATGTTCGGTCAGGCACAACTGAATGTGCCCATCATCGGGCTTGTAGAAAACATGAGTTATTTCACGCCGGTGGAGCTTCCTGAAAACAGATATTACATCTTCGGTAAACAAGGCGGACGTCGACTGGCAAGTGAATACGACCTTCCTTTCCTGGGTGAGATCCCGATTGTTCAATCCATTCGTGAAGGTGGTGATCAGGGCGTGCCGGTGATGATGGGAGACGATTCTATCACGCAGCAGGCATTCATCCAATTTTCCGCGCAAGTGGTGAGAAGTATCGCTATGCGTAATGCCAACTTACGGTCCGAAGAGATCGCGCAACAACTTTAAGCTGTTTTTCCGAACAGCCAATCCTGTGCATTGCCGGATCGGATTCGGGCGATCGTTTCTTGGCTGTAGATCGTTGGGTTCAAGAGATGCCCGGGAAATTCCTCACCCAATGGGAACGGATAATCACTTCCCACACAAATGGAATGATCTCCAATGGAGTCAATTAGAAAGGACAGTGCTTTGGCGTCATGCACCAGGCTGTCTACCCAGAATTTACCCAGGTAATTTTCAGGCGCTATGTTATTGTGCTTTGCTACTAAATCGGGCCTAACATCGAAGCCGTGTTGAATCCGTCCCAGCGTATACGGGAACGATCCGCCTCCATGTGCAAAAGCGATTCGAAGCCTAGGAAAGGACTCGAGTATTCCCCCAAAGATCAGCGAGCAAATGGCTCGGGTTGTTTCTGCGGGCATCCCCACCAGCCAAGGGAGCCAATAGTCCTGCATCTGTTCTTCTCCCATCATATCCCAGGGGTGAATGAAAAGGGCACACTGTAGTTTTTCTGCCGCTTCAAAAAAAGGCCGGAAACGAGGGTCGGATAAGTTCACGCCATTTACGTTGGTACCGATCTCCACCCCGGCTAATCCAAGTTCACCAACACATCGATGCAATTCATCGATCGCGCTGTCGGGGTCTTGCAGCGGAACTGTTCCTAAGCCAATAAAACGATCTGGATGTTGTTGGGTGGTTTCAGCGATATGGTCATTTAAGAAGCGGGAGGTTTCCAAGGCGTCTGCTGCTTTGGCCCAATAGTTGAATAAGACGGGAATGGTCGATAAGACCTGTTTATCGATTCCGGTTCGCTCCATATCACGAAATCTGTCCTCTGCTCGGAAGCAATTGGCATCGACCTGGCGAAAAAGTTTATCACCTTTCATCATACAGGCCTGACAATTGCGGTGCTCCAGATGAATGAAGTCGCCGTAACCGAAGCGTTTAACCCAATTGGGCATATGCTCCGGCATAATATGGGTGTGGATGTCGATCGTCAAAACTCAGGCTTTACGTACGGGCGGCTGCATCACCGATCCGCATTTTTCACAGGTTCTTTTTTCCTCGGATGAATAAAAAGCATCCATCACAGGAGGGAGTTGCTTCACAATATCATTCACAACAAGCTTGGATTCATGCAAGAGGTGTCCGCATGTTTCACAGAACCATTGAAAACCATCCGCTTCGTCTCTTCGGATCTTTTCGATCACCAAACCGACTGTGTTCGGTCCACGTTGTGGCGAATGGGGTGTGCGGGGCGGAAGCAAAAACATATCACCTTCCTTGAGATGTATATCTTTTGGCACGCCGTCATCTATGATCTTAACGGTGATCTCTCCCTCGATCTGATAGTATAGCTCCTCTGTTTCGTTGAAGTGATAATCTTTACGGGCGTTCGGTCCGCCAACCACCATTACAATGAAGTCCTCCGCATCTTTGTAGATGCATTGATTACCCACGGGTGGTTTTAACAGATCACGATTTTCTTCGATCCATTTTTTAAGATTGAAAGGGGCGCTTACGGGCATTGCAGTCGTTTTTTTGAATGGCTTAGAGGTCGAAAAAATACAACAAATTGGCGTAGGTTTGGCACCATGAATCTTTCGCTTGCCGGCAAAAGTGCACTTGTGTGCGGAAGTACACAAGGGATCGGATTGGCCATCGCCCGAGAATTGTCCGCTTTGGGGGCCACCTGTGTGTTACTGGGCCGATCAAAAGAATCCCTGACGGATGCGATCAACAGCCTTGATCGTACAGCCGGACAAGCACATCGTTTTTGCGTCGCTGATCAATCGCAACCGGAGCAACTGTATGCTGCTATTGAAGAACAACTACAGAGTGGACCGATTCACATACTCATCAACAACAGTGGCGGGCCTGCCTCCGGACCTCTTCTTCAGGCCTCTTCCGAAACTTTTTTGCAAACCTTTCAGCAACACCTGTTGGCGAATCATCAGCTGGCCCAGTTGCTGATTCCCGGCATGCGGAATGCAGGTTATGGTCGGATCATCAATATCATTTCCACCTCCGTGCGCATTCCGTTGAAGAACCTCGGGGTATCCAACACCATACGTGGGGCCGTTGCCGCTTGGGCTAAAACACTTGCTAATGAGGTGGGGCCCGATCAGATTACGGTGAATAATATTCTCCCCGGATTTACCCGCACACAACGATTGCAGTTGTTGATGGAAGAAAAAGCCAAAAAAGAAAATAAGTCGGTTGATTCGGTGGAAGCAGAATGGAAAAACGAGGTGCCTCTTCGCCGGATCGCAGAACCCGATGAAGTGGCCGCATTGGCAGCTTTTCTTGCGTCCCCCGCGGCCTCCTATATTCATGGGGTAAGTATTCCGGTCGACGGCGGTCGCACGGGCAGTATCTGATGCATGTCTACTCTACAAACACCATATCGGATCAGTCATTGGATCGGCGGTTTACCTGTTGACGACAAGAATGCAGTCGTCATCCCCAACATAAATCCCGCTACAGCAGTAGTGATCGGAGAAATACCGGTAGCCTCGGCACGTGTTGTAGATGAAGCTGTACAGACTGCTAAAAATGCTTTTATCAGCTGGTCTGCGTTGCCTGCTGAGACAAGGGCTTATTGGCTCAATCGCTTAGCTGATGCGATCGATGCCGAAATGGAGTCGCTGGCCCTCGCAGAAACAACAGACAGCGGCAAGCCACTTTGGTTGAGCAAGAAAGTGGATATTCCTCGCGCATCCTCTAATTTTAGATTCTTCGCGGCAGCGGCTACTCAATTTGCATCCGAATCGCATAGTGGTCCCAATACCATTGACTATACACTTCGCCAACCACTGGGTGTAGTGGGGTGTATATCGCCTTGGAATCTGCCACTGTATTTATTCACCTGGAAGATCGCCCCGGCGCTTGCTGCCGGCAATACGGTGGTGGCGAAGCCCAGCGAGGTAACACCGACTACTGCGTATCTGTTGGGCGAGCTGATGAAACGAATAGGGTTTCCTCCCGGTGTACTGAATATCATACAGGGGGATGGTCCAACTACAGGTGAATCCATCGTCACTCATCCGGAGATCAAGGCTGTTTCTTTTACGGGCAGCACGCGGGCAGGTCAACGCATTGCCTCCTTGCTGGCTCCCGGGTTGAAAAAGTTTTCGCTTGAATTAGGTGGGAAGAATGCAGCTGTGATTTTTGCAGATGCTGAGTTCGACGCCATGATCACTGAAACCGTTCGTTCTTCTTTTACGAATCAGGGTGAGATATGTCTTTGTACTTCTCGTCTATTAATCGAGGATTCGATCTATGATCGGTTTCGAGATGCTTTCATAGAGAAAGTGAAACAACTTACGATAGGAGACCCGCTTGATGAAAAAACAAAACAAGGCGCGCTGGTCAGTCAAACCCACTTTGAAAAAGTTAGCCAATGCGTTGAACTGGCTGTTGAGGAGGGCGGAAGGATGTTGATCGGTGGTCAACGATTTACGGCCGCCGGCAATTGTTCCGGTGGATTTTTTTACAAGCCAACGGTCATTGAAGGACTTGGTCCGGATACCCGAACCAATCAGGAAGAGATTTTCGGTCCGGTTGTTACCCTACAGCGATTCAAAGATGAAAAGGAGGCGATCGAACTGGCAAATGCATCCGGTTATGGACTGGCGGCCACTGTGTGGACCAGCGAATTGAAAAAAGCACATCGCGTGGCCACGGCTCTGCAAACGGGTATCGTTTGGGTAAACAGCTGGCTGTACCGGGATCTCCGTACGCCATTCGGGGGCGTGAAAAATAGTGGCATCGGTCGGGAAGGTGGCTGGGAAGCCATGCGATTTTTCACTGAACCGAAAAACATTTCCATTCGTTTTTGATTTATGTCAGATCCTATCATACATACCAGTCAGGCAGCGAAACCTTTGGGCGCCTATCCGCATGCGCGTCGCGTTGGGAATCTGTTATTCTTGTCCGGCATCGGTCCGCGTAGCGCATCCGATAACAGTATTCCCGGACTTATTCTGAACGATGACGGTACGATCCGTCAGTATGATATCGAGGCAGAGTGTAGAGCTACATTCGCCAATGTAAAAGCGGTGTTGGAGGCTAGTGGTTCGTCTTGGGATAACATTGTTGATGTGACGGTTTTTCTGACCAATATGAAAACCGATTTTCCGATCTACAATCGGGTTTATGCTGAATATTTTTCTTCCGTGCAGGCTTGTCGTACGACAGTGGAAGTAAAGAGTTTACCCACGCCGATTGCAGTAGAATTAAAGGTCATCGCCATAATACCCTGATATGAATCTGACTGCTTTACAAGAACAGGCAATTCAGTTGGATGAACTCGATCCACTGGCTGATTTTAGGGAACAATTCCACATGCCGGTTATCAATGGTAAAGAAGTGCGGTACTATACCGGTAATTCGTTGGGACTGATGCCTAAGACTACACCTGATTTCTTAATGGAGGTGACGAATGACTGGGCTCGGTTAGGTGTGGAAGGTCATTTTTATGCCAAACATCCTTGGTTGTCGTATCACGAGATATTTCCGCCGCTTTTAGCTCCCTTGTTGGGGTCTTTGGAGTCGGAGACCGTTGTGATGAACCAGCTAACCGTCAACCTGCATTTGCTGATGGTGAGTTTTTATCGACCCACCGCCAAACGATTCAAGATCCTTTGCGAAGGAAGAGCGTTTTCTTCTGATCAGTATGCAATGGAGTCGCAGGTGCGTTTTCATGGATTCGATCCTGAGAAAGCGATCGTTGAGGTATTTCCCCGGGAAGGAGAGTCGGTGATCCGAAAAGAGGATCTGTTAGAGTCGATTCGTCAGCAGGGTGATACATTGGCATTGGTGCTGCTGGGGGGTGTGAATTTTTATACCGGACAGCTGTTTGATATGCAGGAGATCACACGGGTAGGACATGAAGTGGGAGCCCTCGTGGGTTTTGATCTTGCGCATGCTGCGGGTAATGTGCCTTTAGAATTACATAATTGGGAAGTTGACTTTGCTACATGGTGCTCCTATAAGTATCTGAATAGTGGTCCGGGTGGTGTCAGTGGGGTCTTCATTCAAGAAAAACATCATCGATCCGACTTACCCCGTTTCAATGGTTGGTGGGGATATCGGAAAGAGGATCGTTTTGAAATGAAAAAAGGATTCATCCCCATAGAAACGGCAGAGGCCTGGCAGTTAAGCAATGCACCTGTTCTCAGTATGGCTGCACATCATGCCTCACTTGACCTATTTCAGCGTGCCGGTATGGAACGATTGCATGCTAAACGAGAGCAAATGACGTATTTGATGATCGAAGGGCTTACTGAACTGAAACGTTTGCACCCTGGAAAATTCGAAGTGCTAACTCCTGATTCGATGCAGGAGCGGGGCTGTCAAACGTCCATTTATTTTTCGTCTGGGGGGCGAAGAGTTTTCAATGAACTGGAACAGGCCGGGTTTATTACGGATTGGAGAGATCCGGGAGTTGTTCGCGTGGCACCGGTACCCTTATATAATCGATTTAAGGAGATTGCGGATCTGGTTACTCAGCTCGACAGCATTCTATCATCCTAATTTATTTCTATGTCAAAGCGTGTGGTTATCGTTGGAGCCGGATTGGTAGGGTCGTTGTTATCCGTTTATATGCGTCGCAGAGGGTATCAGGTAGACGTCTACGAGCGACGGGGTGATATGCGGTTGCAGCAGTACACTGCTGGCCGGTCGATCAATCTGGCGCTCAGTGACCGAGGCATCAGTGCCTTGGAGGAATTGGGATTGATGGAGCGGATCCGGCCGATCGCCATTCCGATGCATGGTCGACAAATCCACCAGGCAGATGGCAAGGAGGTGTATCAACCGTATGGTATGAGTGGTCAGTTCATCAACTCGGTTTCCCGGGGTGAATTGAATAAAACGCTGATGGACCTCGGAGAAGAAGAGGGGGCTCAATTTCATTTTCAGCATCGTTGTATGTCTATAGATTGGTCTGCCAATCGAATTCATTTTGAAATGGAGGGGGGTAAAATGACTTCAACCGATGCCGACCTGATTTTTGCGGCCGATGGTGCTTTTTCTGCAACACGACTTCAATATCAATTACATCACGATCGATTTCAGTATCAGCAGTCCTACATCGATTTTGGATACAAGGAACTAACCATACCGGCCGGAGCGGATGGTGGTTTTCAAATGGAGCCCAATGCGCTTCATATCTGGCCCAGGAAAAATTATATGCTGATCGCCCTGCCTAACCCGGACGGGACCTTCACCTGCACGCTGTTCTTTCCCTTCGAGGGCGATCCTTCTTTTGAAAGTCTTCAAACGGATGAGCAGATCCGGACATTCTTTGATAGCCATTTTACCGATGCAGCCGGCCTGATGCCGGATATCGTTACGCAATACAAAACCAATCCGACCTCTTCCTTGGTGACAGTCAAGTGTTATCCCTGGGTCAAAAAAGACAGTTTTGCCTTGATCGGTGATTCGGCACATGCCATTGTTCCATTTTTTGGGCAGGGCATGAACTGTGGTTTTGAAGATTGCTTTGTGTTGAATAGTTTGATGGATAAGCATGGGGAAGACTGGACTGCTCTATTGCAGGAGTACCAGCAGCTTCGCAAACCAGATGGGGATGCCATCGCAGAGTTGGCGCTGAATAATTTTCTGGAAATGCGCGACCGAGTAGCCGATCCAAAATTCTTGTTGCAAAAAAAGATCGAATCAAAGATCCATGCCCGTTATCCGGAACAATGGGTTCCTGCTTATTCGCAAGTCACGTTCAGTCCGCATATCAGATATTCCGAGGCGCTGGTGAATTCCATGCGACAGGAAGCCATTATGCAGCAGCTGATGGCAAGGCCTGATATCGAAGCGTCTTGGGATAGTCCGGAAATTGAAAACTGGATCCTGGAAAAGCTACACAAACGGTAATTTCGCTCCATGAATCGCACGCAACTGATCGAGCAGATCCGATCCAAGCGATCTTTTCTTTGCATCGGACTTGATTCGGATCGAACCAAAATCCCAAAACATTTATTGAAGGAGGCTGATCCCGTACTGGCCTTTAATCAAGCGATCATCGATGCGACGCGAGATCTTTGCGTTTCGTATAAATTGAACACGGCCTTTTATGAAGCGGAGGGAGCTTCCGGGTGGGTTACCATGCAAAAAACACTCGAGTACATCGGGTCGGACCATCTTGTGATCGCGGATGCAAAACGAGGTGATATCGGAAACACATCAGATCAATATGCCCGGGCCTTTTTCAAAAAAATGTCTTTTCACGCAATCACGATTGCGCCTTACATGGGTTCAGACAGCGTCAAACCTTTCTTGAAATGGAAGGATAAGTGGGCGATCGTGTTGGGGTTAACTTCCAATGAGGGGGCTGCCGATTTTGAATTACAACCTTCCGGTGATGAGCGTCTGTATGAGCGAGTGCTCCGCACCTCGTCAACCTGGGGAACACCAGAGAATATGATGTTTGTTGTAGGTGCCACCCGAGCCGACTCGTTTGTGGATGTTCGAAAAATTGTTCCCGATCATTTTTTGCTCGTGCCTGGAGTGGGCGCGCAAGGAGGGAGTCTTTCGGACGTTTATCGATACGGAAAGAACAGTGACATTGGATTGCTGGTCAATGTCAGCCGGGCAGTGATCTATGCCTCTGCCGGGGCTGATTTTGTTGAAAAGGCAAGGGAAGCAGCCATGACCTATCAGCAGGAAATGAATGCTTTGATGGGGCCATTCTGACTGCCCGATATCTTGTACTTTTGTGGCTCAAACCGATTGCATGGCAGCCCGCACCGACCTTTTTGTAAGTCCCGATTATTTTGCAGTAGATGAGCTCCTCACCGAGGAGCAAAAACTGATACGCGAAACCGTTCGCGCCTACGTTAAAAAGGAAATCTCACCCATCATCGAAGAATATGCTCAGCGAGCGGAATTCCCGGAGCAGATCGTTTCTCAATTGGGTGAGTTGGGTTGTTTTGGTCCAACCGTACCTGTTGAGTATGGCGGTGGTGGATTGGATTACATCTCTTACGGACTGATGATGCAGGAACTGGAACGAGGAGACAGTGGTGTTCGCTCCACAGCCTCTGTGCAAGGGTCACTTGTGATGTTCCCCATTCACGCTTATGGTAGTGAAGAACAACGGAAGAAATTCCTGCCCAAGCTGGCCAGCGGAGAATGGTTGGGATGTTTTGGGCTGACCGAGCCGGATCATGGTTCCGATCCGAGCAGCATGATCACCAATATTCGTGATGCGGGTGATCATGTTATCTTGAATGGCGCTAAAATGTGGATCAGCAATGCTCCTTTTGCTCAGGTGGCAGTGGTTTGGGCAAAAGATGAAGCAGGTGATATCAGAGGGGTGATCGTGGAGCGCGGAATGGAAGGGTTTACTACACCCACTACACACGGCAAATGGAGCCTGCGCGCTTCAGCTACCGGTGAATTGGTTTTTGATAATGTGAAAGTTCCAAAGGAGAATATACTGCCGAATGTAAAAGGATTGAAAGGTCCGTTGAGTTGCCTGACCAAAGCTCGTTATGGAATCGCCTGGGGTGTTGTGGGGGCTGCCATGGACTGTTATGATACGGCGCTGCGTTATTCTCAAGAGCGTATGCAATTCGGCAAGCCGATCGGAGCGTTTCAGCTGCAACAGAAAAAGTTAGCGGAGATGATCACCGAGATCACCAAGGCACAATTGCTGAATTGGCGCCTCGGCGTACTCATGAACGAAGGAAAGGTCACGCCGCAACAAGTGAGTATGGCTAAGCGCAACTCCTGTGAAATGGCTACTCAGATCTGCCGCGATGCCCGACAAATGCTGGGCGGTATGGGGATCACAGGCGAATATCCGGTGATGCGTCATATGATGAATTTAGAAAGTGTGATCACCTATGAGGGAACGCATGACATTCATCTGTTGATCACCGGTATGGATATCACCGGTTTCAACGCTTTCAAATAAGCGATGACCGATCTACCCTCAAAGATTTTTCTGATCGGTTTCATGGGGGTGGGAAAGTCCCACTGGGGAAAAAGGTTGTCCCTGGCACTTAATTACAAATTCATCGATCTGGATGAGGAGATCATCCAAAAGGCGGGTGTCAGCAGCATCAATCAACTTTTTGAAGAACAGGGAGAACATCGATTTCGTTTGCTGGAGGCTGCCGGTCTGCAGTCCGTTTGCCATTCATCAGAACCCTCTGTGATTGCTTGTGGAGGCGGCGCACCTTGTTATTTTGATAACCTGCAGATGATGAAAGCTGCTGGTCTGGTGATCTGGTTAAAGGCAACTTCGGCAGAACTTCTACCCCGTTTGATCGCTGAAAAAGACAATCGTCCGTTGATTCGGCAGCTGGATGAAGCATCGATCCGTTCCTATGTGGAGCATAAGATGACAGACCGACTGCCCTATTATCAGCAAGCACACCGTATCGTTTTAGAATCGACGCTAACTGAATCCGATCTTGTTCAAAAACTGTTGCATGAATAAACGTATCGTCGCCTTGGCTTGTTTTTCCATTATGGCCAGTATCGGTTTGGGTGCGTTCGGGGCACACGGACTCCGTCAAGCCACCACGGATGAAAATCTATTGCGTGGATTTCAAACGGGGGTTGACTATCATCTTTATCACTCACTCGCGTTTCTTCTGTTGGGACTTTGGGGAACTTCTCTCATTGATCGCTCGCTCGGAAAAACAGCTTTTCGTTTGCTGGTGATCGGACTGATCATTTTTTCCGGATCGCTATACCTGCTGACGGCCTTCAAGTTGATGGGGTGGTCGTATGCATGGATAGGTCCGATTACGCCCATCGGAGGCACCTTATTGATCATGGGTTGGGCCTGGTTAGGCTATTCCATCCTCAAGGGTGAAAGGTCAAACTGATTATCTTTGTTTGGATGGCAAAATCACCGAAAGGCAAGACAAAAAAAGTATCTAAAGCCCTTGAACCTGCATCCGGATTCGAGCAAGAGAAAGAGGAATCGATCGATCTAAAAGCGATCGTACGTGATGAGCGCACCTGGAAGATCGTTGGGGTGATCATGGTGTTCTTTTCCCTTTTCTTGCTTGTTTCGTTTTCTTCCTATCTTTTTAATTGGCAGAATGACGCTTCTGTCGTAAGTACTGGATCTTCTGCATTGTTCAGTGAACAGCAGGTGCAGAATGCAGCCGGTGTTTTGGGGGCATTGACCGCTGCTTTCTTTTTCGAACAATGTTTTGGATTTGCCTCGTTTCTCGTTTGCACGTTCTTTTTCGTGGTGGGAGTTAACTTGTTGTTCCGACGTCGGGTGTTCTCGATCTGGAGGAATGTGAAATATGTGACCATCGGAATGCTCGTGGCTTCGGTTACCCTTTCCTTTCTGTTCCCGGAAAGTAAACCATTCGGGGGCGGGGCTGTGGGATTGATGATCAACCAAAGCCTGAATCAGGCACTTGGCAAAATCGGAACAGGAGCGCTTTTATTTGTTTCCTTGATCGCCTATCTGATTTGGCAATTCAACCCTCAGTTTAAATGGCCGGTAAAGGAAGAGAAAGAAAAGGCAGACGAACTCACTGCAACTGATGATCTGTTGCCAGAAAGCGAGGAAACGGGAAAGGAGGAGTCTGCTGTAGTTGCACCGCTTACTGCGGCGGGGATGACCGTCAACGAAATGTACCAGCAACAGGAAGGGCCTGTAGTGGTTCAATTCCCCGTTGAAGATGAACCCGTGATGAACATGACGCTCATTGAAAAAGAAGTCGAGGAGGAGGTTCCCGAAGCGGCTGTTGAGATTCCCGAGGAACCGAAGCCCATCGAATTGAATCCGCACGTGTCCGTTACGCTTCCAACCGGAATGTCAAGTGGGATGCAAGATTTTTTAACGACAGGTCAGGGGATAGAGGAAGATATGGATCCGATCGACAATAATGAGAATGAGTTGGCGCTTGAGATCAAAACCGTTCCTGATCCGGTCGAGGAAGAAGTCATAGAAATTTCCAAAGAAGAATTAAAACCCTACGAACCGACTTTGGATCTTAGGGATTACAAGTATCCTTCACTTGACTTGTTGGAGCAACATGGCAGTGAGAAGATCATTCAGGATAATAATGAGCTGGAAAATAATAAGAACCAGATTATTTCCACGCTACGCAACTATTCGATCGAGATCCAGAAGATCAGTGCCACAGTGGGTCCGACCGTTACCCTTTACGAAATCGTACCTGCCGCCGGGGTTCGTATCTCCAAGATCAAGAACCTGGAAGATGATATCGCCCTGAGTCTGGCGGCTTTGGGCATCCGGATCATTGCACCCATACCCGGGAAGGGGACTATCGGTATCGAGGTGCCTAATGTGAAAAAGACGGTGGTCAGTATGAAGACCTTACTCAGCAGTGAGCGTTTTCAGAACAGTAGCCATAGCTTGCCGATCGCGATCGGTAAGCGAATCGACAATGAAAATTTCATCGTGGATCTTGCTGCCATGCCGCACCTATTGATGGCGGGGGCTACCGGTCAGGGTAAGTCAGTCGGACTGAATGCCATACTGGTTTCTCTGCTTTATAAAAAGCATCCTTCTCAACTGAAGTTTGTTCTAATCGATCCCAAAAAGGTCGAGTTGAGCATTTACAGACATATCGAGCGCCACTTCCTGGCTAAACTGCCAGGGGAGGAGGATGCCATCATTACTGACACCAAAAAGGTTATCTATACCCTGAACGCCCTCTGCATCGAGATGGATAACCGATACGACCTGCTCAAAGAGGCTGGTGCCCGTAACATCAAGGAGTACAACGAAAAATTCACCAAGCGCAAACTGAATCCGGAAAAAGGACATCAGTACCTTCCTTTCATCGTTTTGGTTGTGGATGAGTTCGCTGACCTGATCATGACTGCCGGAAAGGAAGTTGAAATGCCCATTGCTCGCTTGGCCCAGTTGGCCCGTGCGATCGGTATTCACCTGATCATTGCCACGCAGCGCCCTTCGGTGAATATCATCACGGGTACGATTAAAGCGAATTTTCCGGCCCGTATCGCATTCAAAGTTTCCAGCAAGATCGACTCGCGTACGATCCTGGATACCGGTGGGGCGGAGCAATTGATTGGTAAAGGGGATATGTTGATCTCCTACAATGGAGAACTCACCCGTTTGCAATGTGCTTTTGTGGATACGCCGGAAGTGGAACAGGTAGTTGAATTTATTGGTGATCAACGAGGATATCCGCAAGCCTTTTTATTACCCGAATACGTTGATGAGAAAGAGGCAGAAGGTAGGGATTTCGATTCTTCTCAAAAAGACCCTTTGTTCGAGGATGCAGCCCGTATGATCGTACAGAATCAAATGGGTTCGACTTCCTTGTTGCAGCGACGCATGAAGCTGGGCTATAACCGCGCCGGCCGGTTGATGGACCAGCTGGAGGCGGCAGGTATTGTTGGTCCAAGTTTAGGCAGCAAGGCCCGGGATGTGCTCATTAAGACGGAGATGGATCTACAGCAGCACCTGGATGCTATGGGATAACGTTAGGGGCTTGTTAATTACCCCACTAGGGCTAAGCTTTCAGGCATGTTTTCCCGTCTTATAGCTGTACTACATATCTTTGCGCCATGAAAAATCACCTCCTGCTGTCGCTGGTCCTGATCGTTTCTTTATCCGCCTTTTCCCAAGGGAAATCAACCACCAATGATCCGGCGGCCATCAAGGTGCTGGACGCGGTGAGTGCTAAATTCAAAACCTATAAGACGGTTCAGGCAGCCTTCGCCTACAAGGTCGAAAATGCAACCGGAAAGGTGATGTCCACAAAAACCGGTACGATTCTGATGAAAGGTACCAGCTACAAGATCATGTTCAACGGACTGGAAGTTTTCTGTAATGGCACGACTGTTTGGAGTTACGACAAAGCAGCGAAAGAAGCAACCGTGAATAACCTGGATGTGTCCGGGGGCAGTATCACACCACAAAAACTTTTTTCCAATTTCTACGACAAAGATTTTTATTCATTGTTGAAAGGGGAGAGCAAAGTAGCGGGTAAAACAGTTCAGGAGATCCAAATGACTCCGGTCGATAAATCAAAGACCTTTCATTCAGTTGTATTGCTGATTGATAAGGCCGCGCAATCCATTTATAGTACTAAAGTCATGGAGAAAAACGGCAACCGTTATTCTTATACGGTCAGTGCCATGAAGACAAACATTCCTGCTACAGATGCGATGTTCGTTTTCGATCCCAAGAAATATCCGGGTGTGGCGGTAGAAGATCTGCGTTAAGATCCACCACCTTCTTCGACTCTCCATTTCAAACTTAAGGCTGAATGGCTCTTCTGACAGCCACTGCTTTTTTCAGCAGATCGTGCATTTTTACAAGAGGAAGCATATTGGCCCCGTCGCTTTTGGCCTGAGCAGGATCGGGATGTGTTTCAATAAAAAGGCCATCGGCTCCGGCAGCAATGGCAGCTAAGGCAAGGGTCTCGATCATTTCAGGTTGACCACCGGTAACCCCGCTGGATTGATTGGGTTGTTGAAGAGCATGGGTTACGTCCATGATAACCGGTACGCCGATTTTTTTCATCCAAGGAATATTCCGGATGTCCACCACCAGATCCTGATATCCGAATGTAGTACCGCGCTCAGTCAGCATCACTTTTTCATTTCCCGTTTCTTTCACTTTTTGAACGGCGAATTCCATAGCGGGGCCGCTTAGGAATTGCCCCTTCTTGATATTTATAATTTTTCCGGTCTGTCCGGCAGCCACTAACAGATCCGTTTGCCGGCACAAAAAAGCTGGTATCTGCAATATGTCAGCAAATTCAGCAGCCATGGAAGCTTCTTCCGGTGCGTGTATATCGGTGACCACCGGCAGGTTTAATTCGGTACGAACGGATTGAAGGATCTCGCCGGCTGCCATGTCGCCCAGTCCGGTGAACGAACGGCTGCTGCTTCTGTTTGCTTTTCGGTAGGACGATTTGAATACAAGGGGTATACCTAATTCTTCACAACTGCTCTTCAATGATTGAGCCACCTCATGCACACATTCCCTGCTCTCCACCACGCAGGGGCCTGCCAGTAGGAAAAAAGAGGAGGGATCGTATGTAGTAGCGGTGAAGAGTGGTTTCAAAAAGGGATTCATGGCCCAAAAATAGCCCGAAATTCCCCCTCAAGTCACATCTTTGCAACGAATAAACGTTTGCATGCCTACAGAAAGATTATTGGTCATCGGCGCCTCCGGGCAAATTGGCGTGGAGCTGACGCTGGCCTTGCGCGCAAAATACGGGAATGATGCCGTGTATGCATCCGACCTCCGCGATATGAATCCCCTGCTGGAGGGGACAGGTCCCTATGTGCCACTGGATGTGATGGACAAAAGTCAGTTGACAAAATTGGTCCTTGAATATGGTATCACACAGATCTACTTGTTGGCCGCCATGCTCTCCGCAACCGGTGAGAAAAATCCCATCGCTGCTTGGAACCTGAATATGCAGGGTCTCCTCAATGTATTGGAGGTGGCTCGTGATCATTCCCTGAACAAAGTGTTCTGGCCATCCTCCATTGCTATATTCGGGCCTACTTCCCCCAAGATTGATTGTCCGCAACAAACGATCATTGAACCGATCACGGTTTACGGCATCAGTAAACATGCTGGTGAATTCTGGTGTCAGTACTATCATCAGAAATTCGGGGTGGATGTGCGAAGCATTCGGTACCCGGGGCTGATCTCCTACAAAACCCCGCCGGGTGGGGGCACCACCGACTATGCCGTAGATATTTATCATCAGGCATTGAAGACCGGAAACTATACCTGCTTTCTGTCGGCTGATACTTTTTTACCCATGATGTATATGCCCGATGCCATACGGGCCACGATTGAGCTCATGGAGGCGCCTGCTGAATCGATCAAGATTCGCACCGCCTACAATCTTTCCGCCATGAGTTTTTCGCCAACACAAATAGGTGAATCGATAAAGCTGCATATACCAAACTTTAGGATTGACTACCAGCCGGACTTTCGACAAGCAATTGCGGACAGTTGGCCGCAAAGCATCGATGATGCTCCGGCAAGAGCTGATTGGGGATGGAAGGAGGAATTCGATCTGAAGTCAATGACTGCAGACATGCTCAAGCACCTTAGGGATTGAGCCAGCTAACGATCTCCTCTAGGTGCCGTTGATCGATCTGATCAAATGAAGCCAGATTCACGCTGTCTACATCTAACACCCCCCAGATCTTGTTGTCTTTTTTCAGTGGGATCACGATCTCGGATCTGGAAAGCGAGCTGCAGGCGATGTGACCGGGGAATTGCTCAACATCCGTAACGATCAGTGTTTCGCCTTTTTCCCAAGCGCTACCGCATACCCCTTTACCAAAGCGGATACGGGTGCAGGCAACGGGGCCCTGAAACGGCCCGAGTACAAGCTCTTCGGTATGATCATCCTTTTTTTTGATCAGGTAGAAACCCACCCAGAGCCAGCCGAATTGTTCCTTAAGCGCTGCACATACATTCGCCTGATTGGCGATGGGATCAGATTCTCCGCTTAATAAGCCTTGTATCTGAGGCAACAGCGATCTGTATTGATCCTCTTTACTGCCTGTTGCTATTTGAAGGTCTTCTGCCATGATTCAAAAATTAGTAGATGTATGCCAATTTGGGTTGGTTCTTTTTTTTATGACTCGAATTTCGAATCCACTCGGCTCCACGGTGGGTGATCCACGCACTGGCAGTGCCCAATGCAGCCCCTGCCAATACATCACTGGGATAATGTACGCCCAGATAGCACCTGGAATAGGCGACCCATGATGCGTACAAATAGGCCGGTGCAATCACATACCACTGCGGATGGTCTAGGCTTACTGATGTTGCCAGCGCAAAAGCGGAAGAGGTATGTCCGGATGGAAAAGAATGTATGCGTGCATCCTCCAATGCGATCAGGGTTGGGTCGGATACGGCCGGACGAGGTCTGTTTACAGCCGCTTTGATCACCAAAGTAGCTCCGCCATTCACCAACTGTGCCGCTAACCATTTTAGTCCTTCTTCAGTTCGAGTATTATTTTTTTCGATGAGTCCGATAGCGATCCACCCCATTGGCAGGCCCAAGGTGATTGGTGCATTCATGTCAGACAGTGTGCCGTAAAAATTGTTTTTACCATTAGTCCGACCATCAGCCAGACGATGCAGCCATTCTTTTTCCCATCCGGCCTGCGCGGCGACCTGGATAGAAGTCAACATGAATAAAAAAATGACCTGAAATCGGCACGTCAATATTGAAAATATCGGACGTTTCAAATTCACAAGCTGTTGAGGGCTTCTTCGATTACCTGGATCTTCGATTCAGCATCCGCTTTCTTTTTTCGTTCCGCTTCGATCACCTCTGGTTTAGCGTTTTGCACAAAGCGGTCATTGCTCAGTTTTTTCTCTACGGTTACGAGGAACCCTTGCAGGTATTCCAAATCCTTTAGCAGTTGTACTTTTTGCGTTTCGGTGTGTGCGGAGTTTTGAGAGACCAAATAGAATCGATCTTGATCCACAACCAGATTGATTGACTTTGCCACAGGTGCTTGACAAAATTCTACAGAAGATGCGTTCACCTGTTTTTGCAAAAGGGGGAGTGCTGCCTGGTAGGCTTCCGGTTGCGCGGATTGAATGAAAAGCTGAACGGGATCTTTGGGCTTGAGTTGATTTCGAGTACGTGCATCTCGTATGGCAGTGATGGCTGCTTTCATGCGGGCGCCTGCGTTCAATAGGTCTTGATCGGCAGACTTCACTTGCGGATATTGGCTATTGGTCAGATCGCTACTGCGATCTCTGAGTTGGTGATAGATCTCTTCCGTGATAAAGGGCATGAAGGGGTGAAGCAATTGAAGTAATTCATCAAAAAATCCCACCGTGTCTTCGTAAACAGCCTGATGCATCGGTTGCTCAAAGCCTGGTTTTACCCACTCGAGATACCAACTACAGAAATCATCCCAAATCAGGGAGTAAATGGTTTTGAGCGCCTCACTGAGTCTAAATTCCTTGAATTGTACTTCCAGTTCGGCTCGCACTTCGTGTAAGCGGTTGCGGAACCAGTCGCGAGCAAATTTAGATTCATCCCCTTCAACTGCATTGACGCGAGCTTCCCACATTTTCACCAGCCGCATGGCATTCCAGATCTTATTATTGAAATGCGCACCTTGTTCGTTGGTCGATTCATCCCAAAGCAGATCGTTGCCGGCGGGAGAGGAAATGAGTATGCCGAAACGTACCGCATCTGCACCGTATTGATCGATCAGCGCCAACAGATCCGGAGAATTCCCCAGACTCTTACTCATTTTACGGCCTTGCTTATCCCGAACAATGCCCGTGAAGTAAACTTGTTGGAAAGGGATCGTCTTTTGATACTCAAACCCCGCCATGATCATACGAGCCACCCAGAAGAAGATGATCTCCGGTGCCGTGACCAGCGTTTGTGTTGGGTAGTAATAGTTGATCTCCGCGTTCCCCGGATCGCTGTAACCTTTAAATACTTCAATTGGCCAGAGCCAGCTGGAGAACCAGGTGTCAAGACAATCCTCATCCTGTTTCAGCTCGGCCGATTTACCAAATTGCTGCTGATATTTTTCCTGTGCTTGCTTTTCGTCTTGAGCTACAATGAAATTTCCATCGGCATCATACCAGGCGGGAATGCGATGGCCCCACCACAATTGTCGGGAAATGCACCAGTCCTTGATGTTTTCCATCCAATGGCGGTACAGGTTCCTGAATTTAGGCGGATAGAATTGGATCTGTTCCTCCATTACAGCACGTAGTGCTGGGTCAGAGATCTTCTTCATTTCGACCCACCATTGCAACGACAGTCGCGGTTCTACTACCGCATCGGTGCGTTCGCTGTATCCGACTTCACTGGTATATTCCTCTGTTTTTACAATATGTCCTTTTTCTTCCAGCTCGATAGCGATCACTTTTCGAGCCTCAAAGCGTTCCATACCTATATGGATCTGTGCCGCTTCGCTCAGTGTGCCATCGTCATTGAATACATCAACGACTTCTAATGCATGTTTTTGTCCGAGTTGGTAATCGTTCGGATCGTGTGCGGGTGTCACTTTGAGACAGCCGGTACCGAATTCCATCTCCACATATTCATCTGCGATGATGGGGATCCGTCTGCCGATCAGCGGAACGAAAGCATGTTTGCCGTGCAGGTGTTTGTAGCGTTCGTCGTTCGGGTTCACACAGATCGCTGAATCACCCATGATGGTTTCCGGGCGAACGGTGGCGACCGTGATGTACTCATCACCCGGAAGATCGAGTTTATACCGGATGTGATAGAGCTTTTGATTCGTCTGCTTGCGAATCACCTCTTCGTCACTGAGTGCGGTTTTTGCTCTCGGATCCCAGTGGATCATTCGTTTGCCTCGGTAGATGCATCCTTTTTCATAGAGGTCATTGAATACACCGATCACGGAACGGTAGTAATCCGGATCCATGGTAAAATGGGTCCGCGACCAATCCAAACTGCAGCCTAGTTTTTTTAATTGCTGCAGAATGATACCACCATATTTTTCCTTCCATTCCCAAGCATATTGCAGAAATTCTTCACGGGAGAGGGATGATTTTTGAATGCCTCTTTCACGAAGCATCTGCACCACTTTGGCCTCTGTTGCAATGGAGGCATGGTCAGTTCCTGGTACCCAGCAGGCATTGTATCCTTGGAGGCGGGCACGTCGGATCAGTACATCCTGAATGGTGTTGTTCAGGCAATGTCCCATGTGCAGCACCCCGGTCACATTGGGTGGGGGCATGACAATGGTGTAAGGCTCCCGTTCGTCGGGAGTACTTTCAAAATATTTGCGTTCAAGCCAATGGGGATACCAATGGGTTTCAGCTGCTTGATGGTCGAAGTGTTTGCCGGGCTCCATAAGGCTGCAAATTTACCTTATTTTCGTTCAAACGGCTGAATGGAAAGAGTACTGTCCTCCTGGCATAGTCCTTCCTTGAACAAGGAGATGCCCATTGCCATGTATGGGCATTATGGTTTCGCATTATTGTTGGTGCCGACAGCAGCTGCTGATTACCTCGAGTATGAACGTTTTCAATTGATCGATGCGCTTCAGCCGCATATCGATTCCGGTCAACTGAAGGTTTTTTCGATCGACAGCATCAATCGGGAGAGTTGGATGAACGATCACATGGATCCCCGGCATAAGTCAATCCGCCATCAACAATGGAACGATTATGTTTTTCACGAAGTGGTCCCTTTTATTCGTACACATACTAGTCCCGATACACCCATCTTTGTCTGCGGTGCTTCATTCGGGGCTTTGCACAGCATGAATTTGTTTTTGAAGCGTTCCGATCTGATACAAGGGGTGATCGCTATGAGTGGGGTATACGATCTAACCGAGTATACGAAAGGCTATTTTGATGAAGTTGTGTACTTCAACAGTCCCATTCATTATATGGCCAATCTGACGGATCATTCAATCCTAGAGCAGATCCGAAAAAGCCGGCACATCCATATTTTGAGTGGGCGAGGGGCCTATGAGGATCCGGGTGCATCAGGACGATTCGCTCGTTTGCTGTATGACAAGGGGATTCAGTATGAACTGGACCTCTGGGGGCAGGAGTGGCCCCACGACTGGAATACCTGGCGGAATATGTTGCCCCAGTATTTGTCGACCCGTTTTTAAAGCCGCGTTGTTTCAAGAAACTTCAATAGTGGCCTGAATGCCGCGATCGAGAATGGCTTCGCAAGCTGGTTTCAGGTCTTCGTATGGCCCTTTTTTTACGGCATGTTTACCCCCAAAATGGATCAGATAGGCACATTGCTCGGCCTGCTCCGGGGTATGGCCGCAAATCTTTATCAGCGTTTGAATGACCCAATCGAACGTGTTCACTTCATCGTTCCAAACGATGAGTTGGCAGGGCGGTTGCTCCATCACCTCGGTCACCACCTCGAATTGTTCCTGTATGCTGGGGTCGTACCAGGGTTTCATAGGTACAAAATTACCTTTCCAACCTGAAAATTTGCAAAAGAAAGATCCCGCCCCTATATTTGCACTCCCAAAACGGGAGCTTAGCTCAGCTGGTTCAGAGCATCTGCCTTACAAGCAGAGGGTCGGCGGTTCGAACCCGTCAGCTCCCACTTTAACCCCGCCCACGCGGGGTTTTTTATTTTGATACGTTCGGTGATCAGTTAGGATGTACTTCCGGTAAACGGTACTGCTGTCCATCCAGTACAAAAAGCTCATCGATCTCCAGGATCCAGAAAGGGAAGAGAGGGGATTGGGCCAGGACTTTCCGAGCAGCATCTCGGTCCTCTGCATTCAAGGTGATCCAAGCTCGCTGTGTTTCCATGCTCACAGCATAATGTTCTACTACGCCTTTTTTGATCAAGAAATTGATATAGGTGCGATGTGGCGGAACTCGTTGCATGAATTCCTCACTCATCTCGAATTTTATCGTGGCCTGAAACGATTTCATGGTTCGGGACAAATATAAACGTCCCCTAAAATTCAGAGGTTATTTGTGGAAAACGAACTCGGTATAAAATATCCCCATCTTTTTGGCTGTCAAAAACACGTATTTTTGCCCTCCTCTGGAACGTTAGCTCAGTTGGTTTAGAGCATCACGTCGACAACGTGAGGGTCACTGGTTCGAGTCCAGTACGTTCCACTTGAAAACGGCACGAAAGTGCCGTTTTTGTTTAAGGTTTAAAGATTCCAATCTACGAGCTGATTCACCCATTCAGCCCGGTAAGGAGTGGTGACGCGAATGTAGTTGTCTGTATAGCCCTCCATCATTTCCCCTTTTTCTGCCTTCTCGAATAGAACAGGTCGGATCGTTCCCTCAAACCCCCTGGAGAAATGCTGCATCTTCTGATAAGAGAGTTGTCGTAAAATTTTATTCCGTTCTTGACGAACCGGTACCGGCACCACAGGCTTTATCGTGAGTGCATGTGTATGCGCCCGCTCACTGTAGGTGAACACATGCAAATAGGAGATGTCCAGCTCCGTCAGAAAATCGATCGTATCCCGAAAATCAGCCTCCGTTTCACCGGGTGAACCCACGATCACATCCACACCGATACAGGCATGTGGCATGCGTTCTTTAATTCGAGCGACTCTCTCAGCGTACAAGTCACGTCGGTACCGCCTACGCATCAATCCCAGCACCCGATCGCTGCCACTTTGCAGGGGGACGTGGAAATGCGGCATAAAATGCTTGCTTTCTGCAACCCAGTCTATGATCTCATTGGTCAGCAGATTCGGCTCGATGGAAGAGATCCGAAAACGGTCTACCCCCGGGGTGTCATCCAGCGCTTGAACCAACTCGTAAAATGTTTCTTTTCGAACAGACTTGCCTTCCGGATCAACTTCAGAAATACCGAAATCCCCCAGATTCACTCCGGTAAGCACGATCTCTTTAACACCCGCCTGACCTAGTTCAGTGGCATTGGCCACCACATTTCGAATGGTATCACTTCTGCTTTTCCCACGTGCCATTGGAATGGTACAGAATGAACAGCTATAATCACATCCGTCCTGAACCTTCAAAAAAGTACGAGTCCGGTCGTTCATCGACCAAGAAGCATGGAAACGATCCACCTCCTCGATGTCACAACTCGATATCCGGGCCGAGTCGCCTTTGCTTAACTCCCGCAAATGAGTAGCGAGATTGAATTTTTCAGCAGCCCCCAGTACCAGATCTACGCCAGGTATCTCCGCAATGTCTTTTGGTTTTAATTGAGCATAGCACCCCGTGATCACCACCAGACTTTCCGGGGCCCTTCGCTGGATCCGACGAACCAGCTGACGGCATTCCTTGTCGGCATTCTCGGTGACTGAACAGGTATTGATCACATATACATCCGCCTGCTCGTCGAATTCCTTCTTGGCGAATCCCTCCGATTCCAGCATGCGGGATAAGGTGGACGTCTCCGAAAAATTCAGCTTGCATCCCAGCGTATGGAAAGCGACCGACTTGGTAGGGGTTTCAAGCATCCCGCAAAAATACTGAGGACAGCACAGCGAATAACATTTGTTTACACGAAACCAAAACTTCGGCCTTTATACCTCAATTTTGCCGGGTGAAATCTGCACGGACTATTTTTCGGTTTTTCTTTTCCCTTTATGCCTTTGTTATTTTCTTAGGCCTATTGTTTTTATTATTCCCGCTGTTTATGATCGCAGCACTCGGGGGTAAGGTCAAGGGCGGCAACGCCATCATGGCCCTTTGCCGTTTCTGGGGCGATTGCTGGCTTTTTTTTACAGGCGTGCGGCACCGGGTCGATCCATCGAACCGTCCCGACCCCAACCGATCCTACATTTTTGTCGGCAATCACATCTCCTACATCGACGCCGCGTTGATCATCACCAGCGTACGCCAGCCCTTTCGTGCCTTGGGTGCAGCTGAATACGGTCGCTATCCGATATTCGGATATGTCTATCAATTGGTCGTGATCTGTGTACACCGAAAAAACCCGGAGAGTCGCGCTAAAAGTGTAGAGGCCCTACGTCAGTTTCTAGGGAAGGGCATTTCTGTACTGATCTACCCAGAGGGCACGTTCAACATGGGGACAACAGCCCTATCTGAATTCTATAATGGCGCCTTCCGCTTGGCGATCGAAACACAGACGCCCATCAAACCGCTGCTGTTTTTGGATGCGTACGACCGCATGCACTATGATTCGATTTTTTCCGTCAACCCGGGAGAAAGCCGGGCTTTTTATTTGGAGGAAATTTCGGTGGAGGGGTTAACCCTTGATGACCTGGAGTCCTTGAAAAGTCAGGTTTATGCGCAGATGGAAAAAGAATTGTTGGCCCGACAGGTTCCATGGGTTCGACCTTAGTTCCATAGGTAGCGGACGATGATTAGATTTGCTGTCCATGTCGCCCGCAGCCAGACAAGACCTGTTTTCTTCAACGAACGATCATGATCGCTTGTACGCAGAGGTGATCCTGCCGATTGCAGTTCCGCAAAACTATACCTGGTCGGTTCCGAATGACTTGAGAAATCAGGTTGACATCGGTAAGCGGGTAGAAGTGAACCTGGGCACCCGACGGCGTTATGCGGGTATTATCAAACGGCTGCATACCGATACGCCTACTGGGTTTCAGCCAAAGTCCATTTTGCAGGTGTTGGACTCCGAACCGATCGTCACTGCACAACAATTGAACTTTTGGTCATGGGTGGCGCAGTATTATCTGTGCACAGAAGGAGAGGTGATGGCTGCTGCTGTACCTACCCATTTCAAATTATCGAGCGAAACCTGGCTTCGTTATCTGGAACAGCATGATGCTGACCTCACTACACTGGATGATGCATCGTATCTACTGGCGGAAGCGCTGGAGATCAAAAAACAGCTTCGTTTGTCTGAAATTCAACAGATCATCCAGCAACGTAATGTTTACGGAGCCATCGAACGGTTGACGGATCTGGGTGTTGCCGAGCTGGTCGATTCCCTCCAGGAGAAATACACGAGTAAACAGGAAACCTTCATCGATCTGGATCCACGTTATCATTCGGAGGATGCATTGGCCGCCTTGCTGAATGAAAAGTGGAGAGCCCCCAAGCAACTGGAAGGATTACTTGCATTTTTAGATTTACGAACCAGTGCTGAGCCGATTACAAGATCCTTATATCTCAAAAGAACCGGTTTCACCGCATCTATACTGAATGCACTGATCGAGAAAGGGATACTGACATCGGTAAAAAAGAAAATCGATCGGATCGCACGAATGGACTCATTCTGTAAAGTTGATTTTTCGTTGAGTCCACAGCAAGAGCAGGCCCTCGATTCGATCCGTCATCAATGGCAAGACAAGGAGGTTTGTTTGATCCGTGGCGTGACCGGTAGTGGGAAGACCCACCTGTATATTCAATTGATCGCAGACGCGATCCAAAAAAATCAACAGGTTCTTTACTTGCTGCCGGAGATTGCGCTAACGAGTCAGATCATTCGACGTTTACAGAAACATTTCGGGGGCGCCGTCGGCGTCTATCATTCCCGCTTTTCCGGCAACGAACGAGTGGAGATCTGGAAAGAAGTATTATCCGGTAAGATTCGGGTACTATTAGGTGCCCGCTCTGCCTTGTTTTTGCCGTTTCAATCACTCGGACTGATCATCTGCGATGAAGAGCACGATGCCTCTTATAAGCAACAGGATCCCGCACCCCGTTATCATGCCCGCGACGCGGCGATCTATTTGGCCAAGCAGCATGGAGCCTACGTATTGCTGGGCAGTGCGACACCTTCCCTGGAGTCTTTTTACTTGGCAAACACGGGTAAATATGGTTATGTCGAACTGACTGAACGATTTGGTGCCGGCGAATTACCAACGTTGCGCTTCATCGACACGCGGGCTGTGTTGAAGGAGGATAAAACACGCATTTCGCTTACCCCCTTGTTGATCAAGAAAATCAAAGAGGTACTGTCGCGTAAACGACAGATCATCCTTTTTCAAAACAGAAGAGGCTATTCTCCTTATCAGATTTGTACGGTTTGTGGATGGATCCCCCGCTGTGAACATTGTGATGTATCGTTGACTTATCACAAAAAAAATCATCAGCTTCGATGTCACTATTGCGGAACTCAATACCCGCCAGTGCCCCGCTGTCATTCTTGTGGAAATCCTCGGTTCGGTCAACGTAGTTTTGGTACAGAGCGTATCGAGGAGCAGATCCGGGAACAATTTCCGGGATCCCGTGTGGCTCGCATGGATGTTGATACTGTCAGGGGTAAAGAGGCGCACGATAAACTCATCCGTCAATTCGAAGACGAATCGATCGATATCTTGATCGGGACCCAGATGGTGGTGAAGGGCTTGGATTTTGAGCGGGTGGATCTGGTCGGCATACTCGATGCGGATGGCTTATTGCACTTTGCTGATTTCAGAGCCAATGAACGCGCCTTTCAGTTGATGGAACAGGTGAGCGGCAGAGCCGGTCGAAAAGAGGCAGGTGGAATTGTTATCGTACAAACATCCGATCCGACCCACCCGGTTTTGCAATGGGTGGAGCGGCACGATTACATCGGCTTCTATACATCTGAATTAAAGAAGCGGGCCGATTTTGGCTATCCGCCTCATTTTAGAATGATCCGAATCCTTTTCCGACATAAGCATGCATCCACTACCGAGCAAGCCGCACAAACCTGGATGCAGGCCATGGGGCCTAGCTGGCGACCCTATCTCATGGGGCCTGCAGAACCGCTGATCGCACGGGTGCGGGATCAGTATCGAATGGAAGTTTGGTTGCGTTTACCAAGAGCCTCCACCGGCTGGAATAAAGCTAAGCTACAGATCCAACAGGCGGTCGATCAAATACGACAGATGAAAGCCATCGCGCGGGTGGATGTTATACTGGATGTCGATCCTGTCAGCTAAAAAAAACCCGGAAGATCATTCCGGGTTTGTGTGTCATTTAGGATTTGTTTCGGCTGGTGGCGTACCGGGTGTTGGCGGCGTTGTTTTTTTGTATTTAGCCTCGATGTTGTTCAGTGCCATCAGCATCACTTCGTTGATGATTCCGTCACGATCGAATTCAGTCGAAACACCCGTGAATTCCTGATTGTAACTGTTGTATCGTTTCTGTTGTTCCAGATCGGCTCGCAATGCTTTTCCAATTCGATCCGCTAACGCTGTCTTATTCGCTTTGTATGCGGCCTCCAGCATCAATAAACCGGTTTGATTGTGTTGGTTGTCGCGGCTCGTCATGGCATACGGCATATTTATATCTTTCATGCCCTGATCGATCATGTCGAGTAGCTTACCAGCCTCTTCCATCTTGCCAGCATCCGACAAATTACCGGCTGTTTCTGCATAGGTAGATCGGATGTGCAGCAAATGGCGACGGTTTTCTTCATCAAAGTATACCCCTGGTGTTTCCGCTCCTGCCAAGCGATAGCGTTTAGTTAGCGCTTCGTATGTAAAGGGGAGATTCATGTTGCCGATGCCACTTCCCCACAGACGTCCGGCACGCATGCTGTTCTCCAATTCCCAGGCGCTATAGTTGAATCGGTTATCGACCGGAGTCAATTGATAAACCAATCCGTTTTTACGGAAATAAGGGCCCCATCCAAATTTACTATAGGGTGAAGTGAAGCAGATCGGACGCTTCCATTTCGTTGTAGCAACAACACTCAGGATAGTTAGATCACTGCGGCTGAGTGCTACACGTTCTCCGGGTAAGGTGAATTTGACTTCGCTAAGGATGCTGTCTTCTGAATTTACCCACCCGGACTTACGCACTAACTCTTTATCTACCGGTATGGATAGGTTACGGGTTGGCATCACGGGTTGGGGTACACCTCGGCTGTTGTCCATTTTTCCGGGATCGTCTGTAGCTACATAGAGTCGCAGGATGTCTTCCAGGAAATAGTACTGGGAATTGGAAATTTCCGGACGTGGTGCATAATCGACCATATACAGATTCAGTCCGGCCAGTTGATCGGGTCGATAGATCACATCTATCGAATCCGAATCATTTGCCTTGTAACGAAGCTGATTGATGTAATAATCGCTCTGTAATAGGCTGGTGTTGATCACACGTATATCAGGTCGAATACCTTCGACCTCTTGGGCATACCAAAGTGAATAGGTGTCATTGTCACCAAAGGTGAAGAGGATGGTGTTAGGTGGACAGCTCTCGAGATAATCTCTTCCCAAGTCTGGTGCGGTTGTTTTTTTGCTACGGTCATGGTCATCCCATTCCTGTTGTGCCATTAGGGTTGGCACGCAGAGTCCCAGTACTGTTGCAAATGCCGCTGCGGGCACCAGCTTTGTTCCATTGCCGGATACAAGTCTGCTCAGGAAAACTCCGGCAGTGGTAGCGGCCACGAAGATGGCAGCGCCGATAGCACCCATCAGCAGGGCGGTTTTACCCGGACCTGGAAAACAACTCATGAAAATCACGAGGAAACTCAAGGTTGCCCCGTTAACCAATACTGGTTTGAGTGATTGCTGAATTTGTTGGCTGCGCGCTATCTGCACCAGCGCTACGATCGACAGACCGATCCAGATAGCGAAGGCATAGAAAGATCCTACATATGCATAGTCACGTTCACGCGGTTGGTTGCCAGGCTGATTCAGGTATAGAACAATGGCTACGCCGGTGAAGAAGAACAACAAGAAGCTGACGATCCAGTCCTTCTTGCTGTTCAGATATTGGTATATGCAACCCAATATGCCCAACACGAAGGGGAGGAGATAGAGTTTGTTATTGGCTTGATTCTTTTGCAGGCTTTGTGGTAATTGTGTTTGATCGCCCAAACGCTTATCGTCTGCGAATTTGATACCGGTGATCCAGTTGCCATCGCGGTAGTTGCCCAGTCCTTGTACGTCGTTTTGCTTACCACTGAAATTCCAGAGGAAATAACGCATGTACATGAAACTCATTTGGTAGCTGAAGAACCAGTTGAGGTTATCACCGAAAGTGGGTGCTTCAAATTTTTGTGTACGTTGATCTTGGCCGAGACCAAGCCAACTGGCATAGAAATCGGCATGCCCTTGATCGTTGTTGCTATCCCACATACGAGGGAATAACATTTTAGCTTCCGACTTATAGTTGTATTCTACACCGCCGTCGTATTGGATGTATTTATCTCCTTGACGCGTGTAGCGCATGGGATTTTTAGTGTATGGATCGTTTTCATCGATGTCCTCTTGTGTAACGGCGAAATGCGGTCCATAGATCAAGGGAGCACTGCCGTATTGTTCACGACCGAGGTATTCTACGAGGCTGATCGGGTTATCGACATTGTTCATGTCGATCGGCGGATTGGCATTCGATCGGATCAGGGTCGTGAAATACATGAAATATCCCAGCATCATGAACGCGAAGCACCAGAGGCCCAATTTGAGTGAGGCCAATGCACTGGAACGGATTCTCATGCCGATAAATACCGCAAGGGCGATCACAACGATCAGGGATAGAAAATTCCATCCTTCTCCCGGCGCGATGATAAATGGAAGGAGTGTGAGGAAGAGAAAAGCGATGAACCAACCGATCATTTTATTGCGGGTGAAGGAACTTGCTTGAAAGCCCAGCGCCCAAACGATCAGTACGGCCAATAAGAGGAAGTAAACAGCAAAGCCACTGAAGAAAGGCATGCTCAGGTCGTTGACGAAGAACACATCGAATAATCCGGCTGCCTTCATGGAATACTGGATCACGCCTACTTGCACCAGTCCGGTGATCGCACAACCGATCAGGAATGCATAAATCGCACCTTTCATAGTGAAGGGGAAGCGACGATAGTAATATACCATCACGATAGCGGGGATGGTAAGTAGGTTCAGCAGGTGAACACCGATTGAAAGTCCCATCATGAAGAAAAGTAACACGATCCAACGATCGCTCTGCATACGCGCTTGCGCGTCGTTGCCGGCGCGTTCATCCGCCTGTTCCCATTTCAGGATGGCCCAAAAAACGAGAGCGGTAAAGAAAGAGGACAGCGCGTACACTTCACCTTCCACGGCACTGTACCAGAAAGAATCGCTGAACGTGTAGGCGAGTGCACCAACGGCACCGGCTCCGAGAACGGTCCACCAATGACCGGCCTCGATCTCATATTGTTGATTGCGCACCAATCTGCCTGCAAAGTGCGTGATGGTCCAAAAAAGGAAGAGGATGGTACCGGCACTTGCCAATGCACTCATGAAGTTGACGGCACTGGCAATGGTTTCCGGACGATCGCCGAATAAGATGATAAAAAAACGACCCAGCAAGGTGAATAGCGGGGCGCCCGGCGGGTGGGGGAGTTCAAGTTTCGCAGCACAGGATACAAACTCACCACAGTCCCACAGACTGCCTCTGGCCTCACGGGTCAGGTAGTATGTTATCAGGGCGATGGAAAATACGATCCAGCCGGTGAGGTTATTCGCTTTTTTGAATGTCATACACTGTATGGGTTAGAATTATATATCGGCCCTGGCCGTAGACAGGTTCACAAAAATAACGGGCTTGGGTGAGAACTTCTCTGTTAAAAAAAGGCAATCCGGCGGGGAATTTACCCAAAAACGATCCGCACGGTTTGGTAGGCCAATTGGCTTTGTTGGCTATTTTCAACATAGCCTTTTAGTCCGAATAATCCGGCTGCATTGCCCTTGTTGATGGCGATCTCCAGGTAGCCTGCACTGTTGAAAAGGGCCAGTTTGCTAGCTTGTGCCACATCTGCATAGCTGTTACTGATCCGGTCGATGGTTTCATCTCTTCTGAAATGGATACGAAACGACCGGCCGTTGCGTTGCTCTTCAAAAAGTTCTTTTCGGATGTTGACCACGATATTTTCAAAGCTGTCAATGAAAATGATCTGCCCCTCAATGTAATCAGCGTGTATGCTCGGTCGAAGGGGATGTTTCTCCAGGTAGTTCACGTCGGGTTGGCCGATCGACAGAATGGGGGTTCCATCAACCAGCTGCTGCACGGCTTTCCCCATCATGCCGGCGATTTCGATCGTATTGGGAGTTATTCCTTCGGCTATGGGTAAGCCCATAACGATCTCCGGCCGTTCGCCCAGCATCATCGTCAGTAATCCGTTATCGGAACATAGATAATATTGTTGCTGGTGATAGGCGAGGAGCAATTGTTTTAATCGTTGCTCATAGAGATTGACCAGCAGCAGGTGAAAACTGAATTCAGGGAAATGTTGGGTAGCGGTACCGCAAACGTAGGCGGCCTGTGTGTAGTTGAAAGGAGGTATTTGATGGGTAATGTCGATGAGCTGAAAATCGGGATTGATCTTCAACAGTGTCGCCTTGATGGCACCCACCAGGTAGTCGGGCTGGCCAATATCTGAGCTAAGCGTGATCAGTGGCGCGCGCATCTGGGTTTATTTGATCAGTTCACCGTTTTTGAAGAAAAACCGGTGTGTGAGACGATCTGTCCAGGCTGGAAAGAATTTATTCATGAACACGGCCCGTTTCCCGGTGAAGGTAAGTACCAGGGTGCGTTTTTTCTGCTCCATCGACAGAATGATGTGCTGCGCACAGGTGTCGGCCGACATCATTTTGGATTCGTCCATCGGCGTTTCTCCCTGTTGCTGACCCTCTTTATTCAAAGCAACCTGACGAATGTTTGAGGCTGTAAAACCCGGGCAGACCCACATCACATGAACTTGATCAAGCAATTCCGTGCGCAAGGCCTCCATCCATCCCTGCAAAGCGAATTTGCTGGCAGAATATCCGCTTCTCCCGGGAAGTCCTCTATACCCTGCGATGGAGGAAATACCCACTACTGTCCCGTTTGTTTTTAAAAGTGATGGGAGGGCGTATTTAGTGCAATACACGCTGCCATAGAAGTTGATGTCCATTACTTGTCGGATCACATCCAAGTCAACATCTTCAAACATGGCCCGCATGGAAATACCTGCGTTGTTTATTAGTGCATCGATTCGGCCGAATGAGGAGATGGTTCGTTCGATGAACAGACGGCAATCATTTTCTTTACTGACATCAGCCGTTAGCGTCAGGAGTGATGCATCCGGGTGTTGTATTTGAAGTTGATACAGTTTATCAGCATTTCGCCCGCAGGTGGCAACCCGGGCACCCAATTGCAGGAATTGTTCTACCAAGGCTTTGCCGATGCCATCTGTTCCGCCGGTGACGACGATCACTTTATCTTTCCAATCTGCCCGTTTAGCGGCAGCTAAAAGGGTACCTAAAGACGACAAGTACATCGATGATTTTTTACAAACCTACCTCAAATTATGCAGGGGATTCATTTGATTTCTTTTAGAAGTCTGACAAAAACTTTTGGGACATACGACAGGGGACATTATTTTTGCACTCCCTAACGAAAACGGTCGATCTCGTAGCTCAGTTGGTAGAGCAATACACTTTTAATGTATGGGCCCTGGGTTCGAGTCCCAGCGGGATCACAGCCAAAAACCCCTCAATCGAGGGGTTTTCTTATTGGTGGACTTTCTTATTTTATCGGGACAGTTCAGTCGCCATTTTCCCAAGAATATCAGTCTGCAACATCTGATCGGCCAGGCGGATCATGTTGCAAAAGGCAAGTGATCCAGAAATGCCATGACCCACGATCACGGGTTTACGAACGCCCAGCACGGGCGTACCTCCATAATTTTCAAAATGGAATCGATTGAGAAACGGATGTTGAATGTCTTGGTGCTTCGCCATGTCGTACAGCGATTCGGCCATTTTAAGTATGATGTTTCCGGTGAATCCTTCACACACCATAACATCTGCTTTATCGCTCATCAGGTCACGGCCTTCGATATTTCCGATGAAATGAATGGACTTGTTATCGCGTAACAACGGATAAGTAGCTTGCGCAAGCAAATTGCCCTTTCCTTCCTCTTCTCCCACGTTCAAGAGGCCGACTTTTGGATGCTCGATCCCTAATATGTGTCGGGCATAGACAGAGCCCATCACAGCAAATTGGTTGAGGTGCTCAGGTTTGCAATCGGCATTCAGTCCTACATCCAAAATAAGTCCCGTGCCACCGCTCAGCTTTGGCATGATGGTACCCATAGTGGGGCGGATCACACCTTCCAATGGTTGAATGCTGAAAAGGGACCCGACCAGCATCGCACCGGTATTAC
>JBKCMR010000066.1:0-1216 GCA_046300055.1 Bacteroidota bacterium
GGAGCAACGGCTCCACCATTTACTGAACCGGCAGGACCAGGACGTGTTTGGTTGTCAAAGTCAGTTGTTAAACCGGCGATCAGCGGAGCACCGGATTCCAATTGAGTGGGCGTAGTACCCATGCTCAGATGAAGATCTCCGGTAGCGGTATTGGCAAAAGTGACCGGTATGCCATACAGAGAGGCTGCATCACCTCCGGAAGTGGTTGGCCAAGCAGAGGCACTTTGAGCTGTGGTCCAATATCCGGTATTAGCACTCGTGGCAGCATTCAGGACGTTAGTGTTGGATGACCAACCGGTTGCGGATGCTGTAGCCCCGAAGTTATTTGCAATCGCATAGTGTGCGCCGGTTCCTCCGGAACGTGTGTTAACGAAGATATTGTTCTGAATATTGGTGGTGATAGTACGTGCAGTAGTGGTGTAATCACCACGCATCAAGCCAAATGATGGTAAGGCCCCGGATGCAGCCGTACCGCCGATGTTAATTGTGTTGTGATAAACATTAACTGTGGGGTTTGGTGCAGAACCGTGATTGCCCCAGATACCCACAAACGAAGTGTTCGTAGTTTGACCAACACCCAGGGTGATCATGTTGTTCTCGATCTGGGTGGTAGCATTACCGGAACGAATGGCGATACCGGCAGCGATCGGTGGAGCTGTCAGGGTTGTACCAATCGTAGTATTGGTGATATTATTAATGGTGTTGCGAGAAACAGTAGTTCCTTGAGTGGTGGTAAGAGTTGAGCTGGCGACTACAATCCCCGCTGCGATCACGTTGGTGGTAGCGGTGGTATTGGAAACACCCACATTCGAAATAGTATTACCGGAGATCAATGCCTGATTGGCAGAGAGCATGTGAATACCGACAGCAGCAGTAAGTCCGCTGGACATGGCGCTGAGTGCTCCGGTAGTGGTCAAATTGGTAATAGTATTTCCGGTAATGGTGAAACTAGTTCCAAGTGTTGCAGAGGTTGTAGTGAAAAGTCCCCTCACGTATCCGCTGGTACCTGTTCCGTAAGTAGAGAAATTCTGAATGGTGTTATTGGTTATGGTCGCTATTACCGGAGTAGAAGCCAAACTGATACCTGCACCAATCGAACTACCCGTAGTTGTTCCGGAAACGCCTGCGCGCATATTATTAGCGGTACTGTTTCCAATAGTGTTGTTGGAAATTGTAAGGTTTGCTGTGATACCACTGATGTTGATACCGAACACTC
>JBKCMR010000067.1:0-22276 GCA_046300055.1 Bacteroidota bacterium
GATATAGGAGAGGATTATGAAGTTGTAGTAAGTGGCGGATATGCTTATTTGGTTCACTATTGGTCAGATGGCAAGTGGATAAACGTTAGTAATAAAGTACAATTGAAATAGATTTCAGCCGAAGCAAACACTGATGTTTCAGCAATGCTTCAATAAACTGTTTTAATTTTTAATAAGCAATTGATATTCAACACTTAATATGAATATCAGATGGGTTCCGTCCGGTCCGCAAAAAGCCCCTCAAATGAGGGGCTTTTTGTTTCAGTAAGTCTTTTCTTTAAATCTACTTCTTCATCACCCATTGTTGTTGGATCTGCTTGCCATTTTCCCAAAGGGTAAACTGATACAGCCCCGGCGCTTTCCCGTCGATGTTGACTGCGTGACTTCCGGCACGCAAGGCCCGGAGATTTTCCACCAGTACCCCCACTGTGTTGAAGACGCGGCAGTCGTAGGTGCCGGTCCAATCGGATGGGATCTGCAGGTTGATTGGTCCGTCGGTGGGATTGGGTACGATACGGGCAGCAGTAGTTGTTTGATATTTTAGTTGCAATACGCGGCTGAAGGAATAAACGCCATTTTGATCTACCTGGCGCAGTCGGTAGTAGGAAACTCCGTTTAGCGGTTGTGCATCCACATATTCGTAGTTGCTCACAGATTGACTGTTGCCCGCGGCGGTGACGTGTCCGATTTGAGTGAACTCAATTCCGTTGGCGCTTCGTTCGATTTCAAAGTGGCTGCTGTTCTGCTCGGAAGCGGTGGACCAGTTGAGTCGCACTCGACCTGGGGTCTGTTCGCCAATGAATCGTAACCACACAACGGGTAGAGATAAGGCAGAGTGTGAGATAGCAAAGGGAGAAAAGCTTCCTTTATACCTGGTAAATGTCAGTGTTTTAGGATTGGTGCCGGATAAGGTCTGGCTACCTGTTCCGGTGGCAAAATTCCAGACCACCCCATTGTGATGGCTGAGCAGAAAGTTGCTAATACTACCTACTTGGTCCGCCAATGTCCATTGAAAAATAAAATCCACTCCGTTCTCTCTATTAGCGGTAGGCATATTGGTTTTTCCGATATGCCAGGTACGGTTCACACGCGGGGTGCCGACAGTGGTGCCGGAATTGCCATTTTGGTAAACCGCATCCTGCACCCGGACTGTGAAATCATCAGCCGTACCGGTATTATTGGTGATGGTGACGGGGTTGTAGGAGCTGTTGCCGACAGGGAAGGTGAAAAGGGCCCCGTAGCCCAGATTCTTATTCAGAGTGCCGCTGCTGTTGGTTTGCACGTAGTTGCTGGAACTGCTTCCGCTCGTGTTGCCCGACAGGGTGAGGTTGTTTGCGCCGAGAACCAGTTTGTTGCTGAGCGTGAGGGTTCCGCCCACTGAGGTATTACCGCCGAGGGTTTTGGCATTGCTTCCTGAAATCTTGAGATTGTAATAGTTGGCACCAATGACAGGCTGAGAAACACTGCCATTATAGTCGACAGTGGATCCATCATCGCAGCTCAGGGAGAATGTGGAATTAGAGCCTACATTAAGGGTGGTTAGTTTGGTGAGCCGGATGGGGCCGGTGAATTGAAATACGCCAGTGTTTAGTGTACAGTTTAAAACACTAGTGCCCAAAATCACGATGGAATTGGAGCCGGAGATGGTCCAGTTGGCATTGATTGCCGCAGTGCTGCGGTTCCGGATATTAAAATATTGATCGGTACTGGTGAAATCAGTCGGGGTTGAACCGGTTCCATCCGGATTGGATCCCCAGGAGGAAAGGTTATTGAGATCGCCGGTGCTCTTGGAATAGAATACGGCGGGGCCGCAGGGGCTTGTGGATGCTCCGTCGTCGTTAATCGACCAGTTTTTGACGTTGGTCAGCAGACCTATGATGTCATTCAAATTTGAGCCGTGCACAAGACCAGCCGCTCCCAAGTCTATTTCAATAGCAGCACTGGTCAGCGCCCACCCGGTGAGGGTTTGGGAATATTTTATACAAGTCATGCCGCAATTGTCGAGCATTCCAGTCATGTCTTGAATATTGGACGTATTCCAAGTACCAATATTCTGATCGAAACTGGAAGCCTCTGAAAACATATAGCTCATATCTGCGACATCTGCGGTATTCCAGCTACCTATGTCTTGATTGAAGGAGGTGGCATGATCGAACATGCTGACCATATTTGTGACATTGGCTGTATTCCAGCTGCCGATATTCTGATTGAAGCTTGTAGCATTATTGAACATACTAGACATGTCTATAACATTGACTGTATTCCAGCTGCCGATATTTTGATTGAAGCTTGTAGCATTGTAGAACATATGCGACATGTCAGCTACATCGGTTGTATTCCAGCTGCCGATATTCTGATTGAAGCTTGTAGCACCGAAGAACATATTCGTCATGTAAGTGACATTGGCTGTATTCCAGCTGCCGATATCCTGATTGAAGCTTGTAGCACCGAAGAACATCCCATTCATCATCTCAACATTGGCTGTATTCCAGCTGCCGATATTCTGATTGAAGCTTGTAGCATAATTGAACATACTAGACATGTCTGTAACATTGACTGTATTCCAGTTGCTGATGTTTTGATTGAAAGAAAAGGCCCCACTGAACATACACGACATGTTTGTGACATTCGCGGTGTTCCAACTAGCGACATTGGAAATTGTGGCAAGACTAGAACATGCTGAGAACATAAATTCCATATCTGTAACCAAGGTAAGATTGGGTACATCAGCTGCTGTGATGCTTTGTAAAAAAATACAGGTCCTGAACATTGAATTCATGTTGGTCCAATTGGTAGTTCCCCACTGGGTAACCTTAGAAAGCCGCTGAAAGTTAAGTGTGAGATCCATTGAAAAGCCCTCCAAGTTTGTGGATTGAATTCTAAGCTCTATGGTTGAGTTGGCGGGTAGCCCTTGAATTTGACGTAGTGCATCTGTTCCGGAAGCAAAGCTGCCTGACCCACTATTGGAACCGGGCTGAAGTTCCTGCCAGGAATAATTAATGCTTCCGTTTGGGTTGGTTGTTTTGAAACTTATTTCGTCGGAGTTCCCTGATCCATCTTGGGATAGGTCCCAGTGCGTCACAAAATCATTCGCCTGCCCGTAGGAAAAAGCGGAAATGCATAGCATCACAATTAAAAAAAAGAAAGGAACACGCATGAAAAGCAGATTTAAAATTCTTTACAAAGATTCGACTTAAAACCTACAATCGAGCAAAAAAAGGATTGGTTCGGGTTATGTGGCTATTAGAATATGCCATTGCAGTAAGTAAGGTAATAAAAAGTTTGAATTCGCTATTGTTTTTCAAACTAAGGGCTTTTGTGACCTATGCCGCAGCCTAACCCTGCTTTTCATCGAGGGATGTGTTGTTTTCATCAAGAAAAACACAGGTTTCCCAAAGCTCTGAGAACATATCCGAGAACCTGCGAGACAACTCCTCACTTTCGATGATGACCGTGTTCTCGTGGTTGTACTGGGCAGCACTTTTGGTCCAATTGTAAGATCCGGTGATCACCCGTTGCTCGTCCACGATCATGAACTTATGATGCATGTGGTATGGACTCATATCGATCTTGACTGACAAGCCCTTATCCCAGAGATATTGAATATCAGACCCAATGTCATTCATCTTCTCGTTGTCGGATATGATCCGCACATCAACCCCTCGGTCAAATGCCTTGACTAACTCGTCGGCGATCCGATTATCGCTGATAGTGAACACACAAACATCCAGGAATTTTTCACCAGACTGAATGAGTTCGATGATGTCATTCAAACAATCTTCCCCGGGACTGAAACTGGTCTTTATCTGCATAAATTGAGTGTGTAATTTATATAGCCGCGAAACGACAATCCATCCGTTCCCGAAACCTCTCGATCGGTCGTAGAAACATTTCTGTGTTTCCATTTTTGATGTCAAAGGAATCATCAAGCCACACCAACAGAAAATGGATATTATAGAATGTGAAAGTTAATCCAAAGCAGATCAACAGATCAGCCAAAAAATATTATTCGAAAATTTGAGTAAAAAACACACAGATCGAAATTTTAATTATCGATACCATAAATCACTGTTTACTTGAACACAATACACTGATAATATTACGTAATCGATTGATTTACATTATTTTAAATAAATGTTGCTTTGGGAGTGCCTTCATTTCCACATTTATTGAGTTAGGATGGACTCTGTGGCCACTCCGTTGTTCCACTGTTGATAATTAACCTGTTATGACCGAATGGCCCTGGGTAACTTTACGTCCATGTTAAGAATCGGCATATTAGGTGTTGGCCACCTTGGTAAATTTCATCTGAACAACTGGAAAGAAATCCCCGACATAGAGCTGGTGGGGTTTTATGATCCGAACGATGAGCAGGCGATTGCTGTTGCCGAAAATTATGGCTTAAAAAGGTTTTCGGACCCTGAATCGCTCATCTTGAACTGCGATGCGGTAGACATCGTTGCCCCCACCGACCACCATTTTTCAATCTGTGAATTAGCCATCCGCTCAGGAAAACATGTCTTTGTAGAAAAACCGATCTGTGAAACGCCCGAACAGGCAAGAACGCTGGTGAAGCTGGCGCAGGAGTCAGGGATCAAATTTCAAGTGGGACATGTAGAACGTTTCAATCCGGCGTTCATGGCAGTAAAAGATCTTGGCTTACAACCCCTATTCATTGAGGTGCATCGGTTGGCTCAATTCAATCCACGGGGGACGGAAGTTAGCGTCATACTGGATCTCATGATACACGACATCGACATCATCTTGAGTCTGGTGAAAAGCGATGTACGAACGATTTCTGCCAGTGGCGTCGCCGTACTTACCGACACACCCGACATCGCCAATGCCCGCATCGAATTCGACAATGGTTGTGTCGCCAACCTGACCAGCAGCCGCATCTCCATGAAGAAGATGCGTAAAATGCGGCTCTTTCAAAAAGATGCTTACATCGGCATCGATTTCCTGGACAAAAAAGCAGAGGTCATACAAATGGATCTGGGAGAAGACCCCAACGCATTCACCTTCGATATTCCAACCCCATCGGGACATAAAACCATCGCCATTCGAAACCCTCAGGTACAGGATCACAATGCCATCAAAGAAGAACTATTGGCATTTAAATACGCGATCGAGCACAATACCCGTACGATCGTAAATGAAACCGACGGACTCCTCGCCCTGGATGTCGCCCATCGAATATTAGAGCGCATCGCCAAAAATGGTATGCACGAATGAGACCCAGCGGAAAGTCCTTCCCCGTTTGGCTTTATATCCTCACCGATATCCTAGGCGTTTTCATTAGCTATCTCATTCTCCCCAAGCTTCATGGATTGGAGCTTGACCCGTTACTGATCGGCCTTACCTGTCTTTACTGGTCATTCCTCTTTGCACTCTCAGGCAGTTATCAGGAGTTGTATCATAAATCAAGATTGTTAGAGTTGGCCAGAACGCTACTCACAGTCCTCATCGGTGTTTTCATTTTATATGCAATCTCATCGCTGACAAGAGCAAAGGCAATTACAGATAGCGCATCCTACACAGCGTCGCTACAGCAAATCGGGATCCTGACGGTTCTGATTTCAGCGGGCAGACTGCTACTGCTGAATCATTTCAAAAAACAATTATTGAGCGGTCGGGTACATTTCAACACCCTACTCATTGGAAAGGTCGATATCTGTCAAGAGATCGTCGATGATCAGCAATTGAACTTACGAGATGGTGGATACCGATGTATCGGATTTATCAATGAAAACAATACTCGCCTTTCGGATGAGTTGACCAATTTTCCGTCTCTGGGCAACCTGGAGGAACTAGAATCGATCGTACAACAAAAACAGATCCGGCTGGTCATTCTTGCACCAAGCAATAAATCGGCTGAATGGATCGAACCGACTGTCGATCGACTGATGAACCTCGAAGTGGAAATACGAATGGTACCGGATATGCTTGACATCCTCTCCGGATCCGTCAAGACAAATAATGTTCTGGGCACTCCGCTGGTAGAGATCTATACAGCCAGAATGCCGTCCTGGCAACGCAATATCAAGCGATTGATGGATATAATCTTTTCGCTGCTCGGAGGTATTTTATTGATCCCCATAATCTGCTGGATCATGATCAAGCTCCGAAAAAGCAGTGCGGGTCCTATTTTCTATCTCCAAGAGCGGATCGGACGAAAAGGAAAACCATTCAGCTTATATAAGTTTCGTTCAATGATCGAGGCGGCGGAAGACAATGGCCCGGCTCTTTCTTCGGAATACGATCCGCGTATCACTCGATTCGGCAAAACCCTTCGAAAATGGCGTTTGGATGAGATACCGCAACTTTGGAATATTCTTAAGGGAGATATGAGTTTTGTAGGACCTCGTCCTGAACGGAAACATTATATCGACCAGATCGTTCGCATTCACCCATACTACAGATTCTTGCTCCAAGTGAAACCCGGTCTCACCAGCTGGGGCATGGTGCAGTTTGGCTATGCAGAGAATGTGAAGGAAATGATCGACCGAAGCCGATTCGACCTATTATACCTGGAAAATATATCCCTCCTACTGGACCTCAAGATCCTGCTGCATACGATACGGATCATTTGGAAAGGAAAAGGCAAGTAAATTCGGGGTATCACACATGACAAGCTACATGCGATATGCACTTATCCTATTGTCACTACTGCTTCAGGATCCGATCCATGGGCAAAAACCATACTTTCAACAACAGGTCGATCATCGCATTAGGGTAACATTGGATGACAGCCTGCATCTTTTGAAAGCATGGACTGAGATCGATTATACGAACCATTCAAACGACACCTTAACCTATATCTGGTTTCACCTTTGGCCGAACGCCTATAAGTCAGAGCGAACGGCCTTCGGACAACAACAGATCGAGAATGGTGACACCCGCTTCTACTTTTCTAAACCGGAAGAAAAAGGATATCTCAATGGGCTGGCTTTTCAGGTAGATGGGAAAACTGCACAAGTCAGCGATCATCCCCAACATATCGATATCATAAAACTGATATCACCTACACCGATCCTGCCCCAACAAAAAATAAAAATTCAAACACCCTTCAACGTCCAATTGCCGGCAACCTTTTCCCGCAGTGGTCACGGAAAATTGAATATCTACCAAGTGACACAGTGGTATCCGAAACCGGCAGTATATGATCGTGACGGTTGGCACCCCATGCCTTACCTCGATCAAGGTGAATTCTACAGCGAATTCGGCAATTATGAAATCGAAATATCCTTGCCGGAGGAATACGTGGTAGCCTCAACGGGTATTTTACTTGATTCCGTTGAAAGAGTATGGCTAATGTCCAGAGGACTTCAAGGCAATCACGGCATCACCAGTCGGACGGCCGATAAAAAAGAACTGCGTCCATTCAAGACATTGCATTACCGGGCAGACTCCGTACACGACATTGCCTGGTTCGCCAGTCCGAACTACAAGGTCCAATTTGATACCACTCGATTGTCGGACGGATCGATCAAAGAGATCTGGCATTACAATACCAATTCCTTCAAGGATGCGTGGCAACATTCCATTCGTCACTCAAAGGATGCACTTCATTATTATTCTGAACGGATCGGCAGCTACCCGTATCCGGTGATCTCGGTGGTGGAATCGGCGGACGGTCCGGGTGGTGGCATGGAATATCCCATGCTTTCCGTCATCGATCCAATTTCGGACACAACCGACCTCCGATCGGTCATCATACACGAGATCGGCCATAACTGGTTTTATGGCGCACTGGCCTCGAACGAAAGAAATTATCCCTGGCTCGATGAAGGATTGAACAGCTTTTATGAGAGCAGTTTATTGAACACCTTATCTGACCCTACTGAAGAATTGTTATTGCAATCCCTTTATCAGGAAAGAAAAGATCAACCGATACAAACGGCTGCTGATGAGTTCTCGCTATTGAATTATGCGGCCATCGCTTACCTGAAGGCTGCAAAGTGGATGGAGGGTATGGAAAAAATGATGGGGAAAAGCAGTTTTGATAGGGCCATGCAGGATTACTACCGCACCTGGAAATTCAAACATCCCACCCCTGCTGACCTCAAAGCACATCTTCAACAACACAGCAAAGCGGATCTGGGATATTGGTTTCAATTACTCGATAAAAAAGGTCCCCTACAGCCGGAACCCAAACGAGGTTGGAAATGGCAAAGTATATTTAATTGGTCTGCCCCGGCCAATCTTGCCATAAAAAATCAGATCACCGTTATGCCCCTCATTGGATACAATCGAGCAGATGGGTTACAAGCTGGATTTGGCATCACTAACATCAAATTACCCTTGAACGACTTACAATGGTTCATTGCCCCACTGTATGCAATTGGTTCTAAGCAATTGAATGGGATCGGTTTTATCAATCACAGATGGCGACCGGATGGTATCTGGAATCGGATCGATCTGGGAATCGGCTTTTCAACCTTTTCTTTCAACCGATTCATCGCACCGAACGGACAATCCATCACCCAACGTTTCTCTAAACTTTCACCGGGCATAAGACTCACCTGGAAAGAAACTGCCCGTTCAACGAAACACCGACACCTGCAATTCAGCTGGTTTCAGTTTACTGAAACCGGTTATCGGTTTCAACGGGATACGACCATTATCGGAACCGATACGACCATTCGCAATTACTATCGCACACGCGGAGAAAATCGCTCCCTGGCACAAGTAAGTTATGTGACGGAGAACAATCGGAAGCTCTATCCGTACCGAGTAGAGATCAAACTAGAAGGAAACAAAAACTTTGTTCGACCTACTGTGACGGCTGAACAATTCTTCAACTACCCAGCCAAAGGCGGATTACAGGCAAGATTTTTTGCGGGTACATTTTTCTATCTAGGAAACCCCTCCTTACAAGATAAATTTCGACAATCGAGATATTATTTACAGATGCAGGGTCCAACAGGTATGGAAGACTACACCTACCATGACTACTTCGTAGGTCGATCAGCATTTGAAGGATTCGCTTCCCAACAGATCTTGACCCGGGATGGTGCGTTTAAGATGCGGACCGACCGATTAGCGAGTCCGGTAGGAAGAAGCGATCGCTGGCTGATGGCCCTGAACCTGAACAGCTCCGTGCCGGACAATCTGAATCCACTTCGTCTTCTGCCGATCCGGATCCCTTTGCATGTATTTGTTGATATTGGAGCATCTGCTTCTGCGGATGAGACACAATGGCTTTATGTTGCCGGGTTGGAACTCCCCTTTTTACAACGCAATTTCCGGCTTTTCATTCCACTCCTATACAGCAAGCCCTACCGCGATTATGTGCAATCGATACTGGAGCCAAAAAAGCGCTTTTGGCAAAAAATATCATTCCAAATCAATCTCACGAACTGGAATCCTAGACGCCTGCAACCGGAACTTGATCTATGGTAAAGGAGCTCCACATACGATATGTTCCCAATCATGAAATCGACCGCGTGCGTTGGGATCGATCTATTACTGCAGCCTGCAATCATAGTCCCTATGCACTATCCGACTACCTGGATGCCTTAACCCCCGGGTGGGAAGCCTTAATACAGGGAGACTATGAGTTCGTGATGCCATTACCCGTACGAAAGAAATATGGTATCCGGTATTTATTTCAACCTTTTTTGATTCCTTACTTGGGGGTCTTCGGCCCGTCACTTTCCGAAGCGTGTATCGATCGCTTTCTGCACTCAATACCTAAAAACATCCGATGGATCGACATCACGCTGAATCCCTACTGTACCGCTCACCATATTGCTCTCCCGTTTAAGCCCCGAACTAATTATTTTTTATCGCTAGAAAAAGACTACAACACGATTCGATCTAACTACAGACAAAACCTCCTGCGAAATATTTCTCGAGCTGAAAAAGCCGGCTGTGTCATCGATCGAAATATCACACCCGAAGAGATCTTCGAATTGGCGGAAACCTATTTAGGTCCACGAGGTCATTTCAAAGCAGCACAGAAAACGAATTTTCTCGAGTTGATGAACAGATGGCTGATTGAAAAAAAGGCCTGCACCATCGGAGTTCGCCTGAACGGAAAATTGATGGCCTCTGCTATTTTTCTGCTGTATCAGGAACGGGCGTATTACCTGTTGGTAGGAAATCACCCCGATGGGAAAACGCTGGGTGCTTCACACGCTTTGATCGATGGATTCATAAAAGATCACGCTGGTAAAAAATGGATCCTGGATTTTGAGGGATCGGACATCCCTTCCCTAGCTTTTTTTTATGAGGGATTCGGTTCAGCAAAAGAAATCTATGGCTGGTTACAGATCAACCGACTGCCTGCCTGGATAGCTTGGATGAAATCATGACGTAAGTGAGCGCAAATACTCTCGAGCGACCAATAAATCCATCGGTCCGGTGATCTTGATATTATGTTGTTCTCCATCGATCAAGTGTACGCGCTCCCCGGTAAACTCAACTACACTGGCCTCATCAGTAAAGTCGGCCATATAAGTTGCCTCGTAAGCTGGCAATAAAATATCACTTTGAAATGTTTGTGGGGTCTGAACCAATCTTACGCTGCTACGGGCAATAGAGTGACTGCTTTCGCCCTCTACCAGCCGAATGCTATCGGTTGAAGGGATAACCGGAATCGCTGAACCGAGTCGTATTGCTTGCTCGTAGCAACGCTGGATCAAGGAAACCGACAATAAACATCGAACGGCATCATGCACAAAAACAATGGAAGGATCCTTGATCTGTCTAAGTCCATTTTGCACAGAGTGAAATCTTGTTTCTCCTCCCGGTACAAATTGAATTCGCTCAGCGCCGCTTATGGAGTTACAGATAACTCGGCCCAATTCCAGATGTGATTCGGGCAATACTAGAACGACCCGCATGTCTGAATAGCTTCGGAGAAAAGTCTCTACTGTTCTTGTTAAGAGGGATTTGCCTTCGAGCTCGAGGAATTGCTTTGGGGTGGAAGCTCCCATACGAAGTCCAACACCTCCCGCAACAATAACGGCAACTTTAGAAAGATTTAAGGCTTGATCCATGTTGGTTATGAAATGTCTTCCAGGTCTAAAATACAATTTTCAATCCTGCAGATGATCAGATCCATCCCAATCGGGCAACTTCTGACCGCAACTGCATGGGATCGATCGGGGTGGTACCTACTTGCTCACACACGATTCCTCCTGCCAGATTTGCCAGGTTAGCCATGCAAGCAGGGTCCTTTGTGAGTGCGTAAGCTGCGGAGGCTACAGCAATCACTGTATCACCGGCACCTGAAACATCAACTACATTTCTGGGCAGACCGGGCAGCCACTCCGACTGATCGCTGGATTGATAAAATGCCCCACGTTCAGAGAGTGTGATCAGCGATACCTGATGATCTAGTTTTTCATGAAGGGAATGGTGAACCTCTTTCAGCTTGATAAGATCTGGAACGGCATTGAACTGGAGCGCTTCTGAAACCTCTCTCCAATTCGGTTTAAAGAGATCCACTCCCTGATAGGAAAAGAAATTCTCTTTCTTGGGATCTACAGTAGTTATCACACCCATTTCCTTGCAGATACTGACCAGCCGTTGGATGATTTTGGTGGAGAGCACGCCTTTGTTGTAATCCTCAAAAATGAGAAGTTGGGGTTGCTCTTTTCGCAGATACGATTCGATCTGTGTCAGCCACTCTTCCTGCACCGATTCAGCCGCCTCTTGGGTCGACTCCTGGTCGAGCCGAAGCAATTGCTTATTTCGATCCAACACCCTTGTTTTTCGGGTGGTGGGACGCTTATCATCTACTCGCAACAGATCTGTTCCGATGCCTGATTGTCGAAGAAGCGATACTAGGATCTGTGCGGGCTCGTCATCACCCACCAGTGAAATCAATTGTACCGAAGCCCCTAAGGCCGAGAGATTCAAAGCAACATTACCGGCTCCCCCGATCCGCTCTTCTTGATGGAGCTGTGTTACTACGGGTACGGGTGCCTCAGGAGAGATCCGGTCAACTTGACCGAAGAAATAGGTATCCAGCATAAGATCCCCCACTACCGCCACCCGCAAACCGGGAAGCTCCTGAAAGAAGCGGGCGTAGGGCGACATGATTATTTCTTTGCCTTGAACTTCTTGTTCAGTCCCTCGATCAGATCCCGGGTGATGTTGTGAACGGTATCCTTATAATAGAAGAGGCCGGGCTCATAAGATACGATGTAGCTGTATTGACTGTCATCGTTATACTCCTTAAGGAACTCTTCGATGGTAGTTTTGATCTCATTCTGACGACGCAACACAAAATCGCTGTACTCCGACTCAAGTGATTGTTGACGGCTCTTCAAATTATCATCCAGACTTCTCATTTCCCTGCTGGCGGCATCACTTTGTTCTTGTGTAAGGGAGCCCGAGCTGGCCTGCTGTTGATAATAACTAAGTTTCTGCTGCATGCTTTTACCCAGTCGATCTAGCTCAGCCTTGATTGCATCTTCACGTTTGGTCATTTCTGTTTTCAGGTCCTTCACCATATCAAAATTGGCCGCGATGGAATCCATTTCGAAGTAGGCAATTCGAAAAGAGCCCGTAGCTGCGCTAGCTGAGCCTGATGCCGAAGTAGCTCTTCGACTACCCGAATTGAGTTGATTGTAGACAAGATACCCGCAAAGTAGGGTAAGAGCAATATTCCAGATAATAGCACCACGATTCATAATTCCGATTTTTTACAAAATAATGCGCTTATGCGCAATTCTCCATACAGGAGGGGTTGTTTAGGAAAGGCTTAACAGCAAAAAAAGAGCAGGCAATTGCCTGCTCTTTCAGTATTTGGAAGATTCATTACTCTTCTTCATCAAAAACCATGGCCTCGCGCGTGATCTGCAGCAACTCGTATTCTTCTTTGTTGCCCACAATCATTCGATCGAACTCGCGCAGACCGGTACCGGCCGGGATTGGATGACCGGTAATGACGTTCTCTTTGAGACCGAGCATCTCATCTGCCTTACCGTTGATGGCCGCAGAGGAAAGGACCTTGGTCGTTTCCTGGAAGGAAGCAGCCGAAATCCAGCTCTGTACACCCAGTGAGGCCTTTGTGATACCCAGGAGGGTTGGTGAAGAGGTTGCAGGCATCGCATCGCGGTATTCAACCGGCTTCTGATCGTTGCGGCGAAGGATGGAATTCTCTTCACGCACTTCGCGCAGTGTTACGATCTGGCCTTTGCGCATGCGGCTGCTGTCGCCCACTTCGGTAACAACTTTCTTATCGTAAATGAAGTCATTTTCATCGACGAATTCGAATTTATCGACCAGGTCGTCTTGGAGGAAGCGAGTATCACCCGGATCCACGATGTTGACCTTACGCATCATCTGACGAACGATCACCTCGATGTGTTTGTCATTGATCTTCACCCCTTGTAAACGATATACTTCCTGGATCTCGTTCACCACGTACTCTTGTACGGCGAACGGTCCTTTGATCGCAAGAATATCGATCGGAGCGATCTGACCATCACTGAGCGGAGTTCCGGCTTTTGCGAAGTCACCATCCTGTGCCAGGATCTGACGCGTCAATGGCACCAGGTACTTCTTCTGTACGCCATCTTTCGCTTCAATGGTAATCTCACGGTTACCACGCTTGATGTTACCCATCGTAACGACTCCGTCGATCTCTGCCACAACAGCAGGGTTGCTTGGATTACGCGCTTCGAAGAGCTCGGTTACACGTGGCAGACCACCCGTGATGTCACGGAGTTTACCCAGTACACGTGGGATCTTCACGATCACCTGACCAGCTTTCACCGCATCGCCTTCTTCAATGATGATATGGCTTCCTGTTGGCAGGTTATAAGATTTCTTCTCCTTGCCTTCAACCAACAAGGATGGGATCTTGGTTTTGTCGCGGGTTTCAATAACAACCTTCTCACGGTGTCCGGTTTGCTCATCCGACTCTTCGCGGTAAGTGACTCCATCGATAACATTCTCAAAGTGAATGGTACCGTTGATCTCAGCCACGATGACGTTGTTGAACGGATCCCATGAGCAGATCACATCACCCTTATTGATTTTCTGACCGTCTTTCACCTGCAAGGTCGCTCCATAAGGAATGTTATTGGTGATGAGCAGTCGGTCATTTTTCAGGTCTACGATACGCACCTCACCGGTACGACCGATGACAACCTGACTTTTTTCGCCGTCATTGTTTGAAGTGGTAACGATACGAAGTCCGTCGAACTGGATGGTACCATCGAACTTGGCAACCAAGGTTGATTCAACAGATGCGGATCCTGCCACACCCCCTACGTGGAAGGTACGGAGGGTCAGCTGCGTACCAGGCTCACCGATCGACTGAGCGGCGATGATACCAACAGCATCTCCTTTTTGAGTCATGGCTCCGGTCGCCAGGTTTTTACCATAGCACTTGGAGCATACGCCGCGCTTACTCTCGCAAGTAAGTACGGAACGGATCTCGACCGATTCGATACCAGAATCCTCGATTCGCTTCGCAATGTCCACAGTGATCTCATCTCCGGCAGATACCAGCAGCATATCACTTACTGGATCATATACATCGTGCAATGAAGTACGACCTATGATACGATCGCTCAGTGGCTCGATGACGTCCTCATTATCTTTCAGTGCAGTCGTTGCAATACCACGCAGTGTACCGCAATCTTCTTCCGTGATCACAACGTCTTGTGCCACATCTACCAGACGACGGGTCAGGTAACCGGCATCGGCCGTTTTCAAGGCGGTATCTGCCAGACCTTTACGAGCACCGTGCGTTGAGATGAAGTAGTCCAATACGTTCAATCCACCTTTGAAGTTGGAGAGGATCGGGTTCTCGATGATCTCGCTTCCGGTAGAACCTGACTTACGGGGCTTAGCCATCAGTCCGCGAATACCAGCGAGCTGTTTGATCTGCTGTTTCGATCCACGGGCACCGGAATCCAACATCATATACACCGAATTGAATCCCTGACGATCGTTACTGAGTTCACGGATCAGGGTTTCAGTGATACGGGTATCCACGCGGCTCCAGATATCGACGATCTGGTTGTAACGTTCGTTGTTTGTGATCAAGCCCATGTTGTAGCTATCCCACACTTCATCTACTTCAACCTTCGCATTATCAAGCATCTCTTCCTTCGTATCGGGGATGATCAGATCATTGATGTTGAAGGAGAGTCCACCTTGGAAAGCCGTACGGAATCCAAGTTGCTTAATATCATCCAAGAACTTAGCAGTTTTCGGAACGTTGGTGATCTTGATGATATCACCGATGATCTCACGCAAATTTTTCTTTGTGAGCAGTGCATTCACGAATCCAACCTCGGCTGGTACGTTCTGATTGAACAGCACACGTCCAACAGTTGTTTCGATCAGCTTATGCTCCAGCAAGCCATCAGCATTGCGGATGTTGCCTTTCACCTTGATCCAAGCGTGCAGGTCGATACGGCCTTCATTGTATGCAATGATCACCTCTTCAGCAGAGTAGAAAGTTTTTCCTTCTCCTCGTACCTTTTCGGTTGGCGTGCTCTTCTTGCCTTTGGTGATGTAATAGAGACCCAACACCATGTCCTGTGAAGGCAGGGTGATCGGGGTTCCGTTCTGTGGGTTCAAGATGTTATGCGAAGCCAGCATGAGGATTTGAGCCTCGAGGATGGCAGCATGGCCGAGGGGAACGTGTACGGCCATTTGGTCACCATCAAAGTCAGCGTTGAAAGCCGAGGTTACCAACGGGTGCAGTTGGATCGCTTTTCCTTCGATCAATTTAGGCTGGAAAGCCTGAATGGAAAGACGGTGTAGCGTTGGGGCGCGGTTCAGCATCACAGGGTGCCCTTTCAAAATATTTTCAAGGATATCCCAGATGACTGCTTCTTTCTTATCAACGAGTTTACGGGCTGATTTTACTGTTTTAACAATACCACGCTCAATGAGCTTGCGGATAATGAATGGCTTGAACAATTCTGCAGCCATGTCCTTGGGCAGTCCGCACTCATGGAGTTTCAGTTCGGGTCCTACAACGATCACTGAACGACCGGAATAGTCAACACGCTTACCGAGCAAGTTCTGACGGAAGCGACCTTGTTTACCTTTCAATACGTCGCTGAGTGATTTCAGGGCACGTCCACCTTCCGCTTTTACGGCATTGGATTTGCGGCTGTTATCGAACAGCGAGTCTACCGCCTCTTGCAACATACGTTTTTCGTTGCGCAAGATCACCTCTGGCGCTTTGATCTCCAGCAATCGCTTCAAGCGGTTGTTACGGATGATCACACGACGATAAAGGTCGTTGAGGTCAGAGGACGCGAAACGTCCGCCATCTAGGGGCACGAGGGGACGTAACTCTGGTGGGATAACAGGGATGTATTGCATCACCATCCACTCGGGACGGTTCTTGATACGTGTATTCGCGTCGCGGAAAGCTTCCACTACACTCAAACGCTTGAGTGCATCGGCTTTACGCTGCTGTGAAGTTTCATTGGCTGCGGCGTTACGAAGGTCGAAAGAGAGCTGATCCAAGTCGATGCGGGCGAGCAGATCATGAACAGCCTCTGCACCCATTTTAGCGATGAACTTATTCGGATCCTCATCAGGCAGATATTGATTCTCCTTCGGCAGTGTGTCGAGGATATCAAGGTATTCTTCTTCTGTGAGCAGGTCGCCTGTGTTCTGTCCTTTATCCTGGCGGATACCGGGCTGGATAACAACGTACCGCTCATAATAGACGATGGTTTCCAATTTCTTGGAACTCACCCCGAGGAGGTAACCAATCTTATTGGGAAGTGATTTGAAATACCAAATGTGTACAACGGGCACAACGAGTTTGATATGACCCATGCGCTCGCGGCGTACTTTTTTCTCTGTCACTTCCACCCCGCATCGGTCACACACGATGCCTTTGTAACGGATGCGCTTGTATTTGCCGCAAGCACATTCGAAATCCTTCACCGGACCGAAGATGCGCTCACAGAACAGACCATCCCGTTCTGGCTTGTAGGTACGGTAGTTGATGGTTTCAGGCTTCAGTATCTCACCGAAGCTGCGTTCCAGAATTACATCGGGCGAGGCCAGTCCAATGGTGATCTTACTGAAGCTGGCCTTGGGGCGATTTTCTTTGCGGATTGCCATGTTCGTATTGAGTATTTTGGATTCTGCTAATGATTAGATGTTTCTGCTCGATTAATCGAATTGAAGATCAAGTCCCAATCCACGCAATTCGTGGAGAAGTACGTTGAAGGATTCAGGCACACCCGGACGTGGTACGTTGTCGCCTTTTACGATCGACTCGTATGTTTTAGCTCGTCCGATGATATCATCCGATTTGATGGTCAACAACTCCTGCAGGATATTGGAAGCACCGTAAGCCTCGAGTGCCCACACTTCCATTTCCCCGAAACGCTGTCCACCGAACTGTGCCTTACCACCCAACGGCTGCTGGGTAATCAGACTGTATGGCCCGATCGAACGTGCGTGCATTTTATCATCGACCATGTGATGGAGCTTGATCATATAGATCACACCCACGGTAGCTTTTTGATGGAAACGCTCGCCGGTCTCTCCATCATACAGATAGGTATGACCGAACATCGGGATCTCAGCCTGCTTACAGTATTCACCGATCTCTTCAACAGTTGCACCGTCGAAAATGGGGGTCGCAAACTTCATACCCAGACGTTGTCCGGCCCATCCCAGGATGGTCTCGTAGATCTGACCCAGGTTCATACGGCTAGGTACGCCCAATGGATTCAGTACCACATCAACCGGTGTACCATCTTCGAGGAATGGCATATCCTCAGCACGAACGATCTTGGCAACGATGCCCTTGTTTCCGTGACGACCGGCCATCTTATCTCCTACCTTGAGCTTACGCTTCACGGCCAGGTAAACCTTCGCCAGTTTCAATACACCTGCAGGAAGTTCATCTCCGATGCTGATATTGAATTTCTCGCGCTTGTAACGACCCAGTTCTTCGTTGTACTTGATGTTGTAGTTATGTAGCAGGGTGTTGATGCGATCATCGACCTTGGCATCTCCTGTCCATCCCAGCGGATTCACGTTGGCGATGTCAAGTCCGCGCAGTTGCCGATCGGTGAACTTCGCACCTTTGGCGATCTGCACTTCACCGAAGTTATTGCTGACACCGGAAGATGAGTGATCCTTCAACAAGGTGCTCAACTTCTCGATCAATACATCCTTGAGATCGTTCTCATTCTTCTCGTGCATTTTTTCGAGCTTCTCGAGAGCTGCTTTTTCGCGGAGCTTTCCGTTCTTATCTTTCTTTGCACGTTGGAAGAGCTTCTTGCCAATCACCACGCCTTCAACCCCATTCGGAGCTTTCAGGGAGGCGTCCTTAGCATCACCGGCCTTGTCACCAAAGATCGCACGGAGTAGTTTCTCTTCCGGAGTCGGATCGCTCTCTCCTTTCGGAGTGATCTTACCGATCAGAATATCACCTTCTTTCACCTGTGCACCGATACGGATGATACCATGCTCGTCGAGATCCTTGGTCGCTTCTTCTGAAACGTTGGGGATATCAGGCGTCAGTTCTTCCTCGCCCAGTTTTGTATCGCGCACTTCAAGTTCATATTCGGAAATGTGAACAGAGGAGAATAGATCTTCTTTCACAACGCGCTCGCTGATCACAATGGCATCCTCGAAGTTGTAACCTTTCCAGGGCATGAACGCCACTTTCAGGTTCTTACCAAGCGCCAGTTCTCCGCCCTGTGTAGCATACCCTTCTGTCAGGAAGTCACCGCGCTTCACCTTCTGTCCTTTCTTTACAGCAGGACGAAGATTGATACAGGTTTCCTGATTCGTCTTGATAAACTTAGTGAGTCGATATATTTTCAGGTCGTCTTCGAAACTGACCAGTTTCTCTGCTTCATCACGGTCGTAACGAACATGGATCTCATTGGCATCCACGAACTCTACCACACCATTTCCTTCTGAGTGGATCTGGATACGTGCATCACGGGCAGCTTTTCCTTCGAGACCGGTACCGACAACTGGTACGTCGGGGCGAAGCAATGGTACGGCCTGACGTTGCATGTTCGATCCCATCAGAGCACGGTTTGCATCATCATGCTCCAGGAAGGGAATCAGCGAAGCACTGAGTCCAACGATCTGGTTCGGTGCCACGTCGATGAATTCGACATCTTTTTTATCCAGGATGGGGAAGTCACCCGTCTCACGGCTGACAACCTTCTCTGTTTGAAAAATTCCTTTTTCGTCCAATGGCGTATTGGCCTGTGCGATCTTGGCCAGGTCTTCCTCTTCTGCGCTCAGGAAAGTGAGTTCTCTCATATTGACTTTACCATCGTGCACCTTACGATAAGGTGTTTCGATGAAGCCCATATCATTGATCTTGGCGTGTACGCAAAGCGTGGAGATCAGACCGATGTTCGGTCCCTCTGGTGTCTCGATCGTACACAAACGTCCGTAGTGAGAGTAGTGTACGTCACGCACTTCGAATCCGGCACGCTCCCGGCTAAGACCACCTGGTCCGAGCGCTGAAATACGACGCTTGTGGGTGATTTCAGAAAGTGGGTTTGTTTGGTCAAGGAACTGCGACAATTGGGAGGTTCCGAAGAATGAATTGATCACAGAGGACAATGTTCTCGCATTGATCAAATCAACCGGCGTGAATACCTCGTTGTCACGTACGTTCATCCGCTCGCGGATGGTACGGGCCATACGGGCCAGTCCGACACCGAACTGCGCATAAAGCTGCTCGCCTACCGTACGAACTCGACGGTTGCTGAGGTGATCGATGTCGTCGATCTCGGCTTTACCGTTGGTCAGTTTTACCAGGTATTTGATGATGAGGATGATATCCTCTTTGGTCAACGTCTTTTTCTGGAGTGGCTGCTCGATGTTCAATTTGCGGTTGATCTTGTAACGACCCACCTCACCGAGATCATAACGCTTATCGCTGAAGAATAATTTATCGATGATGCCACGAGCTGTTTCATTGTCCGGAGCATCCGCGCCACGGAGCTGACGATAGATGAATTTAACCGCCTCCAGCTCGCTATTAGAAGTATCCTTATTCAGGGTGTTGTAGATGATCGCATAATCACCACCAACGTCTTCACGCTGGATGAATACGCTAGCTACTTCCATCTCGGAGATGGTTTCGATGGCCGCTTCATCCAAAACGGTATCACGCTCCATCACTACTTCGTTACGCTCAATGGAAACAACCTCACCGGTATCCTCATCCACGAAATCCTCCACCCAAGTGCGGAGCACACGAGCCGCGAGACGCTTGCCTACATGCTTGGCAAGGGCTTTCTTTTCGGCTTTCACTTCATCCGCCATACCGAAGAGCTCAAGAATATCTTTGTCGGTTTCATAACCGATGGAACGAAGCAGTGTAGTTACCGGGAACTTCTTCTTGCGATCGATGTACGCATACATCACATTGTTGATGTCGGTCGCAAATTCCATCCAAGCACCTTTGAAAGGAATCACACGAGCGGAATAGATCTTGGTTCCGTTCGGATGAATGGATTGACCGAAGAATACGCCCGGAGAACGGTGCAGCTGTGATACGACGACGCGCTCGGCACCGTTGATCACGAATGTACCACGGGGGGTCATGTACGGAATGTTACCCAGGAATACGTCTTGTACGATGGTCTGGAAATCGACGTGCTCCTCGTCGTTACAGCTCAAACGCAATTTTGCTTTCAGCGGAACGGCATAGGTAAGACCACGCTCCATACACTCCTCGATGGTGTAACGGGGCGGATCGATAAAATAATCCAAGAACTCTAACACGAATATGTTACGCGTGTCAGTGATCGGGAAATTGTCTTTGAATACACGGAACAATCCTTCGATGTTACGTTTGTCGGGGGTTGTTTCCAATTGGAAAAACTCCTTGAAGGACTGGATCTGCACCTCCAACAAATCGGGGGTGTCCGCCAGATGTTTGATCTTTCCGAAATCGATACGGGTGTTCATTTTCGCAGCTGACATAGTCGAAACCGGTTTTTACAACGTTTTGGACATACCTTAATCGTTGGGGATTCTGGACTGAAAAGAACAGAATTCCCTGTAAATGAATTACTTACAACGAGAAAAGAATGTCAAAATAGATTTGGCCAAAATAAAGGATGGCAAAGGTAGGGAAAGGCGGGGATTCAACAAGAAAAGTTTGGTCACAAAATCTTGGAACACAGCCCGATTTGTGGGTTGTCGGCCTGCCTTGTCGAAGTCGATATTCGGGTATGACTTTCCGGACGCTTCAAAAATTTTTTCGTTTCAACCGGTCCGAACGGTGGGGGCTGTTGTTCTTGATCAGTTTACTATTCGGTTTATATGGTTTGGGCTCCTATTTTCCGAGCCGGACCCTACCCCCTGCACCCGGCAATAAAATAGCTGAAAATAGTTTGAATCCTACCAGGGCTGGGGGAAATGCCGCGAATATTCCATTGAAGATCAGTAGGTTTGACCCAAATCGAACCCGTGCAGAGGACTGGATACAAATGGGGCTACCGGCTCGAACAGCCCGCACCATTGAAAATTATCTATCCAAGGGTGGCAGATTTCGCAAAAAAGAGGATTTGAAAAAGATCTGGGGGGTACGGTCAACCGACTATGAACGATTGGCCCCCTTTATTCAACTTGAGACCAGTCCGGCACGCAAGGAATATCAACAAACGTGGAATAATCAGCTTCCTAAAACGGGTTCCGTTAACCCGTTCGGTTCTAGGGCTGAGAAGAGGCCGATATTGGATCTCAATCTTTCCGACTCAGCAGCCTGGGAATCCTTGCCCGGTATCGGGCCGGGGTATGCCAGAAGGATCATCCGATACAGAGAACGGCTGGGGGGATTTATCAGCAGCGAGCAGGTCGGTGAAACGTATCAGTTTCCCGATTCAGTTTTTCAACGAATTCGTCCCTGGTTGAAGGTTGATGGAGAAGGATCGGTGCGTCAACTGGATCTGAACGCTGCTTCCATCGATACGCTAGGCCGGCATCCGTATTGCGGATTTGCAAAAGCCCGTGTGATTGTCCGGTACAGGGAACAGCATGGATCGTTTAAATCTGTCGATGAGTTATTAAATATTCAGGTATTGGATAGTCAATGGATCGCTCGCATCCGGCCCTATTTGAACATAAAATAAAAAAGCCCCGAACCAGTCGGGGCTTATGCGTTGTGTGCAGGTTGAATTAAGCGATCTCCACTTCAGCACCAGCTTCTTTAAGCTTGGCTGCGATGTCTTCGGCTTCAGCTTTAGAAACACCTTCTTTAACGGGCTTGGGTGCACCGTCAACCAGGTCTTTCGCTTCTTTGAGTCCGAGTCCGGTCAGGTCTTTCACAACCTTC
>JBKCMR010000068.1:0-1149 GCA_046300055.1 Bacteroidota bacterium
CCAAACGCCTGATCGTATGCGCAAGCTTGCCATATTGTTTTACCTGTTGTTGCCTTTTTTGATGTGGGCACAAAAACCAACCACGCAGTTCAATGGATTTGGTCATCTGGAATATTCCATGGACTATAGCGATCATGCCGACTCCTATTTTTCCATCGGGGAGCATGATTTTTTTGTTTCCTCAAAATTGAATAACAAGATCTCTTTTCTGGGCGAATTCGTCGTTCGTTATAATGGTTCATCCGGAACAACCTTTCTTCCGAGTATCGAACGCGGATTTCTGAAATTCAATTATAAGAACAATCGCAATCTGATCGTTGGAAAAATCCACTCGCCGGTCAACTACTGGAATGATGTATACCACCATGGCCGATTGTTCTTTCCGGTGATCGATCGTCCGAATTCCTTCTCTTACCTGGTACCTCTTCATACGTTGGGGGTACAGTTACAGGGACAAAATCTTGGCAAGTCCAATTTCGGCTATGATATCGTGATCGGAAACGGTATTTCGTCCAGTGATGCTTTCAACGATAATGTCGATATGTCTCTGACGGCGGCTTTTCATTTCAAGCCCAAGGAGGGTATGCGCATCGGGGCCTCTTACTATTATGACCTGCTTGAGCAAAATATTTCAGGGGTACACAGTGGTCACTCTTCACCACGTAGTCACTATTCGGGCCCGCTGTACAAAGGCCGACTGAATTACCATTTGATCAGCGCCTCCTACGCTAATTTTAATGAGAGCTGGGAAACGCTGAATGAATTCACTTATAACGCCACACATACTGATTCGCTGGGGCTGGCAAATAATTTCGCCAACTTCCTGTACATCGGTAAGCGGGTGAAAGAAAAACATGTGCCCTATGTGCTTTGGGACTTCATGCACATCGCCCATAATGATCTGCACACATACGAGTTACAGACAAATAAGTTTGCGATCGGTTACAAATATGAATTCAGTCCGTTCATTAACATAAAGGCCCAGATCGAGCGGTTTACGGGCGGAAACCACCCGACCACGCAGGCACATCGCGATCGAACCTCATTACGTGTACAATTTGCCTATGGCTTTTGATGAGTAAACTACATCACCATATAACTATAGGATTCTTGCTACTGGCAGGAATGTTGTTTAATGCTGACCTATCT
>JBKCMR010000069.1:0-1006 GCA_046300055.1 Bacteroidota bacterium
GTATTACAGTAATAATAGTTACTCGTGGTTCACGGTGGTTGCGGACAGAGATAGTACGTTAGTAGAGATCACGCCAGCAGTAGCTACGAAAGGTGGTCGTCCGGCGGGTGTTCCGTTCCAGGTGTATCTGAACCGTGGACAAGTATATCAGGTGATGGGAACTGTCACTGGATCTGCCGGAACGGATATGTCAGGTAGCCGCGTGAAGTCTATTCCCAATGCCAGTGGCAAATGCTATCCGATCGGCGTCTTCTCCGGTAGCAGTCGTACAGCGATCTGTTATTTCTCGAACGGAGACAACTTCATTCAACAAGTATTTCCGAATCAGGCCTGGGGAACCAAGTATCTGACATTCGGTACGGCGAATTCAGCATCCAATACACAGTACAATTCGAATAGATGGCGTGTGATGGTGAAAGACCCGACCACGGTAGTACGTCGTAATGGAGTGATACTTAATCCGGCTACCTTGGTGGTGCCCGGTAATTATTATGAGTTCGGTATCACAACCGGTACGGGTCCGAGTACGGCCAGCTATATCGAATCTGATAAACCTGTGATGGTAGCGCAGTACATGATCTCTACCAGCGCCAATGAGTGTCCGGGTTTGGCTGGTCCAACTGGTAACGGCGACCCTGAGGTGATGTATATCAGTCCGATTGAGCAGGGTATCAAGCGCGCGGTATTTTACTCGACCAATCAGTTCTCGATCAACAATAATTATATCAATGTAGTGGTGCCGACTGCCGGACTTAGCTCCCTCACTATTGATGGCATCAACACATTCACCGATGTATTTGCACATCCGGCCTTACCGGGCTACAGTTGTGTGCGACACAATCTGGGTGGTGCGGCTGCACAGCACATCATTCAGTGTGATAGTGCATTCAATGCGATCACATACGGATTGGGATCGGTGGAGAGCTATGGTTATAACGCGGGAACCCTTGTCAAGAATTTGAGTGCGTTGCCGACGTTCAATAACGTATTCAATACCGGTGCGGCT
>JBKCMR010000070.1:0-9740 GCA_046300055.1 Bacteroidota bacterium
CCGATATGGACGCCTATCGTGCCCATCTAAAACGGCTTGATCCAGACTCGCGCCATGCGCGATTTGGTGGCGGCGTTTCAGATCAATTTATCGACGCCCATGTCGACGCGTCTTTGCGGATGGACACGCTGATCTTCGGGGCTTTCGACAATGGTGGAAATGCCAGTTACCGAATTGCCCTCACGCCGGATTCAGACACCACCAGCGAGTTCTATCAGGGGTTGAAACAGACGCCCGTCGTAAAACTGGTTTCTTACTCGGATACACTTGAACTTAATCAAGAACTTCAAAAAGGAAAACTGACCGCAGTGCTGCAGATCCTGGCAGATAGTGATAGCACACACCGGATCATTGTTCGGTCTACCACAGCCAGTGCCAACACACTTGGATCGTTTGTCCCTGTACTCGATTATATCCGGTTGCGCATTGAGCAGGCGGTTCGCGGGGAGGAGCAATCGACCATTCAAATCGATCCACCGATCGTGACGGAAGTACGTCCATACCGGAAAATCGACTTTATTCTGCCCGGACAGCTCGGGTTCTCGATTCTTTTTTCCACGCTTTTCGGTATCGCTTTCACCTTCTTCGGCTTGCGAGAGCAATTGGTGCTGAAACGTTTTTATGCCACCCCGATCCATCGGTTGAATATATTGCTAGGCATCGGTGCCAGCCGGTTGTCGTTTCAATTGCTTAGTGTAACGGTATTGCTGCTCTTCGGTCATTTCGCGATGGATTTCACTTTACATCAAGGTGCCGTCACCTTTTTTGAGATCATATTCATGACGGTACTGATGTTGTTTTTATTGATGGGCGTAGGCCTCATCTTTAGCAGCGTGGTCAAAACCGACACGTCGATTCCGTTGCTGATCAACTTGTTCGGATTTCCGCAAATGATGCTGTCCGGTACATTCTTTCCGATCGATGTATTTCCCGGTTGGCTACAAAAATTTTGTTACATCCTGCCGCTAACACAGTTCAATGATGCGATCCGTAAACTGGCGTTTGAAGGAGTGCCTATCTGGGGCTGTTGGTCGGAATTGGCCATCTTAAGTGCCTGGATGGTGTTGATCTATATTGTTGCAGCCCGAACCATCAAATGGGAGTGATAGCGATGAGAATACTTAAACTTTTTTTGATCAGTCTTCTCTCGTTCTTTGTTTTGTTGACGATGGTTGGACTTCTTTTCCCCTCGACGGTTAAGGTATCCAGGGCAGTGGATCTTCCGGGTCAACAAAAAGAAGCGTTGATCAAATGGATAAAGGAACCGGACTTTCAGTCCTGTTGGACTGATACAACCGGACAGATGAAGGCATTTTCTGTCCTGAATGACAGCACACTGATCTGGATCAAGCAAGAAGACCTGGAATTGACCTGGGTTTTTCACGGTGCCGATGGTGCGATAACCCTGCAGGCTCTGGCCGTTGCTCATTTGGGTTGGTTGCCCTGGGATCGTTTTCGATCCTTGCTGATGGAACCCAGATATGGCCCGTGGTTAGAAAATAACTTGACAATCTTTAAGGCTTGTATCGAAAGGGCTCAGCTGGCCGGGGTATCTCCCTGAATGAATCGAAGATTTCGTTTAATTCCCTCATATCCGGTGCGCTTGAGCGGAGAATCCTTGAACATTTTTCTGAATACTTCCTCTGACATTTCATCCCAGTCGTTGGTCGATAAGTTCAGGATTCCGGGTATTGGCGTGAAAGCCGGTTCCTGAGTGGGTTTGCTGAAACGATTCCAAGGGCAAACATCCTGACAAACATCACAGCCGAATAGCCAGCCATCGAATTTGCCTGTCATGTCAGCCGGAATGAGTTTTTCTTTCAATTCGATCGTGAAATAAGATATGCATTTATTGCCCGCGATGACTGGTCCGGGTAGGATCGCCTCAGTAGGACAAGCATCGATACAACGCGTACAAGTGCCACAGTGATCAGTGGCAAACGGTTGATCTGGTTCAATTGCCAGATCTGTGATCAAAGTGGCAAGGAAGAAAAAAGAACCCTTTTGCTTATTGATCAGATTTCCATTTTTTCCTACCCACCCCAAGCCGCTGCGTTGAGCCCAGGTGCGTTCCAACACCGGGGCGGAATCCACAAAGCCTCTTCCATTGATAGCACCGATCTCCGTTTCGATCTCATGCATAAATGCGTTGAGTTTGTTGCGGATGACGTGGTGATAATCTACGCCATAAGCATATTTGGAGATTTTCACTTCGGATGGAGTAGTGTGCTGCTCCGGGTAATAATTATAAAGAAGGGTGATCACGGAACGGGCGCCGGGTACCAATTTGGTCGGATCGGTGCGCAGATCGAAATGTCGCTCCATGTACTGCATGCTGCCTTGGTGTCCGGCCAGCAACCATTGTTCCAATCTGCGGGCATCTTCATCGAGTGGCATGGCTTGTGCAATGCCGCAGGCATCGAAGCCCAGTCGTTGCGCCATCGACTTGATCGATCGGTTTCGTTCGGTTAACTGGTTCGGTGTTGGAGCGGTCAGCTGCATGCAGGTCGTTCGCTTATTGACAGCGATTGGTCAATTGTTGCATGATCAGCTGACGGATTTCCTGATGAATATTGGCTCTATCCTCCGTGATTAGATTCTTAACCAACACCAGGCTGGAGTAACCGTTGCAATAATCAACAACAGGCCAGGTGCCAAACAAACCCGGACTGGTGAGTGCATCGGCCAGACCATTTTTTCCTTCGATCACCCATGCGCCGGATGCGTATTGAAATGCCTGAGCAGTCTTGGGTGCATAACGGACGGGTAGTCCTTCAGTCCGGATCTTTCTCAGCTCTTCGATGGATTCCGCACTGAGGAATTGAACACCGTTGATCTTTCCATTATTCAACAACATAGTCTGGAAGCGCATATAGTCATCCGCATTAGAGAGCGCTCCGCCGGAGGGATTTACCGGTCCGCCGTTGAGGTTGGTGAATGAAGTTCGTCTCATGCCAAGCGGATTAAGCAGTTTGGTTTTGATCAAGACGTCAAATCGTTTTTTTGTCACCACTTCCAATACGCGGCCGGCGATATTCAGTCCAACCCCGCCATACCAGAAATCAGTACCCGGATTTGCACGGATCTTTCGAGTAGCTATACTATTCACTTCTTCTTCCAGTGATTCCATTTTTCTTCTCTCAGCCATGTTTTTGAGGATCCGGTCCTCATCGGTGATGCCGGTAGTATGACTCAGACAATGACGAAGTGTGATGTAGCTTTTGAAATACTTTCCGAATTCAGGGATGTAATTCACGACAGGATCATCCAGACTGATCTTGCCTTCTTCAACGATCTTCATCACCAAGGCTGCCGTCAGCCATTTGCTGCAGCTGGCAATGGGAACTTGTGTTTTTGTATTGAAATCACCCATTTCCCTTTTGAAGATCAGTGAATCCTTGTTCCAGATCAGTACTACGATATCGGTACCTAGTTTTTTTTGTGAGTTGTCGAGCTTGGCAGATAGATCATCCCAGTTGGGCTGGGCATGAAGAGACTGAAAATCTAGCAGTCCCACGCAGAGAAATATGACGAGCGGACAGATGAATGATCGAAATACTGACATAGTTGCTGAGTTTGAACGATTGGATTGGTGTTTGAGGCTTACTGACTACAAAAATAGTCTGTTATGAACTTAGGAAACTTCACGATAAAAGCAGCGGAAGCCGTGCAACAAGCACAACAGTTGGCCTTTAATGCAGGGTGTCCGACAATCGAAACGGCCCACTTCCTTAAAGCCTTACTTCAGCAAGAGGATACAACGGTCGCTTATCTGCTGAAAAAGAACAATGTGACATTGGGTGTGGTGACATCCAAACTGGATGAATTGATCCAGAAACTTCCAAAGACTTCTGGCGAGGCGGCCCAGCAGATCGGACGGGATGCCAACCAGGCCGTTCTTCGGGCAGGTGCCGTACTTGCTCCCTTCGGCGATGAATTTGTGACCCCGGAACATCTGTTGCTGGCTATCTTACAAGGAAAGGATACTACAGCTGGTTTACTCAAAGATGCAGGTTTGAACGAATCAGATCTGATCAAATCGATCAAAGAACTTCGTAAGGGGGAGAAGGTGACTTCCGCAACCCAACAAACGGAATACAACGCGTTGAATAAGTATGCAAAGAATTTGAATGAGTTGGCTCGGCAGGGTAAGTTGGATCCGGTGATCGGAAGAGATGAGGAGATCCGTCGCACCCTTCATATTCTCTCTCGACGGACCAAGAATAATCCCATTTTGGTAGGCGAGCCAGGTGTGGGAAAAACAGCTATTGCAGAGGGAATTGCACACCGGATCATCAGCGGCGATGTGCCAGAAAACCTCAAGAGCAAAATCATTTATGCACTTGACATGGGGCAACTCATTGCTGGGGCTAAGTATAAAGGCGAGTTTGAGGAGCGTTTGAAGGGTGTTGTTAAGGAGGTTGGAGAAAGTGACGGAAGTATCATTCTGTTCATCGACGAGATACATACATTGGTTGGAGCCGGAGGGGGAGAGGGGGCTATGGATGCTGCGAATATTTTGAAGCCGGCACTCGCGCGTGGAGAACTTCGTGCTGTAGGAGCAACTACACTCAATGAGTATCAAAAATATTTTGAAAAAGACAAGGCCCTCGAACGTCGCTTTCAAAAAGTGATGGTGGACGAGCCTTCAGTGGAAGATGCGATCTCGATCCTGCGCGGGTTGAAGGATCGGTATGAGGCCCATCACCTTGTTCGGATCAAGGACGAAGCGATCATTGCAGCCGTAGAGTTATCGTCACGCTACATCACCGATCGATTCCTACCCGATAAGGCGATTGACCTGATCGATGAAAGTGCCGCCAAGTTGCGATTGGAGATGAATTCCATGCCGGAAGAGTTAGATACACTGGAGAGACAGATACGTCAGTTGGAAATCGAGCGGGAGGCAATCAAGCGCGAGAACGACGAATCGAAACTAAAAGAATTACAGACAGAGATCGCCAATCTCATCGTGCTGCGTGATACCCTTCGTGCCAAATGGAAAATGGAAAAGGAGCAGGTAGATAATATTCAGCAAGCGAAGCAATCCATTGAATCCCTTCGTCAGCAAGCCGACCGAGCTGAGCGGGAAGGCGATTACGGTAAAGTGGCAGAGATCCGATACGGCAAGATAAAGGAGCAAGAAACACAGATCGAGGTGTTGACCAGTCAACTGGCTCAGTCTGCTGAAAAGCGATTGCTCAAAGAAGAGGTCGATGCGGAAGACATTGCGGAAAGCGTAGCTAAATCAACCGGTATTCCGGTTGCTAAAATGTTGCAGAGTGAGCGGGAGAAACTTCTTCAACTGGAGGAACATTTGCATGAGCGCGTGGTCGGACAAGAAGAAGCGATCACAGCCGTGGCCGATGCCATTCGAAGAAGCAGAGCCGGATTGCAAGATCCGAAGCGTCCCATCGGTTCCTTTATTTTTTTGGGAACCACCGGTGTCGGTAAAACAGAACTGGCAAAAGCATTGGCTTCCTACTTGTTCGATGATGAAAGTTTGATGACCCGTATCGATATGAGTGAATACCAGGAAAAGCATACCGTATCCAGACTCGTAGGAGCACCTCCGGGTTATGTAGGGTATGAAGAAGGGGGGCAGCTTACTGAAGCTGTACGACGTAAGCCCTATAGTGTTGTATTGCTGGATGAGATCGAAAAAGCACACCCGGATGTTTGGAATGTGCTCCTGCAAGTACTGGATGATGGAAGACTGACCGACAATAAAGGTCGAGTCGTAAATTTTAAGAACACGATCATCATCATGACCAGTAACCTGGGCAGCCACCTCATCATGGAGGCGTTTGAACAGATCGGAGAACGCACGGTGCAGGAAGTAATGCAGCGAACAAAAGGAGAGGTGATGCATTTGTTACGGCAGACAGTCCGACCGGAATTTTTGAATCGTGTGGATGAGATCATACTGTTTCAGCCATTGCTTAAGTCGGAAATACAGGGCATCGTTCGGATCCAGTTGAAAGGCCTGTCTGAGCTATTGGCCACTTCAGGAATCGACCTGCACTTCAGCGACTATGCGTTGGCCTTTTTGAGCGAACAGGGATTCGACCCGCAGTTTGGAGCCCGACCCCTCAAACGACTCATCCAAAAGGAGATCATCAATCCGCTCAGTAAAAAGATCCTGGCCGGAACGATCGATCGCTCACAGCCCGTATTAGTGGATGTTTTTGACGAGATGGTGGTCTTTCGCAATGAACCCCTGGTGAAAGGGGAAATCTGATTTTCACTTTTTATTATAATTAATTAAACAATTGTTAATCAATAGGATAGAACAAAAGACGAAAATCAGTGCCATCCACATTTGGATGGCTTTCAAAAAAGGTTACCTTCAGCGCGAAACCGACAAACAGCTGTTTGTAGTGAACTTTTTTCACGGCTTCGTGTTTTACAAAAAATCCCTTTTTATCTAAAAAGGGTAAACAAAAAATATGGCATTCAAAAAAGACGATATTATAATCATTGAGCCCCGAGAAATTTTCGTGGGTAATAAAGATGCAACTGTGACCTTAATGGAATTCGGCGAGTACGAGAGTGAGGAATGTGCCAAAGTGAACGAGATCGTAAAACAACTGCTGGAAGAGTTCGATGGGAAAATTCGTTTTCAGTTTCGACATTTTCCATTGACTTTGATACATCAGCGTAGCCTGAAGGCCAGTGAATCGGCCGTTGCCGCAGCGCAAGAAGGGAAGTTCTGGGAAATGCACAACGTGCTTTTTCAAAATCGTCGTAACCTGGGAACAACCAGTCTCAAATTACACAGTAAAGAAGCCGGTGTCAAGAACAAGAAATTTCTGGATGATTTGGTGAATGGTGTTTATGGGTGGCAAGTGCAGGATGATCTCAAAGAAGGGATCAATAGAGGAGTGAAAGAGCTCCCCACATTTTTTATCAATGATCAGCTAGTGGCGGGCAAGCCCACTTATGCGAACTTGGCTGCTGCGATCAATGAGGCCTTGAAGAAATCGAAGCCCAAGGCGAAGGCGCCTGCTAAAAAAGCTGCACCTCGACAAAAACAACGAGCTTAATTAGGATCCCGGCCTCGAGCCGGGATTTTTTTTGCCTGCCAGCATCCATATTCAATAAATTGCGGCATGTCGATATCGATATCCGAAATACGTCATCCGTTTTTCCTGGGAATAGGAGGTAGTGGCATGAGTGCGCTGGCCCAATATCTACAAGGAATCGGAAAACAGGTGAGCGGCAGTGATCGATTGTTTGCATCTCCCAGTGAAGTGCGTGATAAACTGGAGGCTGCCGGCATTCGTTGCTATGCGCAGGATGGTTCAGGATTTTCCAAGGACATCGATGTGGTGATCGTTTCCACGGCCGTAGAGGATACAGTGGAAGAGTACCGGATGGCAAAAGAGCGAGGGATTCCGGTCCTTCACCGTTCAGATCTGTTGGCCTTGATCGCTGCTAGCCGAAAAACGATTGCGGTAGCGGGCACTAGCGGCAAGAGTACGACCAGTGCCATGCTATACAGTATCTTGGAACATGCCGGTCTTGAACCCGGAATCATTAGTGGTGCCGGGCTGACCAAATTGATCCGCAAGGGACTCATCGGCAATGCAGCTGTGGGTGGCGGAGAGTGGCTGATCATTGAGGCCGACGAAAGTGATGGTTCCATCATCCAATATCATCCGGCCATAGGCGAATTATTGAACATCGATAAAGACCATCAGGAACTGGATGAGCTGGTTCGTTTATTCAAGGTGTTTCGGGAGCAGAGCGATGTTTTCATCGTGAATCGAAGTCATTCGTTGAGTGCAGGACTTTCTACTGATCAGCAGCTGGATTTTTCTGCAGACCCTTCATCAGAAGCAGGTTCCGTGGCGATGGACTTTCAGCAATCCGGTATGGAGATCCGTTTTCGAGTGGGTGATGTATGGTTTGAGTTGAATCAGGTCGGTCGGCATAATATGGAGAATGCCTTGGCAGCTGTTGCAGTTGCTCGCACGCTCGGCGTATCGTTGGAAGTGGCTGCGGAAGCATTACGACAGTATGAGGGCATCTATAGAAGACATCAGGTATTGGGTAATAAAAATGGGGTATGGGTGATCGATGATTTTGCGCATAACCCGGCCAAATGTGCTGCGTCGATTCGCGCCTGTCAGCCCATTGCGCCCAAATTGATCGCCTGGTTTCAACCCCATGGGTTCAAGCCCACGCGTTTTTTGCGACCCGATTATGTGCAAGAGATCTCCGCTGCTTTACGTCCGGGAGATGAGATCTGGATGAGTGAGATTTATTTTGCAGGAGGTACGGCTCAGCGTGATATTTCAGCCAACGACCTCGTTGAAGATCTGCGTCAACTGGGCGTGTCTGCATATTTTATTGAAGACCGAAATCATTTCATGGATGCCGTTCGATCACACCTCAATGCAGATACGGTTCTTTTGTTAATGGGCGCGCGGGATCCTTCATTGGAGCAATTTGCCCAGCAGGTATGGAATGCTCTTTAAACGCTTACCCGCCTAGTTTTCGGATGAACAGGTAGGCGATGGTAATTAGCAACAGCAGGATCAGGATGGTCCAAGGCCACCAGATTGGAGTCTCAAAACCGATCCATTTATTTTTTGACCTCTTTTTTTTCAGTCTTCTTTTCAAGTCCTGATTCAGGGAGTACGCGAGTTGTTCCAAACGCTTGGTGTCTGCAGTTTGTTCCATGCCCTCCAGCGCGTCTGCGAGAAATGGATCTTCGAGTGAACGAGCTTCCAGTCGACGAGCTTCTTCGTCACTCATTTGGCCGGAGGTGTAGCGAAGGATCTCCTGCGGGTCTACTCCGTTGCCCTGATCTTGTTTATGTGTAGGACTATCGTTCATTTCTTGCCGCTGTTTTATGGCTCGCCAGGGCGATCCGCAAATTTCTTTTTCCGTTCTGGATATGACTTTTGACCGTTGCAATGCCGTGTCCTGTTTTTTCTGCTATTTGTCGGTAACTCATTTTCTCCAGATAAAATAAAGTTACGCAATGCCGTTGCTCCTCACTCAGCGATTGCAAGGCAATATTCAGGTGGTCGAACTGTTGTTCTTTTTCAGTCCATTGTTCCAGATCGATGGCCGCATCCCCTTCGATGGGTAAGGATTCAGCTTCTAACGGAATGCCCCATTTTTTCTGATCGCGAAGTTGCATCAGGCATTGGTTCTTGGCGATCTGATAGATCCAGGACTTGAAATAGGTGACTTTATACTTTCCCAGCTCAGTGATCGCTTTCAAAAAAACCTGTTGAACCGTATCGCGTGCGGCTTCCTCATCCTTCAGGTATTTCATCGAAACGGCTAAAAGCATCAGCGTGTAGCGTTGCATCAGATGGCCCAGACTGTCCGTGTCCTTTCCGGAATGGAACCGTTCCAGCAGTTCCTCGTCAGACAAGTGTCGATATCGCTCCAGGGGCATAAAATAGGACCTTTGAGTCAGGATGCATCAGGCGCGTAAATTCAACACGTCGGCGTCAACTTTTTTTGACTAACTGAATAAGCCATTGATCCCATTCCAACATCCGGATGGCTGTGTAGATCAGCACGCATGCGAAAATTTGCTTCAATTGGGCTTGAGATAGTGTCAGCGCCCAACGGCCACCTAAATAGGCACCTACAATAAATCCAAGGGCCAGAAGTCCTACCACTCGCAAGTCGATCGGTGTTCCTTGTGCCTTGCATTGCGTGTAGTAATAGAAAGAGGCAAGGATCACGACCGGCATGGTCAGCACGGCGAGCGA
>JBKCMR010000071.1:0-1088 GCA_046300055.1 Bacteroidota bacterium
CCATTTCATTTTCTAAAATTGGGATGAATTCATCATATATCTGTTAAACGTTTTCGCTTGTCAATAATTATCTGTTCCTACCTTTAAGAAATATTCTATCAAGAAATACGATCGACAAATGAACCATTCTTTTTCTTCGCTTCTGCTTTCCGGTTTGATTTTGTTTGGATTTTCATGCAGTACGAGCGATCCGCCTCCCACAGATCCTTGTGCAGGGGTTACGGTTACTGTTACGGCCAGTACCATGAATCCTGCAGCCGGAGCTGCGAATGGAAGTATTAATGCCAGTGCCAGCGGGGCATCCGGATTTACCTATAGTATCAACAATGGTACCTTTCAAGGGTCGGGTCAATTCACTAACCTTTCTGCTGGCACCTATACGATCATCGCTAAGAGTTCTGCCGGATGTACTGGTTCTGCCACCTTTACGCTTACGAATGTTGCAGGTTGCAGTGGAGTTACCATATCAGTAAATCCCACGGTCAACGGCGTAACTCCTTGTGTTACACCCAGCGCCAACGGATCGATCAATGTCGCAGCCTCCGGAGGCACGGCTCCATACACATATAGTTTGAATGGTGGAACCTTTCAATCGGTCACGAGTTTTGCCAATTTAAATGCCGGCACCTACAGCATCGCTGCAAGAGATGCGAATGGCTGCTCAGCGACACAGGGCTCTATTGTAGTAGGTACTCGATCTTCCGGTCCTCTTTTCAATGCGGTAAAGACGCTTGTGCAAACCAACTGTGTGAGTTGCCACAATTCTTCATCCGCCGGTGGTGGGGTAAATCTCAGCACCGACTGTGCAATTGTATCAGCCAAGGATCGTATTCGAGCTCGGGCAGTGGATGGTAATCCAAGTCCGATGCCAACCGGTGGGTTACTGCCGGCAAACGAACGCCAGAAGATCACAGACTGGATCAATGCCGGGGGAAGGATCACCGACTAGAGTTTGGGAGACAGATTTGTTTACAAAGTTGAGCGGCTTAAGGTAGTACCTCATCCCGTAATCTTTTAATAAAAAGTCAGGAGTAAACTTTCCAGGCCCTAAACAATCTCAACCGTCTCAACGCCCTCAACTATATGAA
>JBKCMR010000072.1:0-117764 GCA_046300055.1 Bacteroidota bacterium
ACGAGTGGAGATACCGGCTTCTTGTTTTTTAAGGGCAGATACAATCTGCGCCTCCGTGAATCGGGATTTTTTCATGACAGTTTAAATTTAAGATGAATACTCAAGTTTTAAACCGTCTGCTTTTTAGGGATACTTACAGTACAGCATATGTAATTGATCCCTTTATTTGCGAGCGTTGCAAGCTTTCTTGCTAAAGCGAGTAAATGAAAATGACCAAGCCAACGATTTATCTTCTTTCATTCAAGAACCGGTTGAATGTTGCTTTCCCATCTGTACTTACAAAAAGTCCATTGTGTCCCAAACCAGGTAGTTCTAAGAAAATTCGTTGCGCGCAATCCGTGCAATTCTGTACCTGTTGTTTGAACGTAGGCCAGGAATACATCTGAATGGGGGAGTCATTCAATCCTTGTACGAATAATATGTCCGTTTTAAAGCCGCTTGTGAAATTGAGTAACGATCTGTTCCAATAAGGCTGAGGATTCGCGGTGGTGGTGCCATAGGTAACTTTCAATTGAGTGCATTGAAATCCGTTGGCTATGGTGCCATTCTCTTCCAGCTGACAGCGATATACCAGATTCAATGGACCCGGCGCACTGGCAATTACGCCATTGGTACTATGCATGGTGTTTAACCGAGTAACAACATATCCCCCCTGTGAATGACCAGCCAGAAAAATCTTCTTTGGCGTGATTCCCAACTCGGCTTGCATTTTATTTTTCACCCAAAGCAATCCCGCTTCCGCAAAGGTTACGTTGTCACCCATCAATAGATTTTCCTCCGGATAGGCCACGCTGATGATGATCATGTCCTTTCGGTCCAATAAATCCTTGAATCCGTCCAACGTGTTATTGGCAGCATTCAGTATCTCGCTGTTGTACCAGACTGTTCCGTGATAAACCACTAGTGCATCCAACTCAGTTCCGGTAGGCTTATCGATTACCACATCCACGCTTACATTATTGTATTGTATCGTTTTGGTGATCCGAAAGGGGTCGGCCGGGTTTGTACCGTTATTGTCTTTTTTCTGGCAGGCTATCAGTACCGGGAATAAGGCCAGGAAAAGGCATTGGGCAAGGCGATATAGGACCGATTGAGCAGCGCGGGACATATTATTCTTTTTTCGGTTTGTGTTACGCATGGCTTGGATGAGAATAAAGTTAAAGGGTTTAAGAGTGTTGTTTTGCGCAGTCATGTATTTTTGGCCCGGATGGTCGTTAGTCGTTTACTATTTGTGTTGCCCCTGGTTCTGGTCTCGGGATCGCTCATCGCTCAATCCGGAAAGTGGTCATTGACCTTCACCCCGGCTGTGGTGCCGGCTCCCAATCTCCGGTATGCTGTTCAATTCGGTGCTGCTTATAACCTGAACGATCGGTTTCAATTGTTGGCCGAGTTGGCAACCGCTACCGGCCGGCCGTATAATCGAGCGGTTTCGAACAGCCGTTACGTTCGAGTTAAGCCCGAAATACGATTCATGTTTCCTGGTCTGGGTCGTGAATTGACTGCCTATACCGGATTGCAGTTTTCTTTTTCGCAACGTTCTTGGGTTAATAATGGGAGCGGCTCCTATTTTGAAAGCAACGGTGTCCGGGATAGCGTATTTACATATAGCTCCGCTACCATTCATTCACCGGTGGTGACTGGTGCCATACAGTTTGGCGGGATGGCCAAGTTGGGTAAACACCTGTATTTTGATATATTCGGGGGAATGGGTCTGCGGTCTGTTTTCACCGATTACATGTCGGTGGTGGATCAACAGAAAGCAGAAGCATATCCTCCTCGTTGCATGATCGTTTGCGTGCGCCCTGCCTGGACGATCGAAGGATCACTGATTCGATTTCAACTGAATATGGGTGCAAGGCTGATGTATCAATTCTAAAACTTTAAAACCGAATATATGCCTGAACAAAATTTTTCCAACCATTCTCGGATGCATCCATTTTATCATTACTTCATCTTGCCTCTAACGTTGGTAGGGATCGCAGCCGGTTTGCTTCATACCTTCATGGCCTCCGGCCCTGATCGATTTGTGCATGCACTGATTGCCTTGGCCTTTTTTATTCTTTTCTGTGTGGCCGGCTTGGTGCGGATCTATTCACTAAAGGTGCAGGACCGTGTGATCCGCAGCGAGGAGAATTTCAGGCATTTCTTGTTGACAGGCAAACCCTTGCCCCAAGGCATTCGGTTGCGACAGATAATCGCGATTCGCTTCGCGTCAGACGAAGAGTTACCAGGGCTAGTCAAAAGAGCGGTGGAAGAGAAATTGTCAGCCAAAGACATCAAATCTGCTATAAAAAATTGGCGAGCAGATTATAAACGGATCTGATCAGTTTCGGGCAGAAGCGAATTAAACTTTCTCAATCAAGAATACTCCAAGTCCCATGCTTAGAAAACTAATCATGCTGTTTGTTCTCACTGGCGCATTGGTCTCTTGCGGGAAGGATAAGGGCGATAACCCGCCCCCACCCACGAATACAGCTCTCTATTTTCCGCCTGTTTCGGGCACAGAGTGGCAGAGCCTGACCCCTGCGTCTCAGGGATGGAACGAAACACAACTCAACGACCTCTATACCTATCTCCAATCTAAAAACACCAAGGCGTTCATCATCTTGAAAGGGGGGAAGATCGTAGCGGAGAAATACTTCGGAACGTTCACGGCAGATAGTGTCTGGTATTGGGCCTCAGCCGGAAAGACCATGACGGCCATGTTGGTGGGGATTGCGCAGCAGGAGGGGCTGTTGAATATCAACACCAGAAGTTCTCAATATCTGGGCCGGGGCTGGACTTCGCTTCCTGTCCTGAAAGAAGATTTGATCACCGTGCGTCATCAACTCACCATGACCACCGGACTCGATGATGCTGTCCCCGACAATGACTGCACGACGCCTTCCTGTCTAATCTACAAAGCCGATGCAGGCACCCGCTGGGCCTATCACAACGCGCCCTACACGCTATTGGATAAGGTAGTGGAAACGGCCACCGGCCGCACTTACAATGCCTATTTCCAGCAGAAGATCCGCAACGTGATCGGCATGAACGGAGGTTGGTTGCCGAACGGCTTCAACAACGTGTTATACAGTAATGCTCGAAGCATGGCACGATACGGATTGCTCATGCTCAATAAAGGAAAGTGGGATCAGACGCCGGTCCTGACCGATTCAAACTATTTCAATGCGCAAGTCAATACTTCTCAGGCGCTCAATCCATCCTACGGCTATTTGACTTGGCTAAATGGAAAATCCAATTTCATGGCACCGATCTTTCAAACCGTTTTTCCGGGGATGCTTGTATCCAACGCCCCCGCAGATATGTACTGCGCACTGGGAAAAAATGATCAGAAGGTCTATGTAGTGCCCTCCCAGAAGTTGGTTGTGATCCGAATGGGTGATTCGGCCGGCCTCCCCGCACTCGCCATGTCCAGTTTCGATAACGAAGTTTGGGGAAGGCTGAAGCAGGTGATCGGGTATTAATGATCCAATCAGATCAGCAAACTGGATTTTCAATGGGTTAGGTAGGAATTGAAATCTCGGTTAATTTTGAATTTCACAATCTCTAATCCATATAATTATTTTGTATGAAACGTTTTATGACCGCCTTATTTGCAATTATTGTTGCCAGTACGTTTACCATGTCGGCACATGCACAAAAACTCAATCAAGTTTTGAATGAGGATGAGGCCTCCTTGAAGTCATATTTTGAAAAAGAGAAACTTAACCCCATCGAAGGGGTTTACAAGAATTTCAATGGATCCTATTACCGGTTGGGCATTAAGAAGATGGGGGATGTTTATTGTGCGATCATCCTTGAGTCATATGATAAAACGAAGTGGAAGCCAGGAACAGTGAAAGCTATTTTCGAAACAACTGCAGTAGACGGTGTCTTTGCCATGCGTTGGCTGATGGGAGACCGCTCAACCAAAGAAACGGTCGCTCAACTGGAGAATGATGCAATACTCAAATTCAAGATGGCGACGGGGGAGTTCGGCGAAGTGGTACAGTCTCAGTTCATCAAGTTATATCCGAAGGCGAACTGATCAAGCGGGAGTATTATCAGCGGAGGGATTTTTAGCGGCTTTCGCCAGGAATTTAAATTCCTGTATACCCCATTTTATCCATAACAGTCCCACCAACGGAAGCACAATGAAGCTTCCCATATTGTAATAGAAGGCGCTCTCAAAATCCAGGTGCATCAGGTGTTTGCAGGCGCGGGTGAGTCCGCAACCGTAACATTCCATGTCAAACATGATCCGGGAAAGGCACATAGGCTTGCCATGATCGAAGAAATCGATGGGCAATAAAAAGATCACTACCGGTACGGCAATGATTAAAAGCAGTGTTGCCCTAGATAGGGCAACACTGGCTTTCGGAGATAGATTAAGCTTGAAAATCGCTAATCTATCTGACCATTTATGCTTAGAGGTCTTTGGATGCATAAGAACCGTTCTTAGGCTGCAGACTTCCGGTCAAAATACGGATGAAGTCGATCAGCGCCCAGATACCGCAACCACCTGCAGTCAGCAACTGGACAACACCTTGCCAAGTGTAACCCAGGTAGAAACGATGGATACCCAGTCCGCCCAGGAACAATGCAAGCAACCAGGCAACAGTCTGACTTTTCTCTCCAGAGGCAGGAGCAGGTGCTTCAGCGGCCAGCTTGTTGAGCTTCTTGTTGAAAAGCTTGATGGCCAGCTTCTCTTTCAGAGAAAGCTTGTCTTGCTTTTGCGCTTCAGCCATCTTGATCAACTCCTTAGAAGTATATCCTACAGTTGAAGGCTCAACAGCAGATTTAGGAGCAGGGTGAGAAGAGGTGAGCGTTACGAACAGGGCTGAAAGGATCAGCACGAGGGAAAGAGGTTTTAATAGTCTCATAAAAAAAAATTGGTTTTAGCTAAAATAAAGCCAAAATGTTAACCACCAAGTCTTATGGCTGGAAAGTAATCCACATGATTATTAACTACCCAAAGTGAATGGTTAAACACTAACATTGAATTCCCTCAATGCATCATTCAGACTCGTTTTCTGATCGGTGCTTTCTTTTCGTTTACCGATGATCAAGGCACAGCCGACTCCAAATTCTCCAGCCGGGAATTTTTTGTTGTACGTGCCTGGTATCACCACACTGCGTGCAGGCACCCGGCCCTTCATTTCGATCGGCTCCGGTCCGCTTACGTCGATGATCTTGGTGGACTGGGTCAACACCACATTGGCTCCGAGTACCGCTTCTTTTTCTACGATCACACCTTCCACGACGATACAGCGACTACCGATAAAACAACCATCTTCCACAATAACCGGACTGGCCTGCAATGGTTCCAACACGCCGCCGATACCCACGCCACCACTCAGATGTACCCCTTTCCCGATCTGCGCGCAACTGCCCACCGTAGCCCAGGTATCCACCATGGTTCCTTCATCCACATAGGCCCCGATGTTTACGTAAGAAGGCATCAGCACCACATTCTTTCCCAGATAGGAACCATATCGAGCAATGGCATGTGGCACGGCACGCACGCCGATCTCGGCATAATTTCGTTTCAGCAACATCTTGTCGTAAAAGGTGAATGGATCCATATCCCAGGCCTGCATAGGCTGGATCGCGAAATACATCAGGATCGCCTGCTTCACCCACTCATTTACCTGCCAGCCGGAAGCGGAAGGTTCGGCTACACGCAGTTCACCTCGATCGATCTGCTCTATGACCGACCGGACGGCATCAGCGTATTCCTTGCTTTTCAATAACTCTCGATTTGCCCAGACATCCTGTATCAGCGCTTTCATGGTTGTTATTTTGCTGCGAATTTAACCATTTCAGTACTCGCTATCTTTGTTCTATGCGGATCGGATTCGATGCAAAAAGAGCTTTTCATAATGGTACCGGTCTCGGTCATTACAGCCGAACACTGATCCGTTCACTGGCGGATCTGTACCCAACGCATTCATATTTTCTGTTCAATCCAAAACCCAGCGGTTCATTTCCACTCCCCTGGGATGGCATTGAAAGGGGGAATGTAGTTGAACTCAATCCTACGCGTCAGATCGATAAGCTGTTTTCTGCTGCCTGGCGGTCTTCTTGGGTAAAAAAAGACCTCCGAAAAAATCAGATCGATCTCTATCACGGTCTAAGTCATGAAATTCCCCGAGGGATGAACCGGCTTGGCATTCGAACCGTGGTTACAATCCACGACTTGATCTTCGAACGCTATCCGGAGCAATACAACCCGATCGATGTTCGCATCTATCGGAGCAAATTCAAATATGCCTGCGAGCATGCCGATCGCATCATTGCGATCAGTGAACAAACCAAGCGTGATATCATCGAGTTCTATCAGATACCTGCCCGTAAGATCCGTGTCTGTTATCAGAGCTGTAATCCGGCTTTCTTTCAGCAGGTGACCATTGAAGAAAAGCAACAAGTAAGGGAGCGTTATCAACTGCCCGAACGATTCTTTCTTTACGTAGGCAGCATCATTGAAAGAAAAAATCTTGGGCGACTGGTAGAGGCGGTGCATACAATCCGTAAAGAGACCGATATTCCATTGGTTGTCATCGGTACCGGCGGAAAATATGAGCGTGAAGTGAAACGAAAAGTGGAAGATCTTGGAGTCAAGGACCGGGTGATCTTTTTGTCTCGAGCATTGGCGGCGAAGCAACAGCCGCGTTTTCAAAACGCGATGGATTTTCCGGCCATCTATCAATCCGCCACTGCCATGATCTATCCATCCGTTTTTGAAGGTTTCGGTATACCGGTATTGGAGGCATTGGCGAGTGAAGTGCCGGTGATCACGTCGAATATTTCTTGTTTGCCGGAGGCTGGCGGGCCGGGTAGTCTGCTCGTCGATCCCCATTCACCGGCTGAAATAGCAAACGCCATGCGTCGTGTTTTGAACGATCCCAATAAGGTCACAGCAATGATCGAGTCCGGCAAACGACATGCGACTGCATTCACAGCTGAAGCAACGGCCCGAAAGGTGATGGACCTTTACGAATCCATATGATCGGTTTTGAATCGGATATCCTGGCATGCTTGGACGTCTTAAAAAGAGGCGGCGTGATCTTGTATCCGACGGATACCGTATGGGGACTGGGCTGTGATGCTACTAATGAGCAAGCGACTGACCGGATCAATGAATTGAAACAGCGACCTCTTGATGCTCCAATGATCGCGCTGGTTACCGAGGAACAAGACATATTGAAGCATGTTGCCGCACCCGATCTCGCACTATTTGACTACCTGAAGGAATCTGAGCAGCCTACCACGGTGATCTATGATGGTGCGATCGGTTTAGCTGATAATTTACTGGGATCCGATGGAAGCGTTGCCCTTCGGATCTGTTCAGATCTTTTTTGCCGGCATCTCATCAAACGCTTTGGGAAACCGATCGTTTCTACTTCAGCCAATAGGCATGGAGATCCGACTCCGAACTCCTTTTCAATGATCACGGAACCGATCATAAAAGGTGCGGATCATATTGTCCAATATCGAAGGGGAGAAACGCTACCCAAGCAAGCCTCCACCCTGATTCGATGGTTAGAAGGTGCTCCGCATGTATTGCGTCCATAGACGACGGCTCGTTGTATCTTTGGCCGCTGATGAAAATTCAATTCACACAGATAGAGCAGGGGTGGTTGACGCAAGTTGCCCAGGCAGCTTCTTCACTTGGACTGGAGACCTATCTGGTCGGTGGATTTGTGCGCGATAAGTTGCTGAATCGCCCCACCAAAGATGCCGACTTTGTTTGTGTAGGAGATGCCTTGATGCTGGCCCAGAAAGTGGCCGCGGGGATGACGCCAAGGCCAACGGTCAGTTTATTCAAAACATTCGGAACGGCACACATTCAATTACCTGGTGGATGGGATCTTGAATTTGTCGGTGCTCGTCGAGAAAGTTATCAATCTAATTCCCGGAAGCCCCAGGTAGAACCCGGTACCATTCAGGATGATCAGTTGCGCCGCGATTTGACGATCAATGCGCTGGCTATTTCACTGAATACCTCTAATTATGGCGACCTGGTGGATCCGTTCGGAGGCATTGCTGATCTGGAGCAAAAGATTCTTCGTACACCGCTTCCACCTGATCAGACGTTTGCCGATGACCCGCTTCGAATGATGCGCACCATCCGCTTCGCTACGCAATTGGGATTTACCATCGACGAGAATACGTGGACGGGCATTTGCCAGCAGGCCCATCGGATACAGATCATCTCACAAGAACGCATCACCGATGAATTGAATAAGATCATACTGGCCGACAAGCCATCTATTGGATTGGATCTGCTTTATCGCTCCGGATTGCTGGAGCGTATTTTCCCGCAACTCGTTGCTTTACGTGGAGCGGAGTACAGAGATGGCCTCGGGCATAAGGATAATTTTTATCATACGCTGCAAGTGCTGGATAATTTGTCTCGAAACACTACTGATCTCGGGCTTCGTTGGGCCGCAGTTTTGCATGATATCGCCAAACCGCAGACCAAGCGTTTTGAAGAAGGGCATGGGTGGACTTTCCACGGACATGAAGTAGTAGGTGGTAGGATGGTTCCAAAGATCTTCACCCAACTGAAGCTGCCCCTGAACGAACACATGCGCTTTGTTCGGAAATTGGTGGAGTTGCACTTACGACCCATCAGTCTGACAAAGGAAAATATCACGGATTCTGCCATCCGTCGTTTGCTGTTCGAGGCCGGCGATGATATTGATTCACTGATGATGCTCTGTGAAGCAGACATCACGTCCAAGAACAAACAGAAAGTGAATCGGTATTTGTCCAATTTCCAGCTCGTCCGCGAGCGGTGCCGGGAGGTGGAGGAGAAGGATCAGATCCGTAATTGGCAGCCGCCGATCTCGGGTGAGCTCATCATGCAGACGTTCGGTTTATCACCTTCCAAGCCGGTAGGTATCATCAAGGATTCACTGAAGGATGCCATGCTGGATGGAGTGATCGCCAACACCTATGAAGCGGCCCATGCCTATATGCTGGAGAAAGGTAAAGAGTTGGGGCTGACCCCCGTAAGTTCTTAACCAGCATTGAGCCTCATCACATAACTTTGAACAATGGCTATTTTACGTTTCCGCGTCTATTTCGAGGAGGATGAATCGGTTTACCGCGACATTGCCCTTCGACATACTCATACGTTTTTAGATCTGCATCAGTCTATTCTAAAAGCCTACGAGTTCGACAGTAAACATGCGGCCACCTTCTTTCGCAGCAACGATCAGTGGCAGCAGGGCAGAGAGATTTCGTTGGAAGTGTATGACAAGCCGTACAAAGCACCGCCGCTTCTGATGGCGGAAACTAAGATCGCCTCCGAGATCAAGAGTCCGAACCAGCGATTCATGTACCAATATGACTTTGTGAAAGGGTGGAATTTTCTCATCGAGTTGATTAACGTATCAAACGAGGAAGATCCCAATAAGGAATACCCATCGATGGTTCGGGCGACCGGATTGGCCCCCAGCCAGTACGGTACTAAGAGCATGTTGGGAGAGAAGTTTGCGGACATTGAGGAGAAATATGATCTGCTTCAGGCAGGCGATGGATTCGGGGAGAAAGATGAAGAAGGAGAGGATGTAGCTTCGGAAGATACATTTGGCGGAGAAGAAGAGGAATGAGCTCGAAGGCTACCACTCAGAACACCGTTATCGCTGTTGTGGGTCCCACTGCAGTTGGAAAAACGGCACTCGCCATCCAATTAGCAACGCGTTTTCAAACGGAGATCCTATCGGCTGATTCACGCCAATGCTACAAGGAGCTTGCCATCGGTGTGGCACGTCCGGCCGAATCTGAATTGCATACTACTCCCCATCATTTTATTGCATCACATACCATTCATTCAGTATTTACGGCGGCCGATTATGAATCGTATGCGCTACACATGGGGGAGGAACTTTTCCGAAAGCATGATCGGTTGGTGTTGGTGGGCGGAACCGGATTGTACATCCGTGCATTTTTGGAGGGGTTGGATTCCATCCCCGAGGTGGATGCTGCCATACGAACGGATGTGATCGAGTTGTATCAGCAGCATGGCATAGAAGGATTAGAAGCCGAGTTGCATCGCCTGGATCAGCAATATGTAAAGGAAGGAGAGATGCGCAATCCACAGCGTATGATGCGTGCGTTGGAAGTGGTGATGTCTACGAGCAAAAGCATTCTTACGTACCGGACCGGTACTTCAAAGCCAAGGGATTTCAGCGTGAAATGGGTAGGGCTCGAACTGCCTCGAGCCGTATTGATCGATCGGATCGATCGACGAGTGGATGAAATGTTCGAGGCCGGTTTGGTTGAGGAGGCAAGAGCCTTGTATCCGTACCGCGAGCTGAATGCGTTACAGACAGTCGGATACAAAGAACTATTTGAGCATTTTGATGGGAAGTACACGCTGTCGGAGGCGATCGAACGGATCAAGATCGCTACTCGTCAGTATGCAAAGCGACAAATGACCTGGTTCAAAAGGATTCCTGAAATCCGTTGGTTTGCACCACACGAAGAGGCAATGATCATAGATTATTTGTCAGCAGAAGATTCCGTCAGCTGACGTTTGTAGAGCTGTATCGTATTCTCAAATCCCAGATAGATGGCATCGCAGATCAATGCATGTCCGATGCTCACTTCATCCAGATAGGGGATCTGTTCATGTAAAAATTTCAAGTTGAAGCGATCCAGATCGTGACCAGCATTGATTCCAAGATTCAACGATTTTGCCAACGCAGCAGCTGTCACATAAGGAAGAACAGCTTCTTCTTTTTTGCCAGTGGCGTACCGTTGGGCGTATTGTTCTGTATAAAGTTCTATCCGATCCGTTCCGGTATCTGCAGCCGCTTTGATCAGGTCGGCGACCGGATCGATGAATAAGCTTACACGGATGCCGGCTTGATGAAAGGTTTGCACCATTTCTTTCAAGTATTCGCTGTGTGTAATCGTATCCCAGCCGTGGTCGCTGGTCAGCTGCCCAGTGGCATCGGGTACCAGCGTGACTTGTTCAGGTTTTACTTCCAGTACCAGATCTATGAATTTCTGTTCACGACAATTGCCTTCTATGTTGAATTCGGTTTGAACGAGCGGACGCAGGGCCCTAACATCGGCATAACGGATGTGTCGTTCATCGGGTCGTGGATGCACAGTGATACCATCCGCCCCGAACGTCTGCGCATCGAATGCCACCTGCAGCAGGTCCGGATTATTTCCACCCCTGGCATTGCGCAGGGTGGCGAATTTGTTGATATTGACGGAGAGCTTGGTCACGAGGCAAAACTACGAACCTAAAGCTCTTTCCAGGTATGATCGGCGAGCAGTTGTACGGCAGCCAGAAATTGTTTAAACGGACCGTTTACACCCCATTCCTTCGGGGCTACCAGGGAAAGCAGATGCGTCCCATCTTTTCGTTCGTAGAGATAATAGGTTTGCCCGATTTGTGGTTTGAAGGAAAGTTTGGCATCGTAGATCAGCATCGAGAGGTCCTTTCTTTTTTGGATCTCTTGTGCCTGCAGGGCTAGCAGCTCGATCTGTTTGCGGATTTGTTCGAGTTGCATGTTGGTCTGCTCCTCCATGGCTGTTAGGGCCTTGTGTTTGATCATCCCTTCTTTCGTAGGGCGGATCACGGCACCGGATACAGAGGCCGAGTAGGGGAGCACACTGAGCTGCTTATGGTAGATCTCCTGATTGGTGTAAGTGCTGCCATCTTCCCGGGTTCCTTTCTGCGTCAATTGCAGGTATCCGTTCGGAAGGATCTCTTGATGTACCTGTAAATGGATCTGTTCACTTCGATAAAATCTAATATCGAGATTGAGTCCGTCAGGGATATAAACCTCTACCGTGTCTCCGAGGGCCGGATCTTGAGGCTTGTTTCGCTCGCCGTCTGCCAGTACCTGGTATTCGGCTGCAAGGGATGTATTGTCTGGCAGGACGCGGTTGTGAAAAATGCGCAAAGTTTTGGCAGAATCTGTTGCTTCAAGCCTATAAATACCGCTTTTAGGTACCACTCCGTTCTCGTAGTTTGATTTCTCGGGAAAGAGTTGCCAGGAGGCCAGAAAATTATAGGCTAGTACCATGCTCGGCATAAATACAAAAAATCAAACGAATTGTTCTTTCACGGGGAACATCCTCTTTCCGAAATTTGTGTCATGGAAAGTTTCAATGGGACCTATCAGGAATGGTCCGGCGCCGAAAAGCAGCCCATCTCTCTGATGGTGTTGGAAGAATATGTGCAGATCGGTTTCATCGGTTCCAATACAAGGATCCGTTGGAAATACTCGGAATTCAGCCCTGCATTGTCTTTTGATTCATCGCAAACAGAACTCCGTCACCTGACCGGACCCGGTCGGATCGAAGTAGCCGGAAGATTCGCGTTTGATCGCATCCAGCATCGTCAACAAAAGCAAGAGTTGGTTTGGTATGCCCGGCCAAAAGCAAAGGAATGGATACGGAACGGGTCGTTGTTGGTTGGCTTGATTGTGGCCGTTCTATTGATCTATAGTCTTATCGTCCCTTTTTTAGCCGAGAAGCTGGCCTCAACGGTTTCAGTAGAGACCGAACAGCAACTGGGGGATGGGGTATATGATGCTTTGTCGTCAGGATATAGGATCGATACGGCACGTACCCGACTGGTATCGGATTTTTTTGTAGCGATGAAGGTGCCATCCGCCTACTCCATACGGATCGCGGTGGTGAATAGCGGCGAGTTGAATGCCTTTGCGTTACCCGGTGGTCGGATCGTTGTGTACTCGGCGTTGCTTGATAAGATGAAGTCGGCACCCGAGCTGGCGGCCTTGTTGGCCCATGAGTTCACGCATGTCGATCGTCGGCATGCCACCCGATCGATCTTTCGGAAGTTGGGCTCCCAGGTTTTTCTGGGACTTGTTTTTGGTAAAGTGGGTACGGTCAGTGGTGTATTGGTCGACCATGCCGATGAATTACGATCGCTGACGTATTCAAGGTCCTTGGAAAAGGAGGCCGATCTGAAAGGGCTGAAAATACTGACCGACCGCGGCATCGATCCCAATGGGTTTGTCGATCTCTTCGATCGGTTAGGGGAGGGAGGATCGGAAGGCAGTATGCCGGAATTCCTGGCCAGTCACCCCGACCTGCAGAGTCGCACCGGATATATTAAAGAATCGTCAAAAGGCGTACAGATCAAGCCGCAGCCCGTTTTAGATACTATATTCGCTCAACTAAAACCTTAGTTCATGATCGTTACAACAACCAGTACCATCGAAGGAAAACCCGTTCAGGAGTACCTCGGTGTCATCAATGCCCAAAGCATCATCGGGGCCAACATGTTCAAAGATATTTTTGCCGGATTACGGGATGTATTTGGCGGACGAAGCAAGACCTATGAACGCGTTTTGGAAGAGGCTAAAGAAGATGCTATGCGTGAGTTGGTCGAAAAAGCTCAGTCTATGGGTGCCAACGGAATCGTAGGTGTCGATCTGGATTTTGAAACAGTTGGAGCCGGAGGAAGCATGTTGATGGTGATCGCTACCGGTACGGCGGTGCGTCTTTGATAGTATGAGAAGAGTCATCTCTTTCATTTTCTTTTTTGTAGCTGTCCTTTTTAGCGCGACAGCGCAAGACTGTGCGCTCATAAAAAATGAAGATCCTTATACTCGATCGATCACGTATTCGACCGGATACAATAAATGGCCCGGAGGTTCGGCTGTATTGGATGCCAGTAAGGCTGAGATCGACTGGATGATCGAGCTGGGATCCGGCAATATTTGTGTAGATGATGAGGCGACGATTCAGGTATTTTTCGAGGGCAGCAAGATGCGGCTGATGTTCCGCAATGCCGGAACCATGAACTGTGAAGGCTTGTTGCATGTGTTTTTCAAGAATGGTCCCACGACCAATTATCAGCTGAACAAACTAGCCACCTTGCCGATTCAGAGGATATTGATCACTACCTCCGCCAAAAAAGAATTTTCCATTGAGCCCGATGCCGCTCAGCGTGCCGTTTGGATGCGATCGGCCACTTGTTTGATCGATCGGGGGAAACAATTACTGACACAATAAAAAAAGCCTTCCCGAGGGAAGGCTTTTTTGTTCGATCTATTCGATCAATACCGGTAATGTTCTGGTTTGAATGGACCGACTTTGGGAATACCCAGGTAGTCGGCTTGAGCGGTCGTGAGTTCATCGAGTTGTACACCGATCTTGGCGAGGTGCAGGCGGGCTACTTTCTCATCCAGGTGCTTGGGTAATACATATACTTTGTTCTCGTAGTTCTTGTGGTTGGTCCAGAGTTCGATCTGGGCGAGGGTCTGGTTCGTGAAGGAGTTACTCATTACAAAGGAGGGGTGACCCGTAGCGCATCCCAGATTCACCAGACGTCCTTCCGCCAGAATGATGATGTCGTTGCCATCCACATTGTAAATATCTACTTGTGGCTTGATCGTGTCTTTGGTATGACCATAATTAGTATTAAGCCAAGCGATGTCGATCTCGATATCGAAATGCCCGATGTTACAAACGATCGCTTTATCCTTCATGCGTTTGAAGTGTTCGCCTGTGATCAGGTCGCGGCAACCGGAAGCGGTGACAATGATGTCTGCTTCTGCTACGGCGTCGATCATGCGTTTTACTTCGAAACCGTCCATAGCGGCTTGCAGGGCGCAGATCGGGTCGATCTCCGTTACGATCACACGGCAACCGGATCCAAGTAAGGAGGCGGCAGAGCCTTTACCAACGTCGCCATATCCACCGACTACAGCTACTTTACCGGCCATCATGATGTCCGTAGCGCGACGGATCGCATCCACCAGTGATTCTTTACAGCCGTATTTATTGTCGAATTTGGATTTGGTAACAGAATCGTTCACGTTGATCGCAGGCATGGGGAGTGTTCCTTTAGCCACACGCTCGTACAAGCGATGTACCCCCGTGGTTGTTTCCTCTGAAATACCTTTTACATACTGGGCCAGTTCGGGGAATTTATCAAGCACCATGTTGGTGAGGTCTCCGCCGTCGTCCAGGATCATATTGAGAGGCTTATCTGCTCCACCGAAAAACAGTGTCTGTTCGATACACCAATCAGCTTCTTCGATCGTCTGACCTTTCCAGGCGAAAACACCGATACCGGCAGCAGCAATAGCAGCGGCAGCATGATCTTGTGTAGAGAAGATATTGCATGAGCTCCATTTTACTTCTGCACCGAGAGCTACGAGTGTTTCGATCAGTACAGCGGTTTGGATGGTCATGTGCAGACAGCCGGCTACGCGTGCACCTTTCAAGGGCTGGGAGGCTCCGTATTCGGAACGGATGGCCATCAGTCCGGGCATTTCAGCCTCGGCCAGGCGGATCTCTTTGCGACCCCACTCAGCAAGTGAAATGTCTGCTACTTTATAGGGAAGTGAAAAATCGATCTGAACGGTTTGTGTGGACATGGGTTTTGTTTTTGTTGTAACGGCCGCAAAGGTAGTGGATTGAACGGTAAAATCCCTGTCAGACAGGCCCTTCATTGAATCGGGCACCCCATAATGTAATCATTCATAAAAAAGCCATGCCCGATATCAAAATCTTCCTCCCGAAGGATATGAAAACCAATTCGTTGATAAAAGCCTACGGCCTTGTTCCGCCGATTCACCTGAAATTCAAGGTGGGTACCTCCGGCCTGTTTAATGTCAGCCATTACGTTTTCTACTAACTGCTTGCCGATGCCTTTCATTTGCAGATCGCTTCGCACATAGAGTTTATCCAATTTCCAATGACTCGATTCTAAACACCTGTATGCCGCAAAGCCCAAAAGGTGGCCTTCCTCGTCTTCCGCCAATAGGAATTCAATCCCTGTTTTCAGTTGTTGTTCCAGCGAAGATGAGCTGTACATCCATTCGAGCATGAAATGGATCTGTTCAGTCGTGATCACGTCAGCATAGGCCTTGGGCCATACCTCATGCGCCAATTCACTGATCGATCTGATATCCGATGGGGTAGCTTTTCGGATTGAATGATTCATGATTCTTCTTTAGGACGAGCAGGCGGCTGACGGGGGATTGTATCGTTGTTCGTATCCGGTTCCGGATCGATTGGATCGTCGTAGTCGTCTACGGTGCCGGCACCGGTATTTTCACCGGTAGCACCGGGTAGTGGGTCGGTGTCGCTGATGATGATATCTGCTGCGTTCATTTCGACGGATAAGTTTTCGGGCATTAGGAAGCGGGCCGCTTTCTCTATACCGGTACGGCTGTCGGCCAGCACCCTGCCAAAAAAATATTCGCAGATCGGTCTGGCCATGCGTGATCCATCTCCCTGGTTTTTTATAAATCGGTCGTCAAATCCCACCCAGGCGCCAACCAGTAGCTGGGGGGTGTATCCGATGAACCAGGCATCGGCATTATCGTTGGTAGTACCGGTCTTACCGCCCATTTCAAGTGCACCGACACGGGCGCGCATACCGGCAGCTGTTCCTTGATCAACGGCGCCTTGCATCATACGTGACATGGTGTAGGCGGTTGCTTCACTGACGACCTCTTCACGATTGGCCAGGTAGTCGATCTGTTTTAAAATACGTCCGTTTCGGTCTTCGATCCGGATGATAGACCGGGGTTTTATTGTATATCCTCTTCCGGCAAATAAAGTATAGCCCCAAAGCATCTCATAAAGGGATAGATCGCAAGCACCCAGACAGATCGAAGGGTAGGGTTTGACGGGAGTCGGTATTTTAAGACGACCGAGAAATTCGGCAAAGGATTCTGGTCCTACTTGCTTCATGATGGAGGCCGTAGCACAGTTCTTTGAATAAGCTAATGCATTGGCCATGGTGATGCTGCCGCCGCCACATTCCCGCTGAGCGGGTACCCAACCAGAACCCGGGAAAAATTGTGCTTCATTCTGAATGGGGGATTCAGGTCGTAAACCTCGTTCTTCCATTGCCTGCGTATACAGGAGCGGCTTGATGGTTGAACCGACCTGACGCTTCGTCTTCAGGTTGACGTGATCGTATTTGAATCGCTGAAAACTGATCCCACCCACCCAGGCGCGTACTTCGCCTGTTACGGGGTCCATGGCCATAAATCCGGCCTGCTCCATCTGTTTGTGGTATTTAATCGAATCGAGCGGACTCAGCGTGGTGTCTTTCTCGCGTTTTTCATTCCACGAGAAAACACGCATCGATACTTTTTTGGTAAATGCTTCTTTGATCTCCGGCTCAGTCAGCCCATCTTCTTCCAAATTCTTCCATCGATCTGAATCACGCATGGCACGGTCGAGGATCGACTCTTTGCCTTTCCAGATCGATCCATTGCGGATGGCCCCGCGTGCGTTAACGACTTGTTGCAACTGCGTCATTTGTCGAGCTACACCCTCTTCAGCATAGTCCTGCATGCGCAGGTCGATCGTGGTATAGATTTTCAGTCCGTCTTTGTAAATGTTATACTCCTCTCCATCTGGTCTTCTCAGGTCGTTCAACATGTCACGAATCTCTTCCTTCAGAATTTCCCGGAAATAAGGAGCATGCCCTGTATTCTCATCCAGTTTTTTATACTTCAGCTCGATCGGTAGTGCTTTTAATCGGTTCGCCTCAGCAGAAGAAATTTTTTTATTTACTTCCATCTGTCCGATCACGACGTTTCTTCGGTCGAGTGCAGACTTTGGGTTGCGTATCGGGTTGTAGATCGTATTTCCTTTAAGCAAACCTACCAGCAAGGCAGCCTCCTCCACTTTTAGCTCGATCGGCTCTTTTTGGAAAAAAGTTCGAGCCGTATTTCGTATGCCATACAAGTTGTTTCCAAATGGTACAGTATTCAGATAGAGCGTGATGATCTCTTGTTTGGAGAAGTTTCGTTCCAGTTTGATCGCAATGATCCACTCTTTTAATTTCTCGATCACGCGCCAGGCCTTATTCTTGCTGCCTTGTGCCAGCAGCGCCTTGGCTAATTGTTGCGTGATGGTACTACCTCCACCTTCAGTGCCCAAGGAAAGCACTGCGCGTAAAGTTGATTTGAAGTCGATGCCATTGTGGTCGTAGAATCGCTCGTCTTCGGTTGCTATCAGGGCATCGATCACGTTTGGAGAGATCTCCCGGTAGCGGACTGGTGATCGGTTACCTCGCTCCGTGTAATATTTCCCCATGAGTGTACCATCAGCTGCATAAACCTCTGATGCCTGCAGGATCGCCGGGTTTTCGAGCTCGGTGAGGGAAGGCATGTACCCGAACAGACCCCAGTTGGCTGTCAGTACAAGTAACAGGACGAATCCTGCACCGATGCCCGAAACTTTCCAGAACAATCGGTTCCATCGGCTTTGCACTGGGGTGTTGTTTTTAGCAGCTGGATTCATGATGGATCAAAATTACTGTTTCACAACAGCTCATTGGAATATGCCGGGCTGCTCCTTCCGTAAAAAGTTTTCGTAACCTTCATAGGTCTTATCGGCACGTACTTTATTCAGGTTGTGTGCATCGATGATGCCAAGCCGATAACGGTCGGCCGGTAGCCAAGGAAAGATCTCTGTCGGTCCAAGCCGTTTGATCTCTTTTCCGTAATCGGTGGTCATTTTCGCGTTTTTGAATGGGCTGACCAGCAAGAGTTGCTGTCGATCATTCAATTTGATCAATTCCAGCTGAAACGAAAGATTATAGTAGTTGCTTCGATTGAAACGGAACAGCGCATTTTTTGCTTCATTCGAATAGGCGGCATCGACATCCTGCAGAATGATCACAAACTGTTGTGGTCCGTTCGGCTCGAATTGAAAATCTGATTTAGGGGTGGAGCGTTTTGTGCTGTCTACAGGTTTGTCGGCGGGCGGTATACTGCCCACCGGTTTATAGTCCCTAAGTTCTCTTTCAATACTGTCTCTTCTCACCAGTACACGGATCATTGTCTCTGCTTTTGAGGCCAGCGGAGAAGATTGAAAATTTTGGACCAAGTAATTCAATCGGTTAATGGCAATGCTGTCGGCTCGCTGCTGTACGTAGTAAACAGACTCCACATACATCAGTTGAGGTGTCCAGTAATTTCGTCCATACAGTGAATCGGCTGATTTTTTCTGCTGCATCGCTTCGTTATACCGGCCGGAGAGGAACAATTCATAGACAGACTGATAGGTGGCCGTTGCCTGTTTCTTTTTTTCTTCAAGCGGATCTTTTCCGGTGACAATCAACGCTGTTTTTTCCGAACCTGCGAAATCTGTTTCCATTCGTTTCCGAATGCGATTGGCGTTTACTGTGTCCTTGTTTCGAGCGTGGCAATAATAAAGCTGGAACAACACTTCATCCATCGGCTGAAAGGAGGGATACACATTCAGGATGCGATCCAGTGCCGCGATTCCGTTACCGCAATCTTCCATCCGTTGGATATAGGTCTTGCCAAGTACGAACCAAGCTTTTTGCAGGGAGTCGTGTAAGATTTTTTGTTGTTCCGGGCTGAGAGGGAGTGATGCATAGAGTGATTCAAAACTCAGATCACTGCTGCCTGCACCTGCACCGGATCCGGGTTGCGTGCCGCCCCCGATCAAGGGTTGCGAACTGCTGCTCAACACGGATGATCTTCGCCAATTATCAGCATTGGGCCGATTTCCCCAGCGGGCTTGAAATTCAGCTAAACCTCTCGAACGTGAATTGGCATTGTAGAAATACCATTCGCCTTTGGTATCACCGCCTCCACCGAATATGGCTCCGCCGTTGGGTATAGACTTCACTCCACTTCCAGCATCGTCTTTCAGTCCTTGTTTACGACGAAGCTCCTTGAGTAGTTTGCGAACAAATTCTTTTCGTTCTTCCTCCGGAAGAGAAATAATTTTCAGCAGGCTGTCTTGTCGCTCTATGATTTCCATCTGCGTAGCAATCAGACCGAGTACTTCTTTTCGCTGACGAATCGAATCGGGGTTGGGCAATTTGGGGTCGTTCAGCTGAATGCTGTCGTAGAAATTATACGCCTGTCGATATTCTTTTTGTTGGAAGCAAATGGTAGCCAGCTGTTCAAAGGCTTGGTTTCTTTGGGAAGGATTATTCGAAGCAACCTGAACGCTGTTGATGAGGAGTTCTTTGGTGGCCGCCCAATCACCGGTCTGACGTTGCATTTGCGCTGCCATGAAATAAATAATATCGCGATAGTCAGTGTACTTATCACGTTTGGCCATGGTTCTGAGATCCCGGATGTTGTCGTTCAGTTGATCTGAATCTTTATCCCGGTTGGTTCGGATCGATCCAAGCCTGGCATAGATCTCCAAGATCGGATCGGTGGTGCGGGGTATGGCGCGGCTATAAAATTTTTCTGCCTCTGTCCATTTATTGCTTCGTTCGTAGAGTTGACCCAGGAGAAATTCCCAGCGGGCTCGTTCATTTTGATTTTGTGCTTGTCCCAAGGCTTGGCTCAGATGATGTGCGGTGCTATCCCATTGTTGTTGTTGATAAAACCACCAGGCTTGTACCTCATGCAGTTCTTCCTTCAATCGATCTGGAAAGCTGGGGTCCCGTCGAAGCGCTTCGATCAGGCTGGCAGCTTCGGCCAGTCTGTTATCGGCAATATAGTTTCGGATCTGCCAGAGAAAGGCATCGTTTCGTCGGGGTGGGGCACCGGAAAATACTTTTCGAAGTCGACCTTTTTTCTCCGGGGTGGAGATGCTCAGTGCACTGTTACCGTCTCGTGCGCTGCCGATGGTTTTGGCATATCCGTCTTTTTCCCGGGGGGCATAGGCCTGGTTTATGAATTGAAAAAGAATGCGAGCCGAATCGAATTTTCGTTGAAAATAATAGGCGGCTCCCCAGAGCAGATAAAGGTCGTCTGTCCAATCGTTGCGCAGATCGTGCAAAGCGATCCCAGAATTACTTTTCCAAACGATGGAGTCCAGTTGGATGGCATCCTCGGCTGTTTTCTCTAAGGTGTAATTGTAGAAGGTTAGGAGTGAAGCGAATTCGTCCCGGAAAGCTGTTTTTGCCCGTCCGATCACTTCATTCAGCTTGTTGGACGCGTTGAAAAAATAATTGTATCGGGTGATGGTGTTCTGCAGGATACGCTGAGGGGTGCGGATCTTTTTTTCCGGCGTGCGCTCACTGCGCAGCAGACGTTCTTCGTACTCTTTGGGTTTATCGAGTTTGATCTCGAAACCGGGCTGAGCGAATAGTTCACCACTAATCAGCAGCAAGGGGAGCAGTAAATAATGATATGTTCGAAGAGAGGGCATGTTTGGTGGACTAATAACTCTTTTTTAGCTTTTTTAGTATGACGGAGTCAGCAAAAAATCCAGCCGGCGATGACCTTTGCCATAACGGGTTGGCTACGAAGCGAAAATAACCATTTTGGGGTGAGCATTCGCTGTCTGGAAGGAGCCGGTTTACTATCTTTATACAAACGCAAACATGATCAAACTGGACGCCGCATCAGCCTGGAAGCGTTTTCAGAATCGCTACCGGATGGTGATCATGAACGATGACACTTACGAGGAGATGGCGAGCTTTCGCTTGACCAGGGGAACGGTCTATGTTGGGATGAGTGTGGTGTTCGTATTGCTGGTGGGGCTGACCACCGCTCTTATTGTTTTTACCCCCCTTAAATATTACATCCCCGGTTCCGGAGGTGGTTACCAATCGGTGCGTCAATTGAGGCAGCTGCAATTTCGGGTAGACTCGATCGAGCGGCAAGACGCCTACAAGGCACAATATATAATCGGGCTGAAAAAAGCTCTTTCCGGTGTCGGTACCACCATGCTGGATACCGCAGCACTTCAAATTCCGGCTCCTGAGATCTCTACCGATTAAAAAAATCACTATGTTCAACTCGAAAATCAAAACAGACTCTATGGCACAGATCCATGCCGCTGCCCATTCTGCAACCATCATCGGTGCAGGAACTACCCTGAAAGGGGATATTCAAAGTCAACAAGATCTTCGGATCGATGGCACCGTAATCGGTAATGTAAAAAGTATCTCTAAGATTATCATCGGTCAAGGCGGGGTTGTTGAAGGGGATCTGGAAAGCAGCCAGTGTGATGTAAATGGGAAAGTGAACGGCAACATCCGCTGTAAAGAATTACTTCAACTTCGGGGCGATTCAGTGGTATCGGGCAATCTGTATGCCGGTAAACTACAGATCGAACCCAGTGCCACTTTTAACGGACAATGTCACATGGGGGCGAACATAGTAGAGATGGGCAACAATGAGCAAGCGAGTGCCGTCTCCGTCCTCTGATCGTTCCGGCTGGCGCTATCTGGGATTGGCCACGCAACTGATGGTTTATTTGGTCATTGCCGTGTGGGCTGGGTATCGCCTGGATCATAAGTTTTCGATATTCCCCTTATTGACGGCGGGGTTACCAGTATTGATGTTGATCATCGTCTTCTATAAAATCATTCGGGATACCCGGCAATGAACGGATCATGCAAATCTCTTTATCCAATAAGTTGGCTCATTTGGCTCCCATCGCTTTTTTGTATACAGTCTTGGGTGCAGGGATCGTGCTTCTTGAATCAAAATTGCATCAGTGGGGCGTAGACAGGCGAGTGCTCCACGGGGCCAATACCCTATTATTCATCACTGCCGGCTTGTCTTCATTGCTGCAATTGTTGCAATCAAAAAAATCGGGTGGACAAGCGCTCTTAAAATCCATTTACGGCGGGTTCATGATCCGTTTTTTCGGAATTGCACTTGCGGCACTGATCTATATTTTACTGAAGCGTAAAGAGGTGAATATCCCCGGTTTGATCGGTGGTGCGATCTTTTATATTCTGTATTGGGTGGTGGAGATTCGGTCTCTGCGACAAATTTTGAAATCAGATCCCGGTCATGCCTAAGAAAGAGGTACCGCTTCAGACCCTTTCCGACTTTGTACCGCCCGGCACCGCCGACCCTGTTTTATCGTACTTAAAAAAATACGGAGTTCACCTTACGATCACGCAAGCCCGACGTTCCGTATTGGGAGATTACAGGCATCGGTACCAGCACCAACCGCATCGCATCTCCGTTAATGGAAACCTCAACCCTTACGCCTTTTTGATCACGCTGCTGCATGAATTGGCTCATTTGTTAACCTTTGAACGTTTTGGTAATCGCGTCGTTGCACATGGTATCGAATGGAAATCCTGTTTCGGGGATCTATTGAAGGTTTTTTTGGAAGCACGCAGCTTCCCTGAGCCGCTTGAAAAAGAATTGATGCGTACCATGAGAAATCCCGCTGCCAGCAGCTGTGCGGAAGATGGACTAATCCGAGTATTACGTCAATATAACAACCCGGAGAAGAAAGAAAGACGCGTGCTGGTCGAAGAATTGAGTTTGCAGGAACTATTCAACACCCCCGAAGGGCGACAGTTTAGGATCGAAAAGAAAATGCGAAAGCGATTCCTGTGTACGGAACAATCCACAGGAAAACAGTACCTGTTTTCACCGGTATACGAAGTGATACCCGTAGATCGATCAGGCGACCGCTTCCCGTACTAATTCGGCGGCTTCTGACAGCAGGATGGCAGAGCGAACTTTCAGTCCACTTTCATCGATCAGTTTTTTCGCTTCAGGTGCGTTGGTGCCTTGCAAACGAACGATGATAGGGATATCGATATTCCCCAGATTCTTATAGGCATCGATCACTCCTTGAGCGACCCGGTCGCAGCGAACAATTCCGCCAAAGATGTTGATGAGGATTGCCTTTACGTTGGGGTCTTTCAGGATGATCTTGAATCCCGCTTCGACTGTTTGTGCATTGGCCGTGCCACCAACGTCCAGGAAGTTGGCAGGCTCACCACCGCTGAGTTTGATCATGTCCATGGTGGCCATGGCCAGTCCGGCCCCGTTCACCATACATCCTACGTTTCCATCCAGTTTCACAAAGTTCAGGTTGAATTTTCCGGCCTCTACTTCGGTCGGATCTTCTTCTGACTCATCTCTCATGGCAGCAACCTCCGGATGACGCATGAGGGCATTGTCATCAATGTTCATTTTACAGTCAACGGCAAGAATCTTGTCGTCAGCTGCCTTGAAGAGGGGATTGATCTCCAGCATGGAGCAATCAAGCCCCACATAGGCATTGTAGAGGTTCGTTACGAATTTGACGCAGTTCTTGAATGCTTCTCCGGAAAGGCCGAGATTGAATGCAATCTTACGGGCTTGAAATCCGGGCAGACCACCTCCGGGGTGAACCCACTCTTTGAATATTTTATCAGGTGTATCGTGAGCCACCTCTTCGATGTTCATGCCACCTTCCGTGCTATACATGATCACATTCTGTCCTTTGCTGCGGTCGAGCAGGATGGATAGGTAGAATTCTTTACGCTCACTGGGACCATCATAATACATGTCTTGTGCGATGAGAACCTGGTTCACTTTTTTTCCGGCCGGACCGGTTTGAAGGGTAACCAGTGTTCCGCCCAGGATTTTAGCGGCAAATTCTTTCACTTGTTCTGCCCCCTTGCCAACTTTTACGCCGTTGATCCCGTTCTCCCGGATGGTACCTTTTCCTCGCCCACCGGCATGGATCTGTGCTTTGATAACCGCAAAGGGACTGCCACTGGTTGCTTGTATCTGGGCGATGGCTGATTCAACTTCCTCGATGGTTCCGCAGGCTACACCCTCTTGAACGGGCACGTTATATTTTTTCAGCAGGGATTTTGCTTGGTATTCATGAAGATTCATGCCGTGAAATTTGGCGCAAAGATAGGCGCATCTTAACAGATTTTTCCTTCGTTTCTTGTCAAGGAAATTTAGATTTGCCGCCATGCGTTTGTATTATCCTTCTTCACTGCTCCTGATAGCCTTTCTGCTGATCAGCCTCGGCCGGTTGAGCGCACAGGAACCTGGCATCCGTGGAATAGGTGGACGGTTTGGCGGTGCCGTTATGTCGGGCCCAGGAGGAGGGGGATTTCGTAGTCCGGGTGTCTCAGGAGGAGGATCTGATAGTCTCAGGCGTCGAAATAAACAGGAGGACTCTATCACCATCAGCTATAGATTCTTGGAATCGGCGACGCAGCAATTACTCGACTCCACCGTCAACGAGATCGACAGACGCTTCCCGATTAGGTCCGATTGGGTACACCTAGGCAATCTGGGAACCGCCGCTCGTCCATTGGCGTTCTCCCCCAGAATGAATATTGGATTCGATCCCGGTTTTCACGCCCTGGATATTTATGCCTGGACACCGGAGCGGGTCCGTTATTTCCAGACAACTCGTCCATACACCGAACTGAATTACCAGCTCGGTAGCCGGGCGGAACAAGTCATAGAGCTGATGCATACGCAGAACATCCGTCCCCAATGGAATTTCATGGGCGGTTATCGGATGATCAATGCACCGGGGTTCTTTCAAAATCAGTTGAGCAATCATCATAATTACGTCTTATCCAGCCGTTATCAATCCACCAATCTGCGTTACACGCAATACTTTTCATTGACATCCAACAAGCTTCAGATAGGGGAGAATGGGGGTATAAATCAAACGCCCGGTTTATTGGATGATCCGGTTTATAAAGAGCGCTATAACCTGCCCACACAGATCGGAGGGGCAAATACTTTTTCTGCCAATTTTTTCAGTACGCAGATCCGCACGGGTAATTTTTATCGCACGACTACTTTCCTGTCGCGTCATCAATATGATTTCGGCAAGAAAGATTCTATTGTTACAGACTCCACCGTTATTCCGCTTTTCTTTCCTCAGTTTCGGGTAGAGGCAACGCTGCGGTACGATAAAATGAACGTTCGGTTTCTCGATGAACGAGGGGACTCTGGCTATTACAATCCCAACTACGGTTTTAGTTGGTTGCAGCGGACGGACACCGTTGAGCTCGAGGATCAGTGGAAGGTCTTTTCCGGAGAGTTCGCGGTGTATCAATTTCCCGATCCGAAAAATTTACATCAGTTTTTTCGAGCTGGTGTCAATGTTCGAGCCATACAGGGGATTACCCGCTTTGCGGCACCATCATTTGTCAACACCTCCATCGAAGGAGAGTATCGGAATCGTACCCGCAACCGAAAATGGGATCTGTTGGCGGCGGGTGAATTCTACCTGACGGGTTACAACCAGGGCGACTACCAATTGCAAGCATCCTTGATGCGAGCCCTTTCAAACGGCAATAGTTCGTTGCGGTTGCAGTTTGAGCAAAGCAATCGACAGCCCGGGTTTTTATTCGATAGCCGAAGCAGTTTCAATGGGTCTAATTTGCCTGTGAATCTCAGCAAGGAGAATCTCACTCGTATGAGTGGAGAGATCCGATGGAACCGGCTGGGATTGGAACTGAATGGAAATTATTACTTGATCAGTCGGTTGGCTTATTGGGAATCGTACAACAAACCCGGGCAAGTAGATGCCCTTTTCAATGTTATCCAACTTCGCGCAGCCAAATCCTTTCGGTTAGGTAGGTCCTGGCGTTGGCATGCTGAATTTTTCTGGCAACAGCGGATCGGCTCCGCGCCGGTCAATGTGATCCCCTTTTTTACTCGCCAACGGATCGCCTACGAGGGTAATCTCGGGTTCAAGAACCTGCAGCTGGCCACTGGGATCGAGATCCGTTACCGACCTGCTTACCGGGCGGATGGATATTCACCTGTTATCGGGCAATTCTATTTTCAAGACACCCGAACGATCAGCAATCCATTACCAGATCTGGCAGCCTATGCACATTTTCGGATCAAGCCCTTTACGGCTTTTGTACGTGCTGAAAATCTGAATAGTGCCCGGAACATGGGTGGATTTGGCTTTACTCGTAACAATGAAGTGGCTCCCGGCTACTTTTTACCTGGATTGCAGGTTCGGGTGGGTATCTATTGGCGATTTGTGAATTGATGTAACTTCGTATCTCATGCGAAAAGTGTTATTCTCCATACTGGTGGCCTTCTACCTGATCCTCACATCAGGGGTAGTGGTACACCTGCATTATTGCATGGATCGATTGGCGGCAGTAGGACTTTTTGCATCGGATCACAAAGATGCCTGTGATGACTGCGGAATGGACATGACTGAAGAAAATGATTGTTGCCATGACCGGACCGATGTGATCAAACTCAAGCAGGATCAAACAGCTCATTCTTCTCTGGTTGCTAATTTCAAAAAAGCACAAGCCGAACCGCTCTCAATCTTGCCGAATACGGTGTCAATTCCGCTCACAAAGGTTCAGCATGGCTTGTTATACCTGCCAAGTGATCCCATCTCCGGTCGATACAGGTATCGTCTGATCGAAGTATTCAGGATCTGATCGCGATTCAGTTTTTTTTCAATTCGTGTGCATTTAATCTTTCAAAACTTTAATTTTCTTAAGATGAAAAATATTTTTATTGTACTCGCACTGGCCATTTCAATCAGTGCTTCTGCTCAGCAAACGACCACCTTCACTGTCTCCGGTAACTGTGGTATGTGTAAATCCCGTATCGAAAATGCCGCCAAAGAAGCTGGCGCTACCGAAGCCAAGTGGGATGTGGAAGCGCAGCTGCTGACGGTTAAAGTCGGCGCTAAAAGTTCTGTATCGGCTATCCAACAAAAGGTTGCCGCTGTCGGCCATGATAATGCAGGTGCCAAAGCGCCGGATGCCGTCTATGATAAGTTACATGGTTGCTGTAAATATGACCGTAATGCAGCCCCAGCTGCAGCTGAGAAAGAGTCTTGCTGCAAGTCTGGTGAAACATGTAAGAAAGAAGATAAAAAAGCAGCTAAGTCCGGCAGTGATAAACACGGCTGTAAGGATGCCAAATGCTCAAAAGGAGCAGCCTGTTCAAAGGAGGCTAAGGAAATGGACTGTTGCAAGGACGGCAAATGCAGTATGCCGGGCCATGACGGTAAGGATTGCTGTAAGAAAGGATAATGCGTACTATTTTGAGGAGTATGATCATCGGGTTCATGCCGGTGATCGTACTCCTTTTTACGCTGACTGCTTCTGCTCAGTTTAGTCAAGGCCGGCTGCAGGCCACAGGACTTACATGTGCATTATGCAGTAAATCCATTCACCAAGCCCTCACCAAACTTCCTTTCATTGATTCGGTTAAACCGGAATTGAAGACCTCTTCCTTCGAGCTGCGATTCAACGCCCAACAGCCTGTGTCGATCCCGGCAATTCGGGCAGCAGTGGAGGATGCTGGATTTTTTATCGGCGGGCTGATCTTGAATTTGTCTCATCCACTCTCTGATCAAGAACGCCGATCAAAACAGTTTTCTTTTGGTCCGGATGTATTTCAATTGCTGGATGAGCCCCAAGGAGGGGAGTCTTTACAAGTGATCGGAAAAGGATTTCTATCCGAAAAAGACTTTAAGCGGATGTCGGTTCGTTATGCAAAGGAAATAAAGTCCTCTGGCGCACATATTTTATTGATCCCGGTTAAAAACTGATCATGTTTATTCGTACGATTGTTTTATTTCTCTGCCTGTCGACTACGACACTCTCGGCTCAATCCCTGATTGGAAAGAAAGCATTTCCCATTCAATTAAAGAATCCCACCGGCAAGTTGGTCTCCCTGGATTCTTTCAGCGGTAAATGGGTGCTGATCGATTTCTGGGCCTCTTGGTGTGGGCCTTGTCGACTAGCCAACCGCACCGTTCGCAAATTCTATCCCGCATGGAAAGAAAAGGGGGTGGAGGTGTTGGGGGTGTCGTTGGATGAAAATCAAAGTAGCTGGATCCGGGCGATCAAGAAAGATCGGATCAGTTGGCCACAAGTGAATTCGCCGGCACAATGGGATAGTCAGTTGGTGCTTCAATGGCAAATCGAACGGATCCCAACGACCTATTTGATCGATCCCAAAGGGATTATTCGGGCCATGGATCCCAACCCGGAGTCCATCCTTTCATTCATCTCAACGAAATGACCCCATGGGTAGAAATATTTTATTGGTACTTATATTTTTCGTCAGCACCATTCACTCACAGGAGCTCTATGTGTTCACAGATCCGGCATCCAATATCCCTGCCCGTTCGATCAATGTTAAACTTAAAACGCATGGGGTGGGGGACGATAAGCGCTATGGTCGGTTTACCTATCGGGTTATGCCACAGATCACAGCGGGATTGTCCAAAAAAATTCAGTTACGATTGACCACTACCGCCGCCAATATGCACACGAATTCGTTTGATGGTGAATCAGTGGGCCTAGGGGTTAAGTACAGGTTTTTATCCTTCGATGGTATCCAAAAGCATTTTCGAATGGCTGCTTTTTTAGATGGAAGCCTCACGCGCGATGCCTTCCATTTCTATGATGAGATTTCCTTGATGGGCGATAAAACCGGCGTGGAGTTGGGGCTCATTGCCACTCAGCTTTGGCATAAGTTCGCCTTGTCTGGAACATTGAGCCGAACAGAGGTACTCGATCCGACACGTTACGATGGCATTGCCTATTTTCCTGAGCGACAATATCGGGCGCTCAACTACGCCGTGTCTGCCGGGTATTTATTGTTTCCGCGTGAGTACCGCGACTACAAACAACCGAATTTCAATCTATATGTGGAATTACTGGGACAGCGTCTATTGGGGGATGACCTTTTCTATCTTGACCTGGCTCCGGCTGTTCAATTGATCCTAAATAGCACTACCAAGATCAATGTTGGACAGCGTTATCAGCTTCAAGGTAATATGGGGCGTATGGCTCGTAGAAGTTGGCTGGTCAGTGTGGAAACGAGCTTTTTGCAAGCCTGGCGATAATTTATTTTTTCTTGACAGGTGCTCGGAACGAAAATCCGACGGCCAGGTAATAGTCAGTGGCCGCCTCCGTTAATCCATAAGATCCTGAAACATCTATCTTGGTATCATCAGTAAAGTAGTAAGCGAGTCCACCGGCAATGGAGTGCTGCGGGCTGCTGCCACGCCGAACGGATCCATAAAGTTCCATGTATGCATAGCCGTTCTTCCCAATATTATAGCCGGGTGCCAGCGTGTATATCCAGTCGGGGTTATTGCTGAATCCGTCCCACTCGGCGCCAACATTATATCCAACGGCGGCTTTTTCGCTCAATGTGGTTTGCATCACAAAGCGAAAGTTCGGAGCCCACTTAGGTGTTTGGAACTCGGTAGCGCCCCATCTGGGCAAAGAGGTATGGGCGATCAGGGATGTTTTAGGCCTCAAACCTTTTTCTTCGGTGAGGGCAACTTTACCACCCAGTTGTATCGGCAGTACGCCGGTCCGACGTCTTGCGATCGTAGTGCCCGATTGTAATTGAACCGTTTGCATTTCGGTGATCATTCGGAATTCAAAGCGGTTATTCAAACCATATTTCCAAAGGGCGGTTGGATGTACCCATTGGGTAAGTCCATCGACCCGTTCATAGTTGAAACCGAATTCCGCCTGCATATAATTTTTTCTTGTTAGAAAAGGGGATTCAGTTTGATCCGGTCGATCTGTTTCCATCCGACCGGTTTGCTGTGCAGACAGGATCGTTGTTGTCGTCAAAAGAACAAGGAGTATTATATAATTTTTCATATCTGATTTTATTGCTCAAAAAAACAAATACTTCCACCTACCCACATGCGATCTTTATTGTATCGGGTGCCCACCATTTTCCCTTTACTTAGACGCGCGAGATTCAGGGTAGGGATAGGTTTGGGGGCATCGTCCGGCCAGAAATAAAATATACGGATCTCCAGTTTAGCCGGGTCATCGGGTGTAGGGATCACCGGAGCGTAATTCACTTTTCGTTGCAGGATCCAATTGGAAGGATCTTGGATTTGCTGTAGGTCTTCCGGTGTTGGATCGATGATCACCCCCTGGCCGGCAAAAGAGAAGAGTGGTTTTAATACATATTGAGAAAGGTCGGGGGGGATCTGTTTCACATCATTCAGGAAATAGGTCGTTGGTACGCAGGGATGATGTAAATAGGGGAGTAGAAATTTACTGACTCGATAGAACCAATTCGGGTGCGGGCACCATTCTACGGTTGAATCTTTCATCAATAACTCGCCCTGTTTTCGGATCGATTCGGGTTGCTGTTCTAATTCATCAAAAATGATCCGATTGTATATCCTTCGGATCGGCCTTAATTGGCCATCTCGCAGATAATGAAGTTTTCCATCATGCAAACGGATATCGGTCAGACAAACGATCGGTATTTTCAAAAGGTCCTGCGTAATGGCAAAATCAATTCGAGTTTTTTGCTGGGCAGGAAGAATCTCCAACAAGATGACGTTCTCAGGATCGTGTTGGCCGATGATACAGTTTCGGAGCATCTCTAGATATCGGGGCTGATTCAGTCCGCTTAGATAAGGACTGAGGGAGTCCTCTATCGGATGGATCAGTCGATACCATTCGGCGAGTTTGGACTGATAGCTGAACAGGCTTGGAAAGCCTTGTAATTCGATCAATTGGGGCTGAAGATGGCCCTCTTCGTTGGAGCAGACGCCAAAGTCAAATGCCAGAAATGTAGGACGTCCTTCCGGTCCGGGGATTCTCCACTGATCAGGTATGGCTCGTTCAGTACGAGCGATGAAATCCGGCTCCAGGATCTTGTCAATGATGTAGGATCCCGTATCGATCATTTGTTGTGTGAACCGCTGGTCGATGAAAGCCGGTGTTTCGGCAACGCGAAAATCGAGTTCGCCTGGGTATGCATTTTCTATCGCCGCCAACATCGATTGGTACCGATCCGAGTCAAAGGAAGCATTATAGGATTGGCGATGGCGTTCGATCATATTAACGGGTTGAGGGTAAATTAGACAATCCCGACTAAATAAGCAATGATCAAGCGTAGACTTCTGACAAGGATTCAGCGGCTTGGCGCAAGAAATTTGGCAGTACTTGCAAATAGGTCATTTGGATCTTGTCTTCATCTTCCAGCTGATCCAGCATGCTTTGCCATTTTAGTTCACCGTGGTTTTCGATCACCTGTTGTTTTTTGTCTGCTTGCAATAGATATAACCGCATTCCTGCTGGATCCGCCTCCGGGTGAAATTGTGTACCGACCATCCACGGATTGATCCGCGCCGCCATCAAAGCTCTTTCATAGGGCACATGGGGTCTTTCCTTTTCCAAGCAGAGGGTCATTCCCCCCATTTCTTCAAGTCGGTGCTCATTCGGATGTATGACTTGGTAATCACGGCTATCAACCGCATAGAAAGGATCGTTCAGTCCCTCGAATATGATTTCATTTTTACCTCCGTTTAGCCGGTGTATCGGAAACACCCCGAAGGCGGTAGAGTGGCGTTTACAAACCATGCCAAGATTTAGGTGTCTGCAGGCCAGCTGAAACGAATGGCAGATAAAGAAGACAAACTTTTTTCGATGTGTATCCGGATTCGAGTTATGTCGGATGACCCGATCTAGCCAACGACACCACTGAATGTCCCAATCTTCGTATCGGCTCGACAAGGGATCACCCGGTCCACCGGTGGAAATAAAAATATCATAGTCCATGCCCGGCAAGGTGGCTTCTTGTCGTACATCGAAAATATCGACCTGTATTTCCAATTGTTCTTTGTTCGACCAGTCGGTCAGTATCTGGTCTAGGCATCGCATGCCCTGATTGACGGCACCGTTGTAAAGATCTAAAATAGCAACGCGCAGCGGAAGTGGAGCCATGACAATCATCTGGCGAAATTAATTGAATTACATTCCCAATAGGTTGAGTAGTACATGTGTATTCTCCACAGTTGTGGATTTATTTTCTTCTGAATACAGGTTTTCCGTTGATGTAAGTGGCATTCACTTTCGTATTCAGGAGTTTATCATTTTCAACCAGCATGATATCCTGGTCCAGCACGATAAAATCTGCCCATTTGCCTTTCTCCAAACTACCCTTTTCCTTTTCTTCAAAGCTTCCTTTTGCGGCCCAGATCGTCATGCCGCGCAGTGCTTGTTCGCGGCTGAGTGCATACTCGGGTAGAAAACCCTTTTCCGGCCAACCGGATGCATCTTTTCGTACTACCGCACTGTAAAATGTTTTGATTGGTGAAATATCTTCAACGGGGAAGTCTGTTCCGAGTGGCATCCATCCGTTTTGTTCCAACAGTGGCTGATATGCGTAGGCGTGTTTAATTCGCTCCGAACCCAGTCTTTCCTCTGCCCAATACATGTCAGAGGTAGCGTGTGTGGGTTGAACCGACGGAATGATCCGAAGCTGTCGGAATAGAACCAGGTCATATGGATTCACGACTTGAGCATGTTCGATGCGCCACCGTAGATCATTTCGTTTGGGTAAATACCTGGCATAGGTATTTAAAATAACCCTGTTACCACTGTCGCCAATCGCGTGGGTGCACATTTGCCATTCGTTTTCGAAACACCAACGTGCTATCGAGTCAAAATGCTCCGGTCGGCTGAGCAGAAATCCGGTATGCCCGGGCATGTCATGGTAGGGGTGAAGCAAACAAGCGCCTCTGGATCCCAATGCACCATCGCCATACACTTTAAAACTCTGTACTTGTAAGCGGGGCGATTTTAATTTTCCGTTCTCTTTTGCGTAGCGATAATTATCGGGGTCGTCAGACAGCATCACATTCATCCGAATTTGTAATTGCTCCTGCTCCTGTAATTTTTTCAGCTTGGGAATATGTGTATGATGTAGTCCGCAATCTGTAATGGAGGTCAGTCCAACCGCCAAACAGTTTTGTTGTGCCGCCGACAACGCCAAAGCATATTCCTGTTCAGTGGGTGCAGGAATCAAACGTGACACCCGATCGACTGCATTGTCGATCAGTAAACCGGTGAGTGTACGGCCTTTGATTACAAATTCACCTCCGGTGATCGTATCGCCCGGTGCAATACCTGCCAGGCGCAGGGCGGTTTCATTTGCCAGTGCTGCATGTCCGTCGATTCGTATCAGTAGTGCCGGACGATCCGGATAAAGTTTATTCAATGCCTGGTTGTCGGGAAAGGCTTTTGTTGGCCAGTCGTTCTGATCCCATCCTCTGCCGATCACCCAGCCCGTTGGGCGGTTAGAAAAAAATACAGAAAGTTTATTTAAAACATCTTCCCAGCTCTTGGTGCCAACCAGATTGGCCTCTCTCAATCCGAGTGCATACTGTACGAAATGGGCATGTGCGTCATTGAGGCCGGGCACGATCGTGGCCCCATTCATGTCCTCGATCGTATCGGATCTGAAGTTTTTTTCGATCTGAGCGCGGGTACCGGTCGCTACTATTTTTCCTTCACGGATGGCCATCGCTTCAGCGATTGAAAAGGCCGAGTCGACTGTGTAGATACGAGCATTGACGATCAGCCGGTCAGCTTTTTTCTGATTCGAACAGGCGAACAGTCCGAAGGAAAAACAGAATAGTATCCAGTTGCAGAGGTGGTGCGAGTTGCAAATAGACTTATAGGCCATGTAGGAATTGTTGTTGGATGTATTCAGCTACCGATTTTAATTCTTTTTTCTCCTCGTAGGTTCGGAGCTGTCGATCGGCGCCGGTGCCGTGGTTCAGGATATCTTGTACGGATTCGATTCGATGTCGACTGCCCAGCTGGTCGAGAACCGGATCAAGAAAGTCCAGTAATTCTCCGATCAAGGCACGTGTATTGACTTCTTCTTCTTTGCCAAAATCGATCAGGTTGCCATCTACGCCATATCGGCTGGCTCGCCATTTATTTTCATTCAGCAAGGCCCGTGAATATTGAATGAAATTTAGGTTCTTGGAGCGGAGCATATAGATACGGGCACAGATAGCTTGGAAAAGTGCGGCGATGGTGATGGTTTCCTTTACGGTGAGTGGGATGTCACAGATCCGGAATTCAACGGTATTGAAAAAGGGATGTACGCGTAAATCCCACCAGATCTTTTTTGCATTGTCGATGCAATTTGTTTTGATGAGCAGCTTCACGTAATTATCGTATGCTTCGATGCTTTCGAAGGCATCCGGTATACCGGTGCGGGGGAACTTGTCAAATACCTTGGTTCGAAATGATTTATAGCCGGTCAATCGGCCTTCCCAAAAAGGGGAATTGGTACTGAGTGCGAATATGTGTGGAAGAAAGTAGCGCGTACTGTTCGCGATGTGATTGGCCATCTCCCGGCTTTCCATGCCCACGTGTACATGTAATCCAAAGATCAAATTGCTTCGAGCAGCTTCCTGTAGCTCATTGACGATCTCACTATAGCGGATATGTTCAGTGATCAGTTGACTTTCCCAGTGACTAAAAGGGTGTGTGCCAGAGGCGCCCATCGCATAGCCCAGTCCGCCTGCGATGTCATGTATGGTTTTACGCAGATTGGCAACGTCTTGGAAGGCTTCATCTGCATCGGCACAAATATCCGTTCCAACTTCCACTACGGCTTGGTGCATTTCGGCCTTCACCTTTTCTTTCAGGATTTTATGTCCCTCCTGTACGATCTGTTGACGGTGACTTTTCAGTTCCAGTGTAGTAGGGTCAAGCACCATGTATTCTTCTTCCACCCCGACAGTAAAGGTTTTGTAATTCAGGTGCATGGGGAACCGATTTAGAAATTAGGTAATTGGTTGCTGTTGGCTGCTTCTTTTCACATACTCACCCCACGTAAGGTTATCTGTATCGGGGCGGTTCGACTGGGCTTTCTCAATGGCATAGTTGGCTGCTGTTTCGACAACCCATTCAAAATTCTCCTCTCCAACACTGGCCAGGTCGGCATCGGGTGCCGGATTGCAAAAGTCAATCGCATAGGGTACCCCGTCGCGTACTGCAAGCTCAACGGTATTGAAATCATAACCCAGGTATCGGTTGATGGTGAGTACGATATCAGTCATTTGTTTCAGTCGCTCCGGTGTTGGAGAAAAATCGGCTACATATCGAAGGTGATGTGGGTTACGCGGCTCATAGGGCATGATTCGAACGTGTTTTCCGCCGATGCAATAGCAACGGTAATACTCTGTGAATACGATCTCTTCTTGCAAGAGCATCACCAATTGGCCGGTTTCCGCGTGTTTACTAAAGAATTCTTCTGGTCCTTTTAGTTTGTAAACATTTTTCCATCCACCGCCGGCGAACGGCTTCATGTATGCCGGAAACCCGACGTAATCAAAAATACCTTTCCAATCGAGCGGATAGGCTAAGTTGGAAAATGAATCCGGAGCGGTAGCATCCGGTAATTCACGGGAGGGAATGATGGCTGTTTTGGGTACAGGAATGCCCAGTTTGGTCATCAAACAGTTATTGAAATACTTATCATCAGCACTCCACCAAAAGGGGTTGTTGATCACGGCCGTGCCGGTTACAGCAGCATTTTTCAACCAAGTGCGGTAAAAGGGAACATCTTGCGAGATGCGGTCGATAATTACTTCATATCCGCAAGGTTCACCTTGCATGGCTTTGTCCAATCGGACAGCTTCTGCAACGATGCCATCAATTTTTTTACTGTTCACGCGGTTGACGAAAGCTTCCGGAAAGCTTCTTTCCTTTCCGTGGAGAATGCCTATTTTTTTCATAGTAACCAAATGTATTTGGTCGTCGCCATTTGGCAAAAGAAATCGCTCTCCTCGGGTATTGATTCATTATTTTTACCCGATGTCGGGTTCACAGCATCATACCTCATATCCCCGGATTTCTCGGGGATTGCCATCCGAGGCGTTGGGTCGAATCGTTCAAATCGACCTATACCTACCTGCCCCGATCTTGCCTGAAACTTGTCCTGTTCTTTTGGTTAATGATGGACAGGATCTGCTCAAAATGCCCATCTCGGAAATAGTAGGCGATCTCTGGTCTGATAAACAGATCAAACCCATGCTCCTGGTGGCGATACATGCCGGAAAAGAAAGGAAGATGGAATATGGAACGGCCGGAGAACCTGATTACCAGGGACGGGGGCGGGATGCTGAACAATACCGAAATTTTATTCTGGCAGAATTGCTGCCCTTTATCCATTCGGAATTTCCTCAGACGCATCAGGGTTCTATCAGCCTGGCGGGATTTTCACTGGGGGGGTTGTGTGCCATGGACCTAATTTGGCAGCATCCCGAAATTTTTGATTCAGTGGGTTTGTTTTCGGGCTCCTTCTGGTGGCGAAGCCTGGCACAGGAAGATCCTCTTTACTCAGATGACAAGCATCGGATCATGCACCAGCGCGTACGCAAGGGTCTAAACCGAACCCATCAGCGTTTCTTTTTTCAATGCGGGGCCTTGGATGAACAACAGGATCGTAATGGGAATGGGATCATCGACTCGATCGATGACACGTTGGACCTGATCGAAGAGTTGACACAAAAAGGGGTCTCCAGAGCCAATAACATTTATTATCTAGAGTTGGCGGACGGAAAGCATGACATTGACACCTGGGCCAGGGCTTTCCCTTTTTTCTTACGTTGGAATTATGGTCATTAAAAAACCCCGATCTATTTGATCGGGGTTTTTTTTATGCTTTGCGAGTGATCTTAGTTGAAGATGTAGCGCAAACCAAACTGCATGGAGTAGGTAGAGAAGATGCTCACGTTGTCGCGGAAGGTGCGAGTGATCATTTCTCCTTGTGCAGTGGCCAGTTTGAACTGTGGGGGAACCGTACCACCGGGCACTAACAAATGTGTATTTTGTGGTAATAGAATACCGCTGGCATTTATTGATTTCAGTTTACCCCAACTCGGATTCAACAGGTTTCCAAAGTTGAAAATGTCGATGGTGAACTGAAGCGTGTTTTTGTTTTTACCAGCGCTGGTGAAGATGTCTTGGGCAAATTTCAGATCAACACGGTTGAGCCAGGGCAATTGGGCTCCGTTACGCTCAGCATACTGTCCGCGACGGGAGCGCAGGTATTTGTCTTGCAAAATATATGCTTCAAACAAGGCACGTTGTGCACTCTCATTATATACGACTCCATTTTGAGTGTGAGAGGCAAAAGACATTAACTGTACTTCTGCCGCCGTGGGGATATAGATCAGGTCGTTACCATTGACTCCATCTCGGTTGAAATCACCTCCGAACGGAATTGATGTGGAAGTGCCCCCGCCATAAGTATAGGAGAAGCGGCCATTGATGCCTCCGTTATAGTAAAGTGAGATGCTGGTGGCCAAATGTTTGAAATATTCTTTGCGATAAGTCAGAATACCCACTACGCGGTCTGGGATCACGTAATCTGCATAGGAGAGGTTCTGGTAGTTTGAACCGGCAACTGATGCAGTTCCTTGCCAAGCAGAAAGGGGCTGATCGCCACCACCATCAAACAAATTCGCGGCGAAAGATTTCGTGTAGGCAATGGAAGCATATAGGCCCTTGCTGAATGTCTTTTCCAGTTTGGTTGTTAAGGAGAAGTAATAACCTCGGGCAGCGTTATCCAGCACAACGGGGTTGAATTGATTGATTTGGGTAGGACTGCTGGAGGTGTTAAAGGCTCCGGCATTATTAAGTGTGTAAACAGAACGAGCAACCGTATTGGCTCCGTAGATGGGCCGGTTGTCAGGATATCCGACAATATTCAGCGCAACGGGTGGCAGGAGGTTGATGTTGCGGAAGTAAGATGTGACCAAGTCTTTGTTGAAGATTGCTTCTACGGTAGCGATGATGCCTCCTGGCATCTTGGTATCGATCGCCAGACTCGATTTCCAGGATTGTGGGTTCTGGAACTCCGGATCCAATGCGGTCATTTGAGTAGGAATGATGGTTCCGGCCTGAGGAACAGTCGCTGGACGATAAGCGGTAGGATTTGGGTTGAAAGGGCCAGGCGTATTGGCCTGTCCGTTGAATGCTTGTGTGATCTGAAGCATTCCATTATCACCCGACTGGCTCACGATCCAAACGAATGGTATACGTCCGGTGAAAATACCTGTTCCTCCACGGATCTGCAGCGAGCGATCGCCATAAAGATCCCAGTTGAAACCAAAGCGGGGAGACCACATGATTCTCTTTTTAGGAAGAATGCCAGTATTGAATTTCTCACCCCCAACAAAGCTTGCGTTGGCCACCAAGGGGTGTGTGATGATTTGTGGGGCGAAGGGATAAGTGGGGAGATCCAAACGGAGACCCAAGGTAATTCGCAATTTCTTGTTCACAGCGATCTCGTCCTGGCCATAAACTGAATATTGCGCAAATCGGAAAGAGGAGAGGGCTGGAGCAAAGCCGGGGGACAAAGAATAGGTTAATGCAAAATCACGCGGTTTGGCGCGCAGGGCTGGATTGGGGTTCAAGGCACTGGCGAAATCAGCCCAGCTGTTGAATACATAATAGCTGGTAGCAAAGCGTTGAAATCCGTTAATGGTTTCGTTGTAATCAAACTGTCCACCTACTGTCCAATTATGCTTGTTTTTGGTCCAGGTAACGTAATCAATGATTGAATACGTTTTAACCTTGCGGATGTTGCCAAAGCTGAATGGCTCATATCCGAATGAAGTGTAAGGTGCAGGACTTGCAACACCTGAAGTACTTAAGATGTCAACAAAAGGGAACACCTGACTCTCAGAAGTTCTAGAATCGTTTTGGTAAGTGAATGTTCCGCGTAGGGTATTGGATACTTTACCCCAGTTGGAGTTCAATTCGGCCGCAATGGAATACAGGTTGGCACCTTGGAAATAATTGGAGTTTTTGTACCACAGGTTATTGATGTTTGTCCGACCCAAGCCAGAGGCGTAGTTGAAACCTGCACCAGTCGTCGAAGGGGAGGGGGTAAAGGGCTCTCCACCTTCTACTTGGCTATATCGTATGTTGAATTTGTGACGCTGATTGATGTTCCAGTCGATGCGAGCAAGGTATTTGGTGCGCTCAATCGAGGGTGTATAATTATCGAAAGGTCCTGTTTCGTATCCGTAATTGGTGAGCAGGTATTGACGGATGAAGTTAAGTGAATCAGCTGTGGGTCGAGCGATGTTGGGGCTTGATCCAAATGTGGCACCGGCAGTAGCAGCGATGTTGTTTTGAATTTGCTTGGGCGATGTTTCTGTTTCGTAGTTGAAGAAGAAGAAGAGTTTGTCCTTGATGATCGGACCACCGATACGAAATCCGTATTGCTTGAATTCTTCGGGGTTACGATTAAAAAAAGTTTTTTCTACTCGGTTACCACGCTGATTTTCATTACGGAAATAAGTGTATACAGACCCAGAGAAAGTGTTTGTTCCGGAACGGGTGACGGCATTGATCGCACTTCCGATGAAACCCGTCTGGCGGATATCAAAGGGTGTGATATTGACGGACAATTCTTCAACGGCATCCAGGGAGATCGGGGATCCACCGGCAGGAAGATTTGAACCGATACCGAAGCTGTTATTGAAGTCGGCACCATCAACGGTGAAGTTGTTTTGACGAGAGTTACCACCTCCGATAGAGGCGCCATTCGCTTGAGGGGTTACACGTGTGATGTCATTCAAGCTTCGGCTGATGGTAGGTAATTGATTGATCTGGCGAACGCCAATGTTGGTGAGTGCGCCGGTGCGGCCTGAATTCAGAATGGCATTCTTTCTTCCACCGGTGATCGTTACACCTGTCATCGTGGTCGATGTTTTTTCCAAGGAAGGATTTAGCAGGAATGATTCAGCCAGTTGCAGAAAGATGTTATCGACTCTTTCCGTGTTATGTCCAACGTAGCTGATCTCGATCAGGTACGGACCGCCCACACGCATGTTTTGGATGGAGAATTGACCACCGGCACGGGTAATGGTGGTGTACTTCGTGCCGGATGGCTGGTGCGTAGCAACAATGGTTGCTCCGACAAGAGGCTCATCGGCAGTGCTTTTTACTGCGCCGTTGATTGCCGAGGTGGTAATCTGGGCGAAGAGCTGGCCGGCCACGAAAACAAGCGTGAACAGAAAGAGGATTCTCTTAAGCATAGTAGTTTTGATTTTCGGTTGCAAAGAAACGGAAAATTCCAAGTTAAATATAAGCAAATATCAAGTTTCGGGCTTGGATAATAGCCATTTAGGTGAGGTTAGTTCTCCACAAGGCCTGTCAGGGGGTACATCTATTTTACGCCCTTTCAAATCGAGCTATAAAAATCAGAAAAACAGTACTTTATGTAATTTTCCACTTGCAGTGGGCGGATTATTCTTTCTTTTTCTTCCGAAAAAGTCCCCGAAAGAGATCCCCCAGGTGGTCATAATCCTTCTGATAGGACAGGCTTCCACCCGTACGTCTGGCGGTTATGGGGTTGGTATTGTTGGTCAGGAAGTCGTTGCTTTTTCGGTAAAAGAAGCCGACCCGAAGGCTACCGCTGGGGTTTAACAACCACTCCATAGTAACGTCGGGCAACAACTGTATGCTCTGGGTTAGGTTGGCGTTGGTGGTGGATTGTCCCAATGGAGCATCGAATCCCAGCCCCCCTGAAATGACAAAACGGTTATTAAAGAACGATCGTCCGATCGAAAAATTAATATTACTTCCCAAGTTCAGCGCGTTGTTCCCGGCGGCCATCCAATCGCGGTTATAAAGGGAGGTATTCAGGTTGATGGTGTACTTGTCACTTTTTAGCAAGTTCCCCAACAATTTGTTGATCTGGTCGCTGAGTACGTTCAAAAGCACGCCTGAGATCGTCGATACGCCGATACCGGTGCCAGTCGGGTCACCGGCCAATTCACTGGGGGCGAAACTATTGAACACGATCAAGTAGGTGACTTGCCGATTTAATTCGTTGGGATTTTTTTGTAGCTGATTGATCAACAGCGCTAATTCTTGGTTGCGATCTACGACGCTATTCGGTGGAAATCCAAGTGTGAATTGGATCTGAGGTTGAAATAATTTTCCGCTCAATTCAGCATTCACAAAAACATCCCCGCGGGCATTGCTCATGCTGTTGTTTATATTGAGGGAATTCGCCAATGGCGCGAAACTTACTTTCTCGGCCCGATACACAGCTTCCAATTTTATGTTTGCGTCGTAGGGGTCACCGCTCCATTCTACATAATGTTGCCCGCCTTTTTTGATCTCAAAAGGTTTTTTGAAAAAAGACTGGAACGTGAACAGGTAGTTCCCTTCTTCGATGTTATATCGGCCTCTTAAGGAGAGCGGTTCATTACTGCCGGATCGTAGCTTAAGGGTTCCACTTCCTCTGCCCCTGATCACATCTCCGGTCAACTCATCCAGTACCACTTTTGCATTCACAAGTGGCGTGGCGGTAATCTCAATGTCGACGGTGAAATTATCTGCGACCCCTCGGCTTTCCTTGCCCGACATCTCTCTGCCATATTCACGTTCGATCAGAAAATCAGCATCACCCGACTCCCTGCCATCTTCCGATAGCAGCGTTAAATAACTACTGTCGCGATCAGAGGCACGAGCTTGCATATTCAGGAACAAGTCCGTTTGGGGTCCGCGTAATTGCAGATTCAATGTGCCTCTTGCATTTCCATAGTATACCTCCTCCTGATTCCGATCGGTATTTAGTAGCAGAACAGGACGGTCGATTCCGTTGAGCGGTGAGCGGGTGGTGGCCGATAAGTCGTAATACATATTTCGGAACGACTCATGTGCGATACCACCTCGTAAATAGATGGGATTACCGGTGGCTGAATCTTTTAATACCCATCCATCCAGGTCGATCAAGGTTGGGGTGATTTCAATGTCGGCGTCTTGTATCGAGTAAAAGCAGTTGGTGTAATCCACCCGAAGCCCTGCACCGGATAATCGACCTTTACCATATAGTGTTGGGTTGTTCAGGTCTCCCGATAATTCCACCTCACCGGTCAACTTGCCGCGGATATCACTGAAAAGATGTCCAAGAAATCGCTCCAGTATTTTGATCGGGTAGGCGTTGGCTTTTAAGACGACCCGGTTACTGTCTAACGGACCGTTAATGAAAATATTGGCATCGAATGTCAGGTTCTCAGCGGGGTTTAAAGTGCCCCCCAGTAAACTCAGTTTGTTCGATACGGGATCGAAGGCTAAGGCAGCCCCCAACTCACCGATCGAATCGGCATCAAACCGAAGCAACCGGGTCCGTATTGAGTCTGCCTCAATGCGAAGAGTGCCTGCTGGATCGGTCAGTCGAAGTTTCGCAGACAGCAACCCCTCGAGCTCATTGGCGGGAAGAAAGTAGGGGGCGATGTCATGTAGGTTGAGGGATTCAATGGAAACTTCGATATCGTTGTCCTCACTGGTTTTCGAAGGAACGGTTCGGACCTCAATGCGCTGGTCTCCTTCACGCAGGGTGAGGTTGCCAATGGCCGGCTCACCTTTTCGTATCACCAATTGACCGTTCTCGTCGATCGACCAGAGTTTTCCTTGGATTAAAAAAGTAGAAGGGGAGAGATCCAGCCGCAAACCATCAGGGTAGGAGATCAACCTGCTTCGAATATCTGCTTTGTCAACCGCGCCGGGAAGTCCTGCGAGTAAACGTATATCTGCCGTGTCTCGGTGTGCCGTTACGTTTATGCTCGCCTCGGGTATGCTGATGCTGTCATTCAGTTGGATCTGTTGGAATTTTGCGGTCAGGCGAATCGAGTCCTGGTCACCATTTGTTTCCCACTCGGCTCCTTTAAATTGATACTTACCAATTTTAAGATTCGGTAGGCTTGCCCTCAATTGTGTGATGCCCGCATCCGGCCGAATGTTTCCATTTATCTGCGCATTGCTTAATCCACTGAATGGGAGATGCAACAGTTCCAGGTAGGATTCGATGTTATAGGTGTGTATTGAAAAGTCGATGCTGTCGCGCAGTGATTCGGTATTTGGGGCTTTGATCCAAGATGGAAAATGCTGATGTCCTACTTGTATGAACAGCGCCGGTAAGGATGTCCAGCTGAACCGCCCGTTTATATCGCCATCTATTTCATTGGAGCGAAGTGAAATGTTTTTTGTTTTTCCGTATTGCTGCAGGGTCAGATCAAAGTCTTGCAAACTGAGTGGAACTTCATTTCGGGATAACTCGAGCGCGTGTCCTTGCAATGTGCCGTTCAGATCATTCAACCCGTTGCCACTGAACTGACCTCTGAGAGATCCCTTAAGGGTTAGCCCATCCGGATTCCATCCGAGTTTTGTCAGGTCCATCCATTCCAATCTTGCATCCAGGTCCCAAACCGGTTTATTGGAGAACGGATCACCGCTGAGTTGAACAACGCCATTCAGGTTCGGATCTTTTGTGTCTAGCCGGAGTTGCCAATCGGGATCCAACGCCTGTAAGGCAAAGCGAATCGGTTCGTAGCGGTATGATCGTGTCTGTAGTTCCGAGATCTCACCACTGGCCTGGACACGTTCTTTGCCAGCGCCTTCTACAGACAAATTGATTTTAGCGGAGCGTATGCCAGTTTCCGGAATGATTCCGGCAAGTCCGTCGAGTTGTCCACGTAGATTTAGCTGATAACGGATCGGTTGGTTGGCAGTGAATTGCAAACCAGCTTTTCCATACAAGGATCCGAACTGTGATCGGATACTGCCTTCCCAATCTCCTTTAGTAGCACTGATCTGGCCTTTTCCTCGTATTTGCGCAAATCCGATTTTTTTTAGGTATGATTTCTCTGTTTCGTTCAGCGAGATCCATTTTGTGATCGCATCAGTACCAACAAAAATTTCGGCTTTATCGAAGGTCCAGCTCCAGTCTTTCTTACTGCGCCAACGGTTCCCGGAAATCTCCCCACTCAGCCGTAGTGCATTTCCCCACTGGGCCCATAGTGATCGCGCGGACATACGATCTGCCCCGATGCGCAGCCCTCCTTGGAGGAGCAAGTCGTCTGTGATGGGAAGTGTTTTTCCCGTGAGGGTCTTTATGTCAGCAGGACTGATCCGCCCTTCTTTGATCTCTGATTGTATTTCATTGCCTTCGGAAGTGTGCACCCAATACAGATCTTGTTTCAGTGAACTATAAGCTGTATTCAATCCAAAATTTTTCAGCTGCCATCCTTTAGTATAACCAAGTAATTGTCCCGACAGATTCTTAATCTGAAGGCCACTTGATTCGTTGCCCGACAGGTCGAAGGGCATCGATAAGCTGTCCTCGCTGGCTTTTAAGTGATTGATTTTTACCTGCAGATCTGTCCAACGCATACGGGATGTGTTGAATACGGAGGGCGTTTTCGGAACAGTCTGTTTCATCCACTCAAAACGTCCCTTTTCCAGTTGAAGTTCATCCACCGTAATGGCAGGCCCCGCCCAAGTTGGCATCCATTCAAACAGGTTTTTTTGGGGAGCCGCAGGAGCGTTTGGACGTTTGCCGTTAAATGTTTCAATGGAAACATGCGGTTCACTGACGATCAACTGACGGATATAAAAAACAGAATCAGCCGGATCGAGTCGATCTGCCAGTAACGTTAATTCTCCAACCGAAGCGTCAATTCGGTTTCCCTCCCATTTGTCGTCTTGAATGAAACGAATATTGATCAGCTCTAGTTCCCGCAGATTAAAACGGGATCCTGATCCAGTACCTTTTGATTGCTGGTTGCCGGAGCCTTTGAACTGGCTCAGGAATTTTTCGTGTTGCCAGAGGGAGTCGGTGCGCTGGATTTTAAGGAGTGCATTTTCAAGTCGTATCGGACCTAGATCATTCTGATCGCGTAGAAAAAACCAATTGCTAATATGCACCTGAATTAAGCCGGCATGTAACAAGGTGTCTGACCGGGAGTCGTATATAGTCAGTCCTTCTAGTTTCACCCGATCGAATAAAGAGAAGCGGGCGTTTTTCAACTCAATACGAGTGTCCCATTGTCCGGCTAAATAGCCAACGATCCGCTGTGTCATCCAATTCTGCCCAAAAGGAGTGAGCAGAAACAGGTAAACGGACAGCAGCAGGAGCAACAGCACTCCGATCACCCATTTAGATATCCGCAGAAATTTTTTCAGACGATGGTTTGGGTAAAATTACAGCATGTGCGTCCTGCCGCCAATTCAGTTGGGTACGGATTTGTTAGGATTGATGTAACATTGAGCTATGCATGTCTGTTTATCATACCCCCGCCTGATCCTAATCCTGATTCCGTTTTTTGTCCTTACGACTGCCGGAACTATTCGTGCACAATCTTCGGCCCGTTACACGCTGGTGATCCATGGGGGTGCTGGAACCATTACTCGTGCTAATATGAAGTCGGAGATGGAAAAAGCCTATTTGCGGTCGCTGGAGGCAGCATTGGATCAAGGGGAAAAAATGCTGGCTTCTGGTCGGACCGCACTCGATGTGGTCGAGGCTGTCGTGCGCTTTCTGGAGGATGACTCATTATTCAATGCCGGTAAAGGTGCGGTCTATACCCATGCAGGGGAGCATGAGTTGGATGCTGCGATCATGAACGGGAAAAACCTGATGGCGGGCGCTGTGGCCGGAGTGAAAACGATCCGTAATCCCATTACCGCCGCCAGAAGTGTAATGGAGCATAGCGAGCATGTGATGTTGAGCGGAAGAGGGGCTGAAGAGTTCGCCAAGCAACGAGGCCTGGAAGGGGTCGACAACAGTTATTTCCATACAGAGAGTAGGCGAAGAGCATTGGAGCGCGCCCTGGAGGCAGAGAGAAAAGAGGCAAAAGAAAAGCAAGTCCCCTCCGCTAAAAATACCGCGATGAAAAACGATTGGAAGTATGGAACGGTCGGTGCCGTGGCCTTAGATCAATACGGCGACCTGGCAGCTGCCACCAGCACCGGGGGGATGACCAATAAAAAATTCGGACGGATCGGAGATGCCCCCTTGATCGGCTCGGGGACCTATGCGGATAGTCTTGTCGCCGTCAGTTGCACGGGCTGGGGCGAATTTTTCATTCGCATGGTAATGGCAAAATCATTGGCTGACCGGATGCGTTTCGGCAAGCAGACTCTGGCGCAGGCCGGTCATGAGTTGATCAATATTGAATTGCCCAAGATGGGAGGGGATGGTGGATTGATCGCTGTTGACCAAAACGGGGAGCCCATCATGCCATTCTGTACCGAAGGGATGTATCGGGGTTTTGTTAGAAAACTTTCAGGTGATACAGTGCCTCAAAGACAAGTCGCTATTTATAAGGACTGATCAGCTTTCTATCTTTATACCGAACGTGAGTACCACCTGCGCACCTCCTTGCTGAATGCGCGCCATCGGGAAGTTGCTAGTTGCCAGACGATAGGGAGTATGAACATCTTTTCCAGTCAGGTGCACATAGGTGAGATCGACATAGATGCCTCGATCCCGGTAACCTAATCCGCCGCTCAATTGCATGCGGGATCCTTTTTCGCCAGCGAGATTTTCATAGGGATTGCCCAAGAAAGCGGCTCCACCGCGGACCATCCAGGTATTTACCTTGATCTCTCCACCCATGCGCAGATTAAAAACACCTTTATAGGCCCCGTCGATGGCACGGTTCAGCGATTTTAAATACGATTTGGTTTCAGCACTATTATCTACCTCGGAATCTGTGTTGTATTGAACCGCCCGGTGATTCACGTATTCGAGATCAGCAGTTAAAAAACCTCGTTGTTTTCGAATGTCTTTTGTGGAACGTAAAACATAAGAGGCACTCACAAGGGCGCGATATGGGGTAGCTAATAAGTACTGAAAGGATCCCGGCGCGCCGTTGTTGAACAGCGCTGAGCTCTGTGTTTGTTCGCCTTTGTAGTTTTCCGTATCGGTGGTAATAACGGTTCGGTAACTGTCTTTCAATTGAAACCAAGTAGGGGTATGGAACGCAAGCCCCAACCGCCAATAGTGGTTCGGCCGATAGATCATACCCAGTTTCAGATTCACACCCATTCCTTTTGTCTCCAGATAATCCTCCACGCGGGCATAATCAAAATTATTCAAGGCGGTTGTTGCATCGGCTTCAGTGAATTGTCCAACCCGGTTGTATTGCAAAAAAGGAATGCCGAAAGTGGCGCCGTAGTATAGTTTATCGTTTGTAGTTCCTCCGTATCCGATCGCTAGTTCAGTAATGCCGCCCGATTGACGGATCCAGTTTTCCTGCAACAAGCCGGTCGCAATGGGCGCGCGGCTCTTGAATTGAAAATTGCCATTGGTGCCGCCCGCGATCGTATCGATCCAATAGGTATTGAATGCCAGGCTGGCACTATTTGGGAATTGACTGGCCACCACGTTCGCATCTCGGGTGCCTTGAATCTCCTCCAGGAATTTATTGGAATAACTGGATTGATTGTTTTGTCCGCGGTAAAGAATGTCGTTGCGAAAATGTGCAGACCGGTTCACAGCCAATGAGAGTACAGATGCTTGTTTTTTTCCTTTTCGGTTTGTCTCATAGGATGTTAAGATCAGGCCGCTGGTACCGAAACTCAATTGCTGTCTTTGGGCCGATTCCTTTCGGTTCAGGTAATCGGCTTGTTGACGGATCTGTTGAAAGGCCGGTGAGAGAACCAGGTCGCCTGTCCGGAAAAATGCCAAGCCCGCCGGATTCACAAACGTTGCTGATAGATCGCCTCCAAGGGAGGCCATGGCACCACCGATGGCCTGTTGACGGGCGGTTCCGGCAGACTGTGTCCAACTCCATCTCAAGGCATCCGTCGGATCCTGCGCAAATATTGTTGAAGTGGAGAGCAAACAGGCCAATATTGCGACACGAGCCGATTTGGTATTTAGGGCGATTCGTTTCATGCAGACAGATTAGAATTTTCGCACCGGGGCGGAGGGCGCTGGAGAAGAGTTGTTGCTGGATGGTCGGGAAGCAGGCGAGTCTCCACCTGAACTACGGTTACCATTTCCGTTACCAAACACTTCTCGTAATCCGCCACCCACGGACCATGTATTATTCGAAGAGGAGCCGGATCCCATTGTGCGGGGCGGATTCAATTTAGGATTAACCGGGTTGTTCTGAAGGGTAGAAGGATTCGAGGGAGGTTGATACGTGTTGAGGTTAGAAATACGCGGCCGATTCGGCGTGCGGGTATTGGTGACGGTTGACCAGTAAGGGTTGTGAACAACATTCCAGTTGTAGTAGGGATGGAAGGGTGTTCCGTATGCATAGTTCAAGCCATAACTCCACCGCTCGTAGGTGTACCAGTCATTCAGGTCGTTCCAGTTTCGGCGGTTGCGGACTTTCATCCGCAGATAGCGGTCCTCATCGGTTTCGGTTCGTTCCTCATCACCGCGGTTGATCTCAGGCGAATAATACACGTCATCAGGGGTTTGGGCTTCGGGGAAGGCAGTCCGGCATCCGGTCAGCGTAAAACCACCCATTAGCATCAGTAAGAAGATGTTTTTCATACGATTCATTTTTGACGTGGTGAACTTGTTTATTTTTGACCCGCCTTGATCGGGTTTACCTAACAAAGATTCGATCTTTCTGACCGAAGCAGCCGGGTTCGCTGTTAAAAAATCCACAATTGGCATCCGCAGTAAAATAAATTTCATGAGCAAAGCTATCACTCCTCGCGCTACCGATTATTCACAATGGTATAACGACCTGGTTCTTCGGGGCGAACTGGCCGATTATTCAGCTGTCAGAGGTTGTATGGTCATCAAGCCATATGGCTACGCGCTTTGGGAGAACATGCGCGATGCGCTCGATAAGATGTTCAAGGATACCGGACACGTAAATGCATACTTCCCCTTGTTCGTTCCAAAGAGCTTGTTCGAGGCAGAAGAAAAAAACGCAGAGGGTTTTGCCAAGGAATGTGCCATCGTCACTCATTACAGACTCAAAGCGGATCCGGATCGAAAAGGAAAATTGATGGTAGATCCAGAGGCGAAGCTAGAAGAAGAATTAGTTGTCCGTCCAACCAGTGAGGCTATCATCTGGAATACTTATAAAGGTTGGATACAGTCCTATCGGGATCTACCGATTCTGGTTAACCAATGGGCCAATGTCGTGCGCTGGGAAATGCGCACTCGACTTTTTCTTCGCACCGCTGAGTTTTTATGGCAGGAAGGGCACACGGCACATGCGACCCGCGCGGAAGCGATCGAGGAGACCGTAAAGATGTTGGACGTTTATGCTGCTTTTGTAGAAAACTGGATGGCAGTTCCCGTGATCAAGGGTGTCAAATCAGCCAATGAGCGTTTCGCAGGAGCAGAGGATACGTATTGTATCGAGGCATTGATGCAGGATGGTAAAGCTCTGCAGGCAGGTACATCCCATTTTCTTGGACAAAATTTTGCCAAGGCATTTGACGTTAAATTTTCCGACAAAGAAAATAAGCTTGATTATGTATGGGCGACTAGCTGGGGCGTCAGTACCCGTCTGATTGGGGCACTCGTCATGGCACATAGTGACGATCAAGGATTGGTGTTACCACCTCGTATCGCGCCTAACCAGGTAGTGATCGTCCCCATCTATAAAGGCGATGAACAAAAAGCCCAGATCAATGAGCGGGTGGCCTTGCTGATGAATGAAATGAAAGCGGCAGGCATCCGAGTCAAATACGACAACAGTGACCAGGCCCGCCCGGGTTGGAAATTTGCGGAATACGAAATGAAAGGCGTGCCGGTTCGATTGGCCATCGGAGCAAGAGACCTGGAAAACAATGTTGTGGAGGTGGCTCGTCGGGATGAGCAAACTAAATCCACCGTATCACTTGATGGAATCGTCGGCCATATCCAAAGCCTCTTATCAGAGATCCAGCAGAATCTCTTTGATAGAGCGAAGAGATTTCAGCAAACACATATTACGCGAGCCGACAGTTGGGCCGAATTCGAACAGCTACTCGATGAAAAGGGAGGCTTCATTTCTGCGCATTGGGATGGTACATCCGAAACGGAAGAAGCGATCAAAGAAAAGACCAAAGCCACTATCCGTTGCATCCCGTTAGATAACGCCCAGGAGGAGGGAGTATGTATACTGTCTGGTAAACCTTCCATTCAACGAGTACTTTTCGCCCGTGCCTACTGATCCTACTATTCAATCAAAAGTGGATTATGAGGCCGGACAAGTGATGTTGTTCAATAAGCCTTATGGTTGGACATCCTTCGATCTGGTCCGAAAGGTTCGTGGTCTCATTCGCATCCGAAAGATCGGCCATGCCGGCACACTCGATCCGCTGGCCACTGGGTTGATGATTCTCTGTACCGGTAAATTCACTAAGCGCATCAATGAATTCATGGGACAGGAGAAAGAATATGTGGCCGAAATGACACTTGGTGCGGTTACACCTACCTATGACCTTGAATCGGAACCGGAGCAGTTCAAGCCCTGCGATGCAATCACCTCAGAAGATATCGAGCAGGTTTTAGAGCGTTATAGAGGGCCGATTCTTCAAATCCCACCGGCCCATTCCGCTATCAAGGTGGGTGGAAAACGAGTCTATGAATTAGCTCGCGCTGGAAAAGAAGTTAAACTGGAACCAAGACCCGTTACCATTTACTCGCTGGAATGCATTCTACAGGATGAGCACCGTCTTACACTTCGGGTTGTATGTTCAACCGGAACCTATATCCGAAGCCTGGTTAATGATATCGGGCAATCATTGGGATGTGGTGCCTACCTGAGCGGATTGATCCGAACGCGTATCGGTGATCAAAAACTAACCACTGCCTGGGAGATCGATGCTTTTGAACGCTCGATCAAAGGATAAAGGGATAACTGATACCCAATTGGAATTGGTCACCATCCGACCAGCGCTTATATCCGAACCATTTATTTTGAACGGCAGCATTGGCCGGCGTAGGGCTGGGATCTTTTGCTTTGTAAGAATAGTCAAGTCGTACCACAAAGAAGGAAAAATCGATCCGCAGACCGGTACCAACACCAACGGCGAGATCTTTCCCGATCCGTGAAAAAGAAAATACCTCATTCGGATCTCTGCCCAAAGTCTGTTTCAGGTACCAAACATTTCCGATATCTGTGAACAGGGCGCCTTGTACATCGAATCCCGCAAAGCGAAAGAAGGGGAAACGGTATTCGATATTCGCTTCCAGTTGCATGTCTCCATATCGCTCGGGCAGTCCGCGATTCCCGAAATCCTGTATGGCAGAACCGGGCCCTAGTTTTCGAAGCGACCAGGCTCGCATACTGTTAGGGCCTCCCGCAAAATATTGGCGGAACAAGGGGAGGTTGCTTCGCTTTAGTGGATTACGGGTAGAGTTGAGTTCAAATCCAGCACCGGCAAACAGGTGCAGTGCCAAAGAAGATTTTTTGAATTGGATCTTGTGCGCAAGGTCTACATCGAGCTTCACAAACCGAAACAGATTTGAATCCAGGAATTTATTCCTGATCATGCCGGTGAGCAGTCCGGACTCCTCGAGATTGACACGCAAATTCGTGGTCCGGTTCTTTGTTTGTTTGCTCCAGCTCGCACCTGCCATTCCGGAAACGATCAATCCGTCGGCAAAAATATTTCTCAGTAATGCGTTACTGTCGATCAGCTCTTCCAGTTTTTCCCGCTTTTTGATAAAGGATAATTCAATATTAGGAAGACGAAAAGTGAAGAGCGTATTGCGTATCCTGAAATCATAGCCCCAGGCGGCATTCAAGTTGGTCACATTCACCAGAAAGCGACGCTCCGTATTGGAAGCGCTGATCGATAAGATCGAGCGGAAGTTGTCGCGAATGCTATCCGATAACCAACGTAAGGCGGGGACGGCTCTTGGGAAATATAGGTTATGACTGATCGAGATCTGTTGGGTCTGTATGAAGCGCACATCCGTGAGGGTGTCTCTTCCAGCCTCTACACCATAGCGCAGATTGGTGGATGACTGGATGGCTCTTTTTGCAAGGTTTCGATTTTGAAAGCCGACGTTAACAGCCAGACCAAACAGGTTTCCTGATAAGATACTTTGGTTATTGCTACCCTCGATGTTTGCTTGAAATGCACCTTTCTTTCCGGGGATCATCCGGATCAAAAAGTCAGTCGTGTCTTTTCCCGACCGCGGCAACTGATCGATGTTGACCAACCGCCAGGTGCCCAGCGCATTCAGTCGGTTCAAGGTTTTAATGAAATTTCGTTGGTCATATAGATCGCCCGGATGCAAATAGATATTCGGTTCCAGGATTTGGGGTTTGAAAAGATCCCGCTTGCTGATGACGGTCAGATTGTCAGTAAAAGTGGTGTCGCCTCCTTGTATCTTTTCATCACCCTCAAGGTCTGGCAGCACCGTTATGGTACCCACTTTGTACGCGGTGAGTTTACCGGGATCAATGCCATCACGCAGTACCCATTCCAGGTTTGCTTTCGGATTTTCTTTTCTTTTTTTAAGACGCTCGATCTGAAAAAGTTCCTCAAAAGGATCCAACGTAGGGGTGAGCACACTGCGGTCGAGGGTATCCCAGATCGCGAGCAGGTCCTCCCTTCCAAAACGCAGATAACCATGGTTGCGAAAAAGGCTCACGAGTCGACTCAACTCCAAGCTGATGACGGATTTGGAAAACGGATCACCAGACTTAAGAAACGACTCATCGGAATGATCTTGTACTAATTGCTGAAGATTACTGTCGGAGAAGCTATATCGGATCGTATCCAACAAAACCGGTTTACCGGGCCATACTTGAAATTGGACGGTCGTTCGCAACTGGTGATCACCCACTCGTTTCACTGTTGTATCTACCCGGATGGAATCATGGTGATAGCCCTCTGCTACCAACAGATTTCGCATGTAGGTGACAGATCGTTTGGCAGCACCCGCTTCATACCGTGGCGGATTCCGGAGTTCGCTGTAAAGCATTTTGGAAACAGGACGGGCCCGAAGGCTATCATCTAACTGTCCTTTTAGCCTTGATGCAAGACGATTTTTCTCTGTATTGGTAAAATTGCCCTGAACCTGGATATTTGTCTGGAAAACAAAGGGCGTGTCTGGGGGATACTGTTTCGGGATGACGCCGCAACCGGTGCCGAGGCAAACTGCCAGCAAGGAGATCCAGATCGAATGTCTCCACGTATCAGGCCCGAAAATTTTCATGAAAAAAATGCCATGATTAGCAAGGCTTTAATCAAAGATATTCAAAATCTAGCCCATAGGGAAGCGCGCGAGGCCCATGGACTTTTCCTGGTCGAGGGAACAAAATGGCTGGATGACCTTTTGGAGGTGGCACCTGATCATATTCAGTCCATCTATGCAAAGAAGGATTGGCTCGATGATCATGCATCAAAACTTGGCAAGATCCCCGTTCAGGAAGTGGATGATGTCATGATGAATCGATTGTCTCAATTGCAGTCTCCACAAAATGTACTGGCAGTGGTCAGGCAATTTTCTCATCAGCCGGTAGACGCCGTCAGTGGTATACATGTGGTATTATCAACGATACAGGACCCGGGGAACATGGGCACACTGATCCGCACAGCCGATTGGTTTGGGATCAAACAAATCATTTGCAGTCCGGATTGCGTCGACCAATACAATCCGAAAGTTGTTCAAGCTACCATGGGCAGTTTGCTTCGAGTGCCAGTGGTGTATACCAATCTGTCTGTTTGGTTGGAGAAACAGACGAATGTTACCAAATGGGCTGCTGTATTGGATGGAGCAGATTATAAAACCATATCCGGACCTGGCATTCTGATGATGGGAAATGAATCAAAAGGTTTGTCCAATGAATTGATCGGCCTTTCTACTCATCCGATCACGATCCCCAGAACTGGTGGAGCCGAATCGTTGAATGTAGCGGTTGCCACCGGTATCATCCTGGCTCAATTATCCAAGTGATCAATTAGCGAAAACGGATGGCCTGTACGGGTTGAATACGGCGAACCAGCCAGGAGGGTATCCAGGCAACCAGTAAAGAGATCACTGCGGTTCCTCCCAGGATCGCAAACACTTCCGACCAAACGATCTTGACGGCCGCTTTGTCGATGTAGTAAGCTTCTTCGGGTAATTTGATAAAGCCTGTTGCGGTCTGCAGATAGAGAAGTCCCAATCCCAGCGCAGCACCGATTGTGAGGCCGATGGCCAACATCCAACCGATCTGGTGCAGAAAAAGTTGCTGAATATTCCAATCGCTGGCGCCCAATGCTTTCATGGTTCCGATCATCCGTACTCGTTCCAGGATCAGGATCAGCAGACAGGTAATCAGGTTGATCAAGGCCACAGCGATCATGAGTACGATCAGTAATACCCGGGTGTTGTCCATCAGTGACAGCCAATCGAAAATATTCGGGATGAGTCGAGTGATCGGTACCGGATCCCAGGTCTGTGGAAAGGCCTCCAAGCGATAGATCCGATCGGCTGTCTGTTCAACCTGATCAGGATCGTTGACCAGCAACTCGTATCCGCCGATCTGTTCGGGCGGCCAACCATTTATCTGTTGAATCAATCGAATATCGGCGATTGCATATAGTCGATCATATGGCTCGATACCGGTTTTATAGATGCCGCTGATCATAACTTTTCTGGGCCGGGGTGGCTGATCCGCCTGTAGAAAATATAGAAGTACACTGTCGTTCACCTGTCTTTGAAGTCGATCGGCGGTGTATTGCGAGAGTAAAATTCCTCGGCTGTAACCACTATCAGGCAGGGTGGGGGCGTTCCCTTTTTTTAGAAAGGGAGTCAATTGGTCTGAGAAAAAATCACTGTCTACTCCTTTTACGAGCAGGCCTTCCATATCCTCCGATGTTTTCATGATGCCATACCGGGTGGCAAAGCCATGTACGGCCCGTACGTTAGGTTGTTTTCGGATGGAGTCTATCAGGAATGTATTGCGTTGTATCGGCAGTTCTTCAGCGATCATGGATTTAGGTGGCTGACGTTCCTGTATACGTATATGCCCCCAGAAGCCAAATACTTTTTCCCGTACGGCTTCCTGAAACCCATTTACCAAACTCATGGCGATGATCATTACGGCAACACTGATTGCCGTGGCACTGATCGAAATCCGCATGATGAGTCGCGCAAAACTTTTTTGCGGATTCCGGGCAATACGCCGAGCCATGAAGGGGATCAGTCTTACGGTGTCTGACAAGTCATCGATTTGTTCAAAATTAATCGACTGCGGCGGATATATTGGCTAATTTGCTTTGCATGAGGCACCGGCTGTTTGCATTGATCTTACTCGGCTTAACTGGCGTAGTACCCTCCCTGGCACAACGGGTTGATACAATACTGTCGAGTAAAATTCGAACCGTGAAACTTTTTCGGGTTGGCGATCCTGTCTCTTACCCGATACTTTTTATGCAGTCCGGGGAGCAACTCGAATTGCATTTTGATGACCTGGACGGGGATGTCAAGTTCTACTATTATTCCATGCAGCTCTGCAATGCCGATTGGCGTCCTGCCAATCTGCCACCATTCGATTACTGGCGGGGTTTTATCTCGAATCGGATCAGTAACTATCGTATCTCCAGTTTGGTACAGACTCGCTATACACATTATCAGGCTGTTTTCCCGGAGCGAAACGCCGGCCCAACACGGGGAGGAAACTATTTGCTTCGGGTGTATCTGAATGATGACACCAACCGCGTTGTATTCACTCGTCGGGTATTGGTGGTGAATAAAAAAGTGGCTGTGGGCGGCGCCGTGTTGCAGGCATTTCGGGGCGAGTTTTTTCAGTCACATCAACGTATTTTGGCAACGGTCAACACACAGGGGGCCAATCTGCAGACGTTCTCTCCGCAAGACCTTAAACTCACGATTCTACAGAATTATACCTGGCAGACGGCTCGAACCTTGGATCGTCCCACCATTTTTCGATCTAACTATTATGAATATGCAGAAGAGGAAACCACCCGATTCCCTGCGGGAAAAGAATGGCGATGGGTCGATCTTCGGAGCTTTCGTTTGCGTAGTGAGCGGGTGAGTCGGATCGTGGATAGTGATACAAGCCGTCGAATCGATATTTATGTAACGCCTGACGAAGACCGCCAACGGCAGGTCTATCTTTTTTACCGCGACCTCAACGGTCTTTATACGACGGAGAATCGTGACAATCCCAATCCCTGGTGGCAAAGTGAATATGCCTGGGTCCATTTTACATTCGTGCCACCCGGTAAACGTCCGTTGATTGGGCAGCGGGTATTCATTCAGGGCGAGCTGAGCGGGTATAGTGCAGCCGCTGAAAATGAAATGCGTTTTAATGATTCCCTTGGCGTGTATGAAGGCAAATTGTACTTAAAGCAAGGTTTTTATAACTACCGTTACGTAACCCTGCCGGAACCCAACAAAAATAATTCAGTGCTGAGCGCTTCAGCAACCGAAGGGGATTTCTGGGGGACGGAAAATCAGTATCTGTTGCTATTGTATTTCCGTCCGTTCGGAGCACGGGCGGATGAGCTGATCGGAGCTACCGAACTCCGTTCTAATTTCATGCGCTGAAATGGATGTCCTATCTTCGCGCCGGCAGGTCTTACACGGCCAGCTCCTGCTGAACCCTCCCAGGGCCGGAAGGCAGCAAGAGTAGGTGGTTGAGCGGCGCGATGTAATCAGCCTGCCACTTTTTTTCATCTCTTCCAAATCATCATATGAAATTTTTTATCGACACTGCTAACCTCGCACAGATCCGTGAGGCTAATGAACTGGGTATTCTCGATGGTGTAACTACCAATCCTTCTCTTATGGCCAAAGAGGGCATTAAAGGAGAGGCTGCCATCATGAACCACTATAAAACCATCTGTGAATTAGTGGATGGTGATATCAGTGCCGAAGTGATCAGCACAGAATATTCCGCCATCATCGAGGAAGGGAAAAAACTGGCAGCCATTCATCCGAATATTGTGGTGAAGGTGCCGATGATCAAAGATGGCATTAAAGCGATCAAATGGTTTTCCGATAACGGTATCAAAACCAATTGCACTCTTGTTTTTTCAGCTGGTCAGGCCATTTTGGCTGCTAAAGCAGGTGCTACCTATCTATCGCCTTTTATCGGCCGGGTGGATGATACCAATTGGGACGGCATCGACCTGATCGCACAGATCGCCAATATTTATTCCCTTCAAGGCTTTAAAACACAGATTTTGGCAGCCTCGATCCGTAACGCACTGCACATCGTCAAATGTGCTGAGGCAGGTGCTGATGTTTGTACCTGTCCACTTGATTCAATCCTCGGCTTGCTTAAGCATCCGTTGACCGATATCGGACTGGCTAAATTCCTTGAAGACGCTAAAAAGACAGCCTGATTAATCGCACGATCATAAAAAAAGCCCCCGGAATCCCGGGGGCTTTTTAATGTGGTTAAGGCACTTACCGAAGGAATAGCATCTCGCGATACTTTGGCAGATCCCATTCCCGGTCATCCACGATCAATTCGAGTTTATCGACATGGTAGCGAATGGTATCGAAGTAGGGGTCCTTCACCGTCTCTTGATAGGCAATGGCCTTCTTGCGTGTATCGGAGAGTTGGTTGCAAGCTTTGCGGGCCTGTAGCATTTCATCTACCAATGTATTCACTTGGTTCACATGTTCCGTGAGCTTGATCAGCATGCTGCGTTGCGTTGCGAAGGCTGCATCATTCAGTCCGGCCTCTTTCAATCCGCGGATATTTTCCGTCAACCGACTCTGATATCGAAGTGCCGCCGGGATGATGTGGCTGTGGGCCAGTTCCCCGATCATCCGACTTTCGATCTGAACTTTCTTGATATACTTCTCGAGTTCGATCTCATGTCGTGCCTCCAGTTCCTCATGGGTATAGATGCGATGATCTTGGAACAACTTCTTGGCTTTTTCCGTGACCATGGCGTCAAGGGCACGAGGCGTCGTTTTGATGTTCTCCAAGCCTCTTTTTTCAGCTTCCTTTTCCCAAGCCTCGCTATATCCATCGCCTTCGAATAAGATGCGCTCACTGTCGACGATGTATTGACGGATCACATGCATCAGGGCGATCTCCTTCTTTTCTCCTTTTTCGATGTGGGCATCTACTTCTTTCTTGAACTTCTTCAAGGTGTCGGCCATGATCGTATTGAGTACGGTCATGGGATTGGCGCAGTTGGCCGAAGAACCCACCGCACGGAACTCGAACTTGTTTCCAGTAAAGGCAAACGGTGAAGTACGGTTGCGGTCCGTGTTATCCATCAATAGTTCCGGAATGCTGCGGTGTATGTCGATCTTGAGTAGACTTTCGTCTGCTTCATCCATTTTCTCCGAGACACGCTCTTTAACATCATTGAGGACTTTACTCAGGTATTGACCGATGAATACTGAAATGATCGCTGGGGGTGCTTCATTGGCACCGAGACGGTGATCGTTCGGGGCAGAGGCAATGGAGGCCCGAAGTATATCGGCATAGTCGTGGACCGCTTTAATGGTATTTACGAAGAATGCCAGGAACATGAGGTTGGTCTTCGGCGTCTTACCCGGAGCCAGCAGATTCACACCAGTATCAGTAGCCATGCTCCAGTTATTGTGTTTGCCACTGCCATTGATGCCGGCAAAAGGTTTTTCATGCACCAGTACGCGCAGTTGATGGCGGCGAGCAACACGGTCCATCACGTCCATTAATAGGGAGTTGTGATCGACCGCCACACTCACTTCCTCAAATATGGGGGCACACTCGAACTGGGCGGGTGCTACTTCATTGTGGCGGGTGCGAAGTGGGATACCTAATTTGTAGGACTCGGCCTCAAAGTCGCGCATGTAAGCATAGAAACGCTCGGGAATGGATCCAAAATAGTGATCCTCCAGCTGCTGGTTCTTCGCTGAACTTTGTCCGAATACGGTACGGCCGGTCATCACCAGGTCGGGACGGGCATTGAACATGCTCTCGTCAATCAGAAAATATTCCTGCTCCCAACCTAAGGTGGGCGTCACCTTAGAAACATTCTTATCAAAATAATGGCAGACGTCAATGGCGGCTTTATTGATGGCTTCGACCGACTTCAAAAGAGGCGCTTTGTAGTCCAGTGATTCACCTGTGTAGGAAACAAATATGGTCGGGATGCATAGCGTTTTACCGGATCCGATCTCCATGATGAAAGCAGGGGAGGATGGATCCCAAGCAGTATAACCTCTTGCCTCGAACGTAGCCCGGAGTCCGCCGCTGGGGAAAGAGGACGCATCCGGCTCCTGCTGAATCAAGGCATCCCCGTCAAATTGCTCAATGGGTGTTCCATCACCTTTCAGGGTGAAAAAAGAGTCATGCTTCTCAGCCGTTGTACCGGTCAATGGCTGAAACCAGTGCGTATAGTGTGTGACCCCCTTGGTCTCTGCCCAAGCCCGAACACCATTTGCGATCTGATTCGCCATCGAACGGTCGATCTTCTGGCTGGCTTTGGTCGAGGATACCAGACTTTTATAGGCCTCATCGCTCAGGAACTCACGAGCCGTCTTTAGCGTAAACACATTCGTTCCGAAGATTGCTGTGATCTTGGAAGCTCCTTCTACCCGAACCTCTTTTTTCTCCGAAAGCGATTTGATCGCATTGAAACGTAATGACATGGGTTAAATTTTGGCAAATCAACAAAAATTAACCGAACAAGCCTCTAAAAAACTAAAAATGTGGATTATTTGAAGATAAAAATGAATAAATAAGGGCGGGGAGGCTAAAAAATGACAAATAACCTCTCAAAAAATACATATTAAATAAATATTTATTTGAATGAGGCTGAATTGATCAGCTTTTTCCAGTCGATTCCGGCTGTAAGCGGAATGAGGAGGAGGATCAGAATGACACTTCTATACCTTGCAATCGCACCTAAATTATTGATGCTGAATCCTATAATAAGTATTACTGAAATAGAAAGTGTAATAGAGAAATAGTCGATCGAGGTGGTTGGCCATTTGGTTGTGCGGTCTGGAAATCGGAGCCGCAGAAGGAGTAGTCCGGCCCAAAGGAGTACTTCCAGGAAGGCAGCTAAGGAGAGAAGGTGTCGCACATTGCCCGGGTGTGGCCGGGTTAGGGCCATGTCGACGGCTTGGGGTAAATTTTTAAGAAAACCGACGGGTGTGGGTTGGAGGCTGTCGACTTCGAGTGAGCTGTTGCCTTTGAGTTGCAGGAATTCGTTTTGCTTGGTGACTACTGCTTGGGGGAGGTTGGCTTTGGGGTGGATCAGCGGGCTCAGGAAGAAGAGTAGTAGAAAGGCGGTGTAGAGTCCTAGGCTCAGGTTTGTTTTATTTCTTGGGAATCGTTCCAATAGGAACCAGAGCAGTAGTGCGGGCAGCAGGGCAAAAAGCAGGTGATTTCTGAAAATCAGAATCGTGAGTAAGGATACGACTAGGATCAATATTTTTTTTAGGCCCCAATGTTTTTGTTGAAAGGCGAAATAGGTTGTGTAAACCACACCGCCCAATGCGGTGAAAAGCAGGCCTTCTTTATGGATGCCACTGGTCCAGAATAGCACTGATGGGATGAGTATGCAGGTTATAGCGACAGCAGTTCGTTGATTTTGGTACCGATCGGCTAGTACTTTATAGAAGCCTATTACCCCGAACATGCCGATGAAGTTGTAGAAAAGGACATTAACCAGATAATGCCCGCCAGTGATCAGATTCAAAAGGGCAAGTCCTTTGATGAGGGCGTTGGCCTTCAGATCATTCCAGAAGGAATTTTCCGTCCCCAGCAGTTTCCATTTGCCGTCACCATAGGGATCGAGATACAGTTCACTGAAAAACCGTATTGGGTCGCTGAAAAGCAGTTGTTCTTCTTGCAGCGAGCTGGCATGAAAGTACCAGGTGTCGGTCATGTTGGCGGTCTTGGCATAATAAATGCCCAGCCACCCGTAGAAAATGCCTGCGGCCGATTTCAGTAAAAAAATCAGAATCAATTGCTGCCGGGTGAGTCCGGATGCAGAAAAGAAACGCATACGCGTAAGCATCCAGCTCAGCGCGATCAGATATCCGATAAAAAGCAAAGGTGCCAAGAGATGATTTGAGCCGAAAATAGCCATTGTATCGATTTGTCAGTAATGCGTTGAGAAGTTCCTCGTCATCCTTCTTTCCAGTCGTTAATTTTGTGAGCGCAATCAACCCCTTTTATGGAAGTTACTGTTAAGACCGCTGAGCAGCTCAGACTCACGCCGGAGGAATTCGATCTCATCTGCTCCAAATTGGGCAGAACGCCCAATTTCAATGAGCTCTGTGCTTTTTCGGGCATGTGGAGTGAGCACTGTAGTTATAAAAATTCGATCAAGTGGTTAAAAACACTGCCCCGTGAAGGGGGTAGGATGCTTGTGAAAGCAGGCGAGGAGAATGCCGGATTGATGGATATCGGAGATGGACTGGGTGTTGTGTTCAAGATAGAGTCACATAATCACCCTTCTGCCATAGAGCCTTTTCAGGGGGCAGCAACCGGCGTTGGGGGCATCCACCGAGATATTTTCACCATGGGGGCCCGGCCAATCGCCGCATTAAATTCATTACGGTTCGGAAAACTGGAAGATCCTAAGACGCAACACTTACTGGCGGGTGTGGTGCATGGCATCGGTCATTATGGAAATTGTTTCGGTGTGCCGACCGTAGGTGGGGAGATCTACTTTGATACCTGTTATCATACCAATCCACTGGTGAATGCCATGAGTGTTGGCATCGTGGAGGCCGGAAAGACGGTTTCGGCCACAGCGGAGGGGATCGGCAATCCGGTCATGTTTGTGGGGAGTGCCACCGGAAAAGACGGCATCGGTGGGGCCTCTTTTGCATCAGCGGATATCACCGCAGAGAGTGTACAGGAGTTACCGGCGGTTCAAGTGGGGGATCCTTTTCAGGAGAAAAAATTACTGGAAGCTTGTTTGGAAGTGATTCGAACCGGCGCAGTGGTGGGCATGCAAGATATGGGTGCTGCCGGTATCATTTGCTCAACGGCGGAGATGAGCGCCAAAGGTGGGGTGGGCATGCGCATTGAATTGGATAAGGTACCGGCTCGACAAGCCAATATGAAGACCTGGGAATTGTTATTGAGTGAAAGCCAGGAACGGATGCTGCTGGTGGCACAGAAAGGAAGGGAGTCTGAGATCACAGCCATTTTTGAAAAATGGGATCTTCCATGCTCGGTGATCGGCGAGGTGACCGCTGATGGCTTGTTGTCATTTTACATGAACGATCAATTGGAGGCGCAGCTGCCTGCCAACGAACTCGTACTTGGAGGTGGGGCTCCTCAATACGAACGGCCATACAAAGAGCCCGCTTACATGGAAAAAGTTCGCGCATTCGATCCGCGTCAGGTTCCGGTGCCGGAGGATTTACGCGCCGTGGCAGAATTTATGATCACTCGCCCAACGCTGGCATCTAAGCAATGGGTATATCATCAATATGACAGCATGGTGGGTGCTGCTAATACCAGCACCAATGCGCCTTCTGATGCGGCGATTGTGATGGTCAAGCCAACTGAAAAAGCGCTGGCTATCACTACGGATTGCAATAGCCGATATGTGTATGCGGATCCTTTCAAAGGAGCCATGATCGCGGTGGCAGAGGCTGCGCGAAATATCGTTTGTAGTGGGGGCACTCCGCTAGGGGTGACCAACTGTCTGAACTTTGGAAATCCTTACGATCCCGAGGTCTATTATCAATTTGTAGAAGCGGTAAAAGGAATGGGTGAGGCCTGTCGTCGTTTTGAAACACCGGTCACGGGAGGCAATGTGAGCTTCTATAACCAGAACCCCGATGGACCTGTATTCCCGACACCTACCATCGGTATGGTTGGCTTATTGGATTCACTCGATCAGCGGATGACACTTGATTTCAAATCAGCCGATACCTTGATCTATGTGTTGGGGCCAGTACATGATGATCTGAATTCTTCCCAATACCTCGCGCATTTTCATCAAGTGATGCATTCTCCGGCACCGATCTTCGATCTCGATACAGAGCAACGTTTACAGGTCCTGATCGGTCAGTTGATCCGCGATAGGCAGATCCTCTCGGCGCATGATATCAGCGAGGGGGGGCTGTTCCAAGCCCTTTGTGAATCATCATTCCCCAACGATTTGGGCTTTTCGATTCAACTCCCACAAGGGATCAGAACGGATGCTTTTCTTTTTGGCGAATCGCAAAGCCGCGTCGTTGTATCCGTGTCAATGGAACAGCAAGAATCTTTCCTTCAGGCGGTAGCTGATTTCCCCTGTAGTCAGCTGGGTGTGGTCACCACCGGCGATTTTTATCTGGATGGCAACCAATGGGGCACCGTGGTGGATTGGAAGGATAAATATGAAAAGGCAATTGGCCAATTGATGCGAACCGAAACGGACCTCTGACCCGGTTATGGTCACTACAAGAAAAACCATATTGATAACAGGTGCTGCCGGCTTTATTGCGGGGCATCTTGCGCATGTATTGTCGGGGTATGCAAACTACCAGTTGATTTTGTCGGATGATTTTTCTGCTGCCGACAAGACCCCGAACTGGTCCGGCTTGAACCAGGCCATATTGATTCCACGTGATGTTTTGATAGACCGGTTGGAAGCGGAAGGCATGACGCCTGATTGGGTCATCCATCTGGGTGCGAGAACCGATACCACCGAATTCGATTATGCGGTCCACGAAAAATTAAATCTCCACTATTCTCAGGCCATTTGGGAATACTGTTGTCGACATCAAATACCATTGATCTATGCCTCTTCGGCCGCTACGTACGGCGACGGACGAGACGGTTATTCCGACGCCGATGATCAGTCGAGTAACCTTCATCCATTGAATCCATATGGTTTGTCGAAGCATCAGTTCGATTGCTGGGCAAAGGAGCAGGCGAAGCATCCTCCTCACTGGTTCGGGCTAAAATTTTTCAATGTTTACGGTTTCCGGGAGGCGCATAAGGGGCGGATGGCCAGCATGGTTTATCATGGATACAATCAGATCCGGTCGCAGGGATTTGTCAGGTTATTCAAATCGCATCGGCCCGAGTATGTGGATGGCGGACAGCAGCGGGATTTTATTTATGTCAAAGATCTGGTCCGAGTGATCCAATGGCTGATGGAGGCTACACCGAATAGTGGTATTTATAACTTGGGTACAGGGGTTGCCCGCTCTTTTAATGACCTGATCGGTTCGGTTTTTCAGGCGATGGGATTGCCAGTTCGGATTGAATACATCGACATGCCGTCGGACCTTCGGGAGTCCTATCAGTACTACACGCAGGCAACGATGGAAAAACTACGGAAGGCCGGTTATCCTTTTCCCTTCTACACGTTGGAGGAAGGGGTTTTTGATTATGTTCAGCAATATCTGATGCGTTAGAGGTTGGATTTTGGTCACGGATTTTCCACAACTTCAATTCCCATTTCGGATAGGCGTTTTTTTCAATTACCTTTACACGACCTCTCGGATTTTCCCATTCATTCCGCCGGTCGATCGCCTACTGCAAATTCATTTGCCGGGGCTTCATTTTCAAAAGATTCGCCGCATGGCCAAGTATATTTTCGTGACCGGGGGGGTAACCTCTTCATTGGGTAAAGGTATTGTTGCCGCATCGCTGGCTAAACTGCTTCAAGCACGCGGATTACGTGTCACCATCCAGAAATTCGATCCCTATATCAATGTCGACCCCGGCACATTGAATCCATACGAGCACGGGGAATGTTACGTGACCGAGGATGGTGCGGAGACCGATCTGGATCTGGGGCACTATGAGCGGTTTCTGAACATCTTTACATCTCAGGCGAATAACGTTACGACCGGTCGGATCTATCAGACGGTCATTGATCAGGAGCGCCAGGGTGCCTATCTGGGCAAAACCGTTCAGGTTGTTCCGCATATTACCGACGAGATCAAACGCCGGATGCGATTGTTGGGAGAGAGCGGACAATATGATGTGGTGATCACCGAGATCGGTGGCACCGTAGGGGATATTGAAAGTTTGCCTTTCGTAGAATCGGTTCGACAATTGCAATGGGAACTGCCTGAATCAGATACGGTGGTGGTGCATTTGACGCTGATTCCTTATTTGCGCGCAGCTAAGGAATTGAAAACGAAGCCAACGCAGCACAGTGTTCGCATGCTTAGTCAGGAGGGTGTTCATCCGGATGTGATCGTTTGTCGCACGGAGCACTCCTTGTCACCTGAATTGCGCCGCAAAATCGCGCTCTTCTGTAATGTTCGTCTCGAGGCCGTAATCGAATCAGCTGATGCGCAAACGATCTACGAAGTGCCCTTGATGATGATGCGAGAGGGGTTGGATACTATCGTGATGAAGAAATTGGAGTTGACATCTAATCAGGAGCCGGATCTCAGTAAATGGAGTGATTTTCTTCATAAACTGAAGCGACCAAAACACAAGGTGTCGATCGGACTGATCGGGAAGTACATCGAATTGCAGGATGCCTATAAATCCATTTTGGAGGCCTTTGTTCATGCCGGTGCCATCCAGGAAACAGAAGCAGAGGTTGTCAACCTCCATAGTGAACACATCACACCTTCCAATGTGAGTGAGCAATTGAAAGGGTTGGACGGGTTGTTGGTGGCTCCCGGTTTTGGCCATCGTGGAGTAGAAGGGAAGATCGAAGCGGTTCGGTATGCGCGAGAGAACGGATTGCCATTTTTTGGAATTTGTTTGGGCATGCAAATGGCGGCCATTGAGTTTGCTCGTCATGTATTGCACCACCCCCACGCGCATTCAACGGAGATGGATGCGAAAACGCCGGATCCGGTGATCGATCTCATGGAGGATCAGAAGCAGCTTCAGGCAAAAGGGGGAACCATGCGACTGGGTGCTTATCCTTGCGTACTGAAATCGGGTAGTTTGGCGGAGAAGATTTATGGTGCTGAACGGATCTCTGAGCGACACCGCCATCGTTGGGAGTTCAATAATCGTTACTTGGAGGCGTTTGAACGTGCCGGTATGCAGGCCAGCGGAGTCAATCCGGATACCGGACTGGTTGAGGTGATCGAATTGAAAGGACATCCATTTTTTATTGGTGTCCAATACCATCCGGAATTAAAAAGCACAGTTGAAAACCCACATCCTATATTCGTTCATTTCATTCAGGCAGCATTGCACCAGCAACAGTTGAGCGCTTCTGCCAGCCCCATAAAGGCAGCATTGGAGTCCTGAGTCGTTTCCTATCTTTGACGCCCGCTATAAAACATTCACATGAATTTTGACCGCAATACCGTGATCGGCTTTGTGCTGTTGGCCATCTTGTTCTTTGGCTATTTCTATCTGCTCAATAATGAACAGTCAGAGGTGCGTCAAAAACAGGCGAAGGAGCAGTTTGTACGTGATTCGATCGCTGCTGCAACCGCGCCTGCTATCGATCCCAAAAAGGCTGCAATTGACTCGCTTCGTTCAGACTCTTTGGAGCGGGTAATGGCCGCCGGCACCTTTACCCCGGCTACGGATAGTAACGAGGTTAGGGTTCGGTTGGAAAATTCAGCTGTCAGTGTAGTTCTCTCGAGCCGTGGCGGACAGATCGAACAAGTGGAATTAAAAAAATACAGTGGGTTAGATAGTAGCCCCGTAGTCTTAGCGGGTAAAGGGACATCATTAGGATATCCCATCAAGACCGGAACCGGTCGTACCAGCTCCTCTACCACACTTCTTTATTCATTGATCGATTCGGGCCGGATGGCAGATGGTTCTAGTTTCGTACGATTCCGATTGAACGGATCCGACAGCATCCGTTCCGTGGAGCATCGATTCGAGTTGCCAAAAGACGGATTTCTGATCCGTCAATCGATACAGGTCAAAGGGGCAGAAGCGTTGGTGGACGACAGAACACTTCGCACCGAATGGAACTATACGGCCTATCAGCAGGAGCAGGATCTTCCGTTTGAGAAGCAGAATACACAGGTAGGCTATGTCGAAAAAGGGGAATTTGATTATCACACGATTGGACGGAGCGCCGACCGTAGTTTTGAGGGGTCGGTGAATTGGCTGGGTATCAGACAGCGTTTTTTCCTTGGGGCTGTGATCGCGCCGAATGCATTTCAAAAGGGGGATATCGTTTGGTCGGATAGCAGCTCTAAATATGTGGTTGAATCCCGCTCTAAACTCTTGTTGCCACTGAACGGTTCCGGTGTGGCGGACCTACAATTCTTTTATGGTCCTTCCGATTATCACATCCTGAAACAATACGGATTAGGACTGGAGCAGATTGTAAATCTTGGGCAGGGGGTGTATGCATTTGTTCGCCCGCTGAATAAATACATCATTTTACCGATCTATGAATTCTTCCGTGGTCTTTCCGGAACAAACTTGGGTATTGCGATCCTGCTGTTGACCCTGTTCATCCGCCTGTTGATCTCTCCGCTTACCTACTCCAGTTATCTGAGCGGTGCAAAAATGAAAGCACTTCGTCCCGAGATCGCCAAGCTAAAAGAGAAATTCGGGGAAGACCGTCAGGCCATGAGCATGGAGCAGATGAAGCTTTTTCGGGAGGCAGGTGTTAATCCACTGGGAGGTTGTATTCCGGCCTTGCTACAGATCCCTATCTTCTTTGCGCTTTTCAGTTTCTTCAACTCCGAAGTAACCCTGCGAGGGGCTTCTTTTCTATGGGCACATGATCTGTCGACCTACGATGCGCCCATTCAGTTTGGGTTTTCCATACCCTTGCTGGGCGGACACCTGAGTTTATTCAACGTACTGGCTGCATTGACCAGCTTTCTTATCGCTTGGTATAGTATGAGCATGACTCCAGAACAGGATAATCCCATGCTGAAGTACATGCCTTATATTTTCCCGGTATTCCTGCTATTCTTTTTCAATCAATTACCTGCTGGTCTTACTTGGTACTACACGGTCTCCAACTTGGTTACCCTCGGCTTGCAATTCATCATCCAGCAGTACATCATCGATCATGATAAGATCCTCGCCAAGATCGAAGAGAATCGGAAGAAGCCAAAGACCAAAACAAAATGGCAAGAACGTTTGGAGCAGATGCAGGATCAGCAAAAGCAGCTCAGCGACCGTAAAAACAAACTTGGCAAGTGATCATGCAACCTGTCAAATGGTTTCCGCATCTGATCTCTGAATGGCTTCACATGCGCAAATTCTTTACGGTTATTTGTTGTTCTGTACTCACGGCTGGGGCGCTGGCACAACCCATTACGAATCAGTCTTCCCGTAGACTTTCGGAAGCCACGATCATATACTCTGTTGCCATACGGACCACTAACACCGAGCCAAAGGCGGCCGATTTGATGGATGGGGCTATCAATACCGTTTATCTCAAGGGGAATATGAGCCGCTCTGATCTCGTCAGTTCGCTGGGCAGGCAATCTACAATCGTGGATGCCAAGACGGGAATCGCCACTGTTATCAAAGAATACGGCGAACAGCGTTACCTGATCAATATGACACCAGCTGAATGGAAAGGGTCCAATCGTGCCTATGACAGTGTACGATACCAATACACAGGTGTCATTAAAAAGATCCTGGGTTATACATGTGAGGAAGCGATCGGAACTTGGGGGAGTGGTAATTCTTATGTGGTTTATTTTACCCGGGCGCTGCAACCGGTGAATCATGAATTTCAATACCTCAATAGGAATTTACCGGGTCTGGCATTGGAGTACCATGCAGTGGTAGGTAAAAATGAATTGATCTATCAGGCCACCCGGATTGATTTTGACCCAGTTCCTCAAACGATATTTGATTTGCCTGAAAGCGGGTACAGAGTAATGACGTACGAAGAAAGTAAGGGTGGAAAACAGTGAGAAAATCCTAGTTGCGACGAAGTGACTGATTGCCGATGCTTACTTTGACTTTGTTAAGCAGTACTTCTTTTTTCAAGGGCATGGAATACACGTTATTCCCTTTCTGCAAAGAGACAACAGTATTGATGCGAATGGTGCTTTTGTCTTCAACGCGCAATACAGAACTTCCACGATAGAGGTATCCTGAACGGAGAGAGAATGTGCCGGGGGCATTATCGGTGCGATTGGATAAACGCACAACACCTTTTTTCTTCGCGGCTTTGCGACGACCTTCACCCAAGGTAGCATAGGCGTAAAGGCCACTGAACAAGGTCAGTGACAAGGTGATGGTATATATCAGCGTGCGCGTCCGCATGTTGCAAAAGTATAGCTAAAAATTGAATCCGCTCCAAATTTCAGCCTGTAACAGGTAAGGATCTGACCAAAAACCGGGAATTTTGTCCGATTGAGGCTGTGTTTTCCCCAGCTGGGGATATTTCTCTTCTGCCGATCGGTTGAAATTCAGCAATTTAAATGTGAATATGAGGGAGCAGTTTTCAGAGGATAAAGAGAATCTCGACGAGCTGATCGCGCTGTACGAACAACTTCGTCGGGGTGGGGGCGGGGGTTACTTGGAGGAAGATTCCTTTGAGCGGATCATCCTGTATTTCCAGGACAAAGAAGAGCTTCCTCAAGCCCTGGAAGCTGCCCGATTCGCTGTCGATCGTCATCCCTACTCAGCCATGCTGAAGATCAAGTTGGCGGATGTGCTTATTCAGCTGCGAAAATTCAGAGAGGCGGATAAGGTTTTGGAGGAGGCGTCTGTGTTGGATACGCGAGACATTAACCTTTACATTTTACAGTTGGAGATCTGCTTGGCCCTTGGCAAACCCAAGCAAGCACTTGCCTTGCGCGACGAAGCACTCTCCTTGTTCGAGGGTGAAGAGCGGTTGGAACTGTTATTTGAAATGGCCGATGTGTTCGATGACTACGAAGAATATGAGCATGTATTCGAGTGCATTCGGGATGTATTGCGCACGGAACCCACGAATGAAGAGGCCCTCTATAAAATTTGCTTTTGGACGGATTTTACCGGTCATAACGAAGAAAGCATCCAGCTGCACACAGAGATCATCAATGAACATCCCTACTGTGAATTGGCCTGGTTCAATCTGGGGGCTGCCTATCAGGGACTGAAACTGTATGAGAAGGCCATAGACGCCTATCAATATGCCATTGTGATCGAGGAAAAATTCGACTATGCCTACCGGAACATGGGCGATGCACTGATTCGACTGAGACGCTTTCGAGAAGCACTTGAGGCATTGGAAAGAGTTACAGAACTGACCAAGCCGGAAGATGTCATTTTCGAAGCCATGGGGTATTGCTATGAGCGATTGAAACAACCTGCACAGGCCCGAAGTCAGTACCGCAAAGCGGTTCACCTGCGACCAGATGATAGCCTATTGCACTACAAAATAGCCGTCACGTATCAGGCAGAAGGCCAATGGGAAAAGGCTATTCAACAGGTAGAAAATGCCTTGAAACGATTTCCTCGTCATCCTGACTATAATAAACTAGCCGGAGCCTGTCATGCCCGTCTCCGGCAATGGCAACAGGCCATCGACCACCTGGCATTGGTTGTTCGTTTGCGGCCCAAGACGGCAGCCGGATGGGAAGCTTTGATCAAATGTTTGTTCGATGCCGGCGAATATCAAGAGGCGTATAAGCAATCCGTAAGAGCATTAGGTTTTACCGGAGGCAAGACTCTTTTTATGTACTATCAGGCGGCAGCCTGCTTTGCATTATCGGAGCAGACAGAAGGCCTAACCTTATTGGAGTTGGCCATTACAACATCTCCAAATCTGCTCAAGCGTTTCATGGAAGTGTATCCGGAAGCCTTGCAGCATCGCTCATTGGTGGACCTGATAGCGAAGTATAAGCGCCGTCGTGCCTGATAAGATGGCCGATGTTTCATAATTTCGGGCCTCCAAACAGAAACCAATGAATTTTAATTTAACACAGATGCCCGACAGGCACGTAAAGCCACGTCAGTCCGGTATCACCATGGTCATGGACAAAGGGTTGAGCCTGGAAGAAGCTCGTAATTTCCTAAGCGTCTCACTTCCACATGTAGATATCGTAAAGCTTGGTTTCGGGACTTCCTATGTTACGCCTGATCTCCGTAAAAAACTGGATCTATACCGTAGCCATGATGTACCTGTTTATTTCGGAGGTACTTTGTTCGAGGCTTTCCTGATTCGAAATCAATTCGAAGACTACATCAGTGTTTGCAAGGACTACGATATCACCTTCATGGAAGTGAGTGATGGTTCGATCACCATTCCACACGCGGAAAAATGTGGCTACATTGAAAAGCTGACCAAACATGGAACCGTTCTGAGCGAAGTTGGCAGTAAAGACGCTGCTCATATCATCCCGCCCTACAAATGGATCGAACTTATGCGAGCTGAACTTTCAGCGGGTTCCACTTATGTTATCGCGGAAGCCAGAGAGGCAGGTAATGTTGGCATCTATCGGGGTAGTGGTGAAGTGCGGGAGGGACTGGTGCAAGAGATCCTCACCCAGATTCCTGGCGAACGGATTCTTTGGGAAGCTCCTCAAAAGGCACAGCAATTGTATTTCATCGAACTCCTCGGCTGTAATGTGAACCTGGGAAATATTGCTCCGACTGAAGTCATTCCGCTAGAAGCGATGCGTATCGGTCTTCGTGGCGATACCTTCGATTTCTTCCTAGATAAAAAAGAGTCCTGATGCGGGTCTTCGGACTCATCGGTTATCCACTTACGCATTCATTTTCGGGCAACTACTTTGGGAAAAAGTTCGATGAATTAGGGTTGACCGATCATGAATATCGACTCTTCCCCAGACCTGATCTGAATGATTTTTCGACTTGGGTGCGCTCCATCGACGGATTGGTGGGCCTCAACGTCACCATTCCCTACAAGAAGAGCATCATTCCTTTTTTGGATGAACTGCGAACACCGAACGGGTTGCAAGCTTGTAATTGCATACACATCGAATCTGGCCGGTTGGTCGGATACAATACCGATGTGATCGGTTTCAGAGAGAGCCTACAGCCTCTTCTTCAGGCGCATCATAAACAGGCACTGATTCTCGGAGATGGCGGTGCCGCTGAAGCGATTCGGTTTGTATTGCAGGAATTACAGATTGTTTTTAAATCGGTGGTCAGAACTAGAAATAGACCCGATCAACTGCTGTTCAGTGAGCTGACAACATCGATCATTGCAGATCATTCGTTGATCATTAATACCACCCCATTGGGTACGTTTCCAAAAGTGGAAGAGTTTCCGCTGATTCCATATGAAGGAATTAGCACCGATCACTTATTATACGATTTGGTTTATAATCCGGCCCGAACGATGTTTCTGCAAAAAGGGGAGGCGCGTGGGGCGATCGTTATGAACGGATTGGATATGCTGGTATTACAAGCCGAAGCAGCCTGGGAAATCTGGAACCGCTGATCAAGTGGATTGAAATCGATGTGCCAATAAATTTTCCGGTACCCGAATCGGCTTTTTACTATTATAGTCAAAACAGATAAGGGTCGTGTGTGCCAGTGCGGTGACCACTTCCTTGGTTTCTTCTGTTCTCCATACGCGGTACACCATACGAAATCCGGTAGCTGACCACTCCGGTACGGCGATCTCGATTCGTAACCGATCACCATAAAACATCTCTTTTTTCAACTCGACCGATAAATCACGAAGGATCAGACCTACGCCCTCGATATTCATTTCCGTATAACCGAATGTTCTCAAAAACTGCATGCGAGCTTCATGCAAGAGTCCAACGATCCGATCATTCCCCAAGTGATTTCCATAGTTCAGGTCGCTCACCCGGATGTGTAAGACGCATTCAAAAAGGGCCGTGTCCGGAAATGTCAGCTTCCAGGTGTTCATATCTACAGATTTGTGGGAAGTTCAGGGATTATTCCGGAAAATCGAGCAGGGCTACCAGACCGAGAAATGGATCGGCCTGAAACCCCAGTCCTGTTTCCAGCAACTCTGAATGCCATTGCTCACGCTGCAGGTTACAATCGGTTGTTTCCATTTCACCACTCAGGCAACAGGACAGCGACTCCCAGCGAATGGGCATCCGAATGGGCGCCCCATGCTCATCTGCTACCCATACATATTCACTTTTTTCAACTGTTGATTTTGCGAAATGGGGGGAGACGAGCGGTGTGTTTACAAGGTCAGTGACTTCTATTGAATTTGATTCCGGTGTAGCGGTTTCGGATTTCAGATTTAATGGACTTTGTGCGATCGGTGGAATGGATGCATGGCTCCTGGATATGTCTGAGGCAGGTTCGATCACGTTTCTGTCCACCAGCCAAATTGTCAATAGCAGGATGGAGGCTGCCACCAATGAGGCCTTCAAAATATTTCTAGTTTTCCCGGGTCTGTCATTGATTTTTCGAATGATTGTTGCCTCGGGCTTCTCCTCATAGCTCAATACGCGCTGACTGAATTGGAGGCGGTCCAATTCCTCCCGGATGTTTTGCCAGCAACGACTGTCCGGAACTTCTTCCCAATAAAATAATGTATGCTGGAAGTCATTTTTCATGTTGCTCATTGAATAGTTTTCAATCGTTCTTGAAGCCATTTTTTTGCTCGGGCATATTGAGATTTACTGGTTCCCTCACTGATGCCCAATTGATGGGCGATCTCGGCATGGTTATATCCTTCTACGGCATAAAGATTAAAAACGGTTCTGTACCCGACCGGTAATTGTCGGATCAGTTCGTTCAGTTCTTTTGCCTCCAAATTTGTTAGACCGGTCTCCTGTAGGCTGGGTTCTTTCGAAGCCGGAGTATCCTCCAGGGAGAGTAGTGGTTTGATCCGACGAAAATGCTCGATGGCGGTGTTCACCATGATCCGTCTCGCCCAGCCTTCAAAGGAGCCTTCTCCTCGGAAGCTGGAAAGTTTTTGAAAGAGCTTGATGAACCCCTCTTGCAGAATATCCTCCGCAGCCTCTCGGTCAGCTGCATATCGAAGACAAACTGCATACAATCTGGGTGACAGCCATTGATATAGTTGTTCTTGCGAACGACGATCGTTATGCAGGCAGCCATCTAACAAGTCGCTTAATGGAACCGGAGGGTTGCTTTCCATCATCCTGATTTTTTTGCTTGATGCAAAAAGTCGATCAGTTGCAGTACGGCTTTTTTCCGGTGACTGACCTGGTTCTTTTCAGACAGGTTCATTTCAGCAAAAGTGATAGCTTTTCCTTGGGGGATAAAGATCGGATCATAGCCAAATCCCTGATCACCGGAGGGTTTGCTTGTGATTTGTCCGGGGCAAATGCCGGTGAACATATATTCTTTATTATCCCAGATCAGGCAGATCGTTGTTTGGAAAAAAGCATCCCGATCGGGGGTCGTCTTCATTTCTGTGAGTACTTTTTGGATGTTATCCTTGTCTGATCGATGAGGGCCGGCATAATGTGCACTGTGTACTCCCGGTCTGCCTTGTAAGGCCGATATGAAAAGGCCACTGTCCTCGCTGAAACCTGCAGAGACACTGCATCGGTCTAAAATGTACCGGATCTTCGCCCGGGCATTGTCCTCCAGCGTCTCAAACGGTTCCGGTATATCTTCTACGATCCCGGCTTCTTTCAGGGTGATCAAGTGGATGTCGGCTGGCAGAAGAGACTGTATCTCCTCTACTTTGTGTTGGTTGTTTGTAGCGAATAGAACTTCCATATTGATCACTATGCACCGTATTGTTTTTTAAGTGCGCCCCACAAACTTCGTTTTGCCTCCGGGCGCTCGGCTAACAGGTCAAGAGATGGGGCAGCAAATACAGGCGAGCCCTGCAAGGTGGAAATGAGTCCGGCCTGCCCGATATTTTCCGGTCCCAATATCAAACTATGTGTGCCGAACAACCACCAGGCAGATGGTTCAAGGGTTTCAGCTAAAAAACCGGCCGACCATTCCGGATCCGTTTGGAGGTTTAGGATCCCGATATCCGCCATACTCAGTTTACAGGCTGATAAAATCCCCGTCAGTAAATTCAAGTCATTATCCGGTATAAAAGCATGACCGGGCGCATCCACCAGGATGAGTATTCTTTTTTCAAAGTTCCCCAGTAGAGTGGGTTTTGGCTTTTGAACAGTGGGCACCGATACCCGCGTTGTCGAAACCAATTGGCTCCCATACCAGTCGGGCAATTGGGCAGGGTCTAGTGTTATTTCATTGATCGACATGGTGTTGCAAAAGATACGAATGGGTGTTCGTTTTTTTTGTTTATTTGCGTCTCAAATGTAGTGCAATATGACTGCTGCGTTGGATATTTTGATTACCCGTGCTGAGCAAAGCCGGTTGGGAGAGTTGAGTTTGGAAAACATTGCCTTCGGCAAACATTTCACAGACCACATGCTGGAGGTTGATTATGTAGACGGTAAATGGCAGCAGCCACAGATCCGACCCTACCAGCCCCTTTCTTTGGCCCCTTCTGTGGCAGCTTTGCACTATGGACAAGCCATCTTCGAAGGGATCAAAGCCTACAACGATGAGCAGGGGAACCCACGGATCTTTCGTCCGCTCGATAATTTTTACCGTTTCAATCTCTCTGCTGAGCGTATGCAGATGCCCACAGTCCCTGAGGAGATCTTCATGGAGGGAATGCGGGAGTTGGTATCGATGGATCGGAGCTGGATCCCAAGTTTGCGGGATCACTCGCTTTATATTAGGCCCTTCATGTTCTCAACGGATGAATTGATCGGTGTACGTCCTTCGGAGATGTATAAGTTCATGATCATTCTCAGCCCATCAGGCCCTTATTACAGCGCCCCTATGCGTATACATGTGGAAGAGCAGTATGTACGGGCGTCACCTGGTGGGGTAGGGTATGCAAAAGCGGCCGGCAACTATGGTGCGGCGATGTATGCCACCGCGCAAGCTCGTAAGCATGGCTATGATCAGGTGTTGTGGATGGATGCGCAGGAGCATAAATATGTTCAGGAGTGCGGCACCATGAATGTGTTTTTTATCATTGACAATACAGCTATCACACCGAGCTTGGAGCAGGGTACGATTCTGAATGGAGTGACTCGTCAGTCGGTGATCACTCTTTTAAAGGAAGCTGGATTAAAAGTTGAGGAGCGCCCCCTCAGTTTAGATGAAATTCTCGAGGCGCATGACAGAGGCGGATTAAAAGAAGTTTTTGGGACGGGTACTGCGGCCACTATTTCACTGATTCGAGAATTGGCTTGTCGGGGCAGAGATCTTCAATTTGATGTGGACAGTTGGAAGTATGCACCGGCGATCAAGCATAAGCTCATGGATATACGAGAGGGGCGGATCCCCGATCTCCATGGCTGGATGATGCCGGTATAAAACAGAATTACTACATTAGGGAGCCAATCGCTCCCTTTTTTTTCAATACTGCTTATGAGATTCTTTCAATACGCCCTGACAGCCATGCTTTTTTTTGCACCAATCGGTTTGTGGTCACAATACACGCCGATCCCCTTAAGCGGTTTCAATCAGGATGTGGTGGCAGAAGCAGGAAATAGTGCGTTGGCAACGACAACCATAGAGATGGATGCGATCAGCCCTTCGAATAGTGTGATCTTTTCCACCGCATTTGCTTCGGCTAACGGATTGTCTGCCGGATTGCCCGCCAATGGAACCATCGTCAGTGGTGCCGATACGTATCAATTGGCTCCTTACAATGCCAATAATGTTTTATTCGTGCGGAGAAATCAGTCGGCGGATCTGACTGTGACTGCGCCCTCCTCCTATGCCAAGCTTCGGTTGTTGGCCTTTTCGACTGAGTCGTCCAGCACACTCAATATCAGTCTGGGTTTCACCGATGGAACCACAACGGCTTATCTCAATAGTGCTGTTTTATCTGATTGGTTCGACGGACAAAATTACGTCGTATTAACAGGGTATGGACGTATAAAACGCCTTAGCAGCGGTCCCTATACAGTGGAAGGCCTGCCCACGAATCCCCGTATGTATTATCTGGAAATCACATTGAATTGTACGGATCGGTTTAAGTTGTTGAATCGGATCAGTATATCTAATGTATCCTCTTCCGGTAGCAGCTTATTTCCAAATGCAATTTTTTTGGCCGCATCCGGACAGGCATATTCTCAAACTATTACACCTCAGATCACGCCCGCCAATTGCAATGGTTTAAATAATGGAAGTATTGCGCTCACCGTAAGCGGTTCCTCCGCGCCCTACACATACAGCTGGAATACAACGCCATCGCAGAGTGGAGCCACAGCAACCGGATTGGCACCCGGGAACTATACCTGTACGATCACAGATGCAGGCGGATGTACAAGCACCTACAACGGAACGGTCGGACTAACCAACAATGCCACGGTAACCGCGACTGCATCGCCGGCAACGATCTGCCGCGGACAATCGGCACAACTTACTGCCGTACCGGGTATCGGTCAGTTTACTACTTACACCTGGTCCCCAAGCGGGCAGTCGGGATCGAGTGTCAGTGTCAGTCCTGCCACTACCACAACCTATACGCTGCAGGCTTCTAATGCCTCCGGTTGCAATGCCACCACACAGGTAACCCTAACGGTGGCGCCAGATCCCTCGGCGCCACAGGCAAATGCGGTTGCAGTTTGCTCAGGTGGAAATGTGACACTCAGTGTTCAAAATCCAGTTTCCGGGTCAACCTATCAATGGTTCAGTTCGTCAACAGGTGGATCGGTTCTGTTCACGGGGGTGGATTATAATTTGACCAACGTCACGTCTACATCAACCTACTATGTTCAGACTGTTAGCCAGGCAGGATGTATTTCACCGACCCGCACGGCAGTGGATGTGACGGTCAATCCATTAGCGCCCACACCACAGGTTAATAACATAACAGTTTGTCCGGGTACGGATGCCAGCCTGCTCGTACAAAATATTACAACAGCAAATATCTCCTGGAGATGGTATGGTCAGGCTACCGGCGGCACGCCGGTCCACACGGGAAATCCATATGTGGTAACCAATGTTCAAGCCCCTTCCACTTGGTATGTAGAGGGCATCACGGTTCCGGCTGGATGTGTTTCACCTGCGCCCCGAACATCGGTTTCGGTGAGTTTGTACGCAGCGCTGCCAACACCTGTTGTGACCTTACAGTCAGTCACGTTTGTTGCGGCAACATTTACATGGACTGCCGTACCGGGGGCTACAGGGTATCAAGTGAGTATTGATGGAGGGATTAATTTTCAGTCTCCCAGCAGCGGAGCAACTGGCACAGTGCATACTGTTTCCGGCCTGGCGGGCAATACGACAGTCACGTTGGTGGTACGGGCCTTGGGAGTTGTCACTTGTCAGACCAGTCAATGGTCGCTGCCCGTTAGCGGAACGACACTCAGTACAAAAGAGATCTTTGTTCCCAATACGTTTACGCCCAATGGGGATGGCCGTAATGACCTGTTGAAAGTGTATGGAAATTACATCTCCACGATCGAACTCCGCATTTTCAATCAGTGGGGGGAGCTGATCTATTTCAACACGGACATCAGTAAAGGATGGGATGGTACGCATAAAGGGAAAGCTCAGCCGATCGGCGTATATGCTTATACCCTCAAGGTGGTTTTGCAGGATAATACGATTAAAGTAAAGACAGGTTCCATCAATTTGATCCGATGAGGGTACGTTCGGTTGTATTGATTTCTTTTCATTTGTTTTGGTTTCTGCGCGCGCACTCGCAGGTAGATCCTCATTTCTCCCAATTCTATTCATTTCCCATGAATATGAATCCCGGTATGACGGGTGCGATGGAAGAAGATCTTCGTTTCACGGCCGTGCATCGGTCACAGTGGGGATCGATGATGGTTCCTTATTCTACCCAAGGTGTTTCCGTTGAATGGAAGTCGCGTTCCGATTGGCAATTCGGGATCTGTTTTTTGAACCAGGAAGCCGGAACAGGCGGTTATCGTTACCTGAACGGTTATGCGTCCATCGCCTACCGGGGGGTGCGATGGGGGACGAATCAGCTTGTGGTGGGATTGTCTGCCGGACAGATCAGTCGACGGTTCGATCCGCTGAAATTTCAGTTTGGCGACCAATGGAGCCCCATCACGGGTTATGACCCCAACGTACAAACCGGGGATCAATTGGTCCGCACCTCGGCTTCTACATTTGATGTTGGGGTAGGGCTTTTCTACTGGGATGGTGCGGCGGATAAAAAAGTTCGCCCCTTTGCAGGGGCCTCATTGATGCATCTGGGTAGGCCACAGGATCCATTTATCAGCAGTTCAGTTGAGCAACGGATGCCGTACCGAATGTTGGGACAAGCAGGTTTTCAGTGGACGTTGTCAGACCGATTCTCACTGATTCCCCATTTGCTTTACATGCGACAGGGCACTGCCGCTGAAAAAATGTTGGCTATTGCCGGGACTTATTCCGTTGGTGAGGACATGCTACTGATGCCTTCCTTGGCCTATCGGATGGGCGATGCCGTCGTGCCTGGTTTTGGAATTGGCTGGAGAAACTGGTCATTCGCAACCAGTTATGATATTTCAGTGGGTGTGTTGGGCCGGGTTGGTCCAGGGGGTAGGAGCACGGAAATCTCATTGCGGTATGCCCCGCGCATCGCCTCCAAGGCCGGATTTTTGCCCTGCCCACGCTTCTAACGGGGAGAACTCGTTAATAATCAGCGGCTATAGTTGGTCTTTTTTTTTCTCTTTTTTTGGTGATTCGCCCTCTCCCCGTTACCTTTGCCTCCCCAAAAACAAGGGATTCGAATGCCTACTATTCAACAACTGGTGAGAAAAGGAAGGGAGATCATCCGGGCCAAGAGCAAGTCTCGTGCCCTCGATCAATGTCCTCAACGTCGTGGTGTATGTACCCGTGTGTATACAACTACTCCTAAAAAACCGAATTCAGCCCTTCGTAAAGTGGCAAAGGTTCGTTTGACCAACAAGGTGGAGGTGATCGCCTACATCCCTGGAGAGGGTCACAACCTGCAGGAGCACTCAATCGTATTGATCCGCGGTGGTCGTGTAAAAGACTTGCCAGGAGTACGTTACCACATTGTTCGTGGTTCTTTGGACACCGCCGGTGTTAAAGACCGTAAACAGAGCCGCTCCAAGTACGGTACTAAGCGTGAAAAAGCTAAGAAATAATCCATTCAATATTTGATTCGTCATGCGGAAAGCACAAGCCAAGAAACTCCCTCTCGCACCAGATCCAAAGTTTAACGACAAGTTGGTAACTCGCTTCGTGAACAACGTCATGTGGCAGGGTAAGAAGAGTGTAGCCTTCACTATTTTCTACGATGCCCTCGACAAGGTAGCCAAGCAAACCAGTGAGGATGGTTATGAAGTTTGGAAGCGCGCATTAGCCAATGTTTCACCCTCTGTAGAAGTTCGTAGCCGTCGTATCGGTGGTGCAACTTTCCAGATTCCTTCTGAAGTTCGTCCGGATCGTAAGATCTCTCTGAGCATGAAATGGTTAATCCGTTACAGCCGTGAGCGTAACGGGCGTAGCATGGCAGACAAATTGGCCAATGAGATTGTAGCGGCCAGTAAGGGTGAAGGTGCAGCCTTCAAGAAAAAAGAAGACACACACCGTATGGCTGAAGCGAACAAAGCTTTCGCTCACTTCCGAATCTAACAGTAAATTCTTTTTATATAAAGCCATCCAGACCGGATGGCTTTTTTTTGCTCAGTGCATACAGCCCACCAGCCAAGACAATAGGCAGAGGGTAAAAACTTTTCTAAGCATACGTGAAAATAAAAAAGGCGGGAATCAATCCCGCCTTTTTTTATTTGCTCAATCGGCTTTTCAGGTTTTCATCGATGGCATCGAGGAATTCCTGCGTATAGAGGTAGTGTTCTCCATGTTTTACTTTGTTGCCGTGAATACAGACGGCCAGGTCTTTGGTCATTTTCCCCTGCTCAACGGTTTCGATACAAACATTTTCTAAGGCTTCGCAAAAATCGATCAATGGTTGATTTTTGTCGAGTTTGCCTCGGAAAGCTAGTCCGCGTGTCCAGGCAAAAATGCTGGCGATCGGGTTTGTTGAGGTGGGTTTTCCGGCCTGGTGGTCGCGGTAATGGCGGGTGACGGTGCCATGGGCAGCTTCTGCTTCCATAGTTTTCCCATCGGGGGTGATGAGCACAGAAGTCATCAGTCCCAGTGAGCCAAACCCTTGTGCTACCGTATCGCTTTGTACATCGCCGTCGTAGTTCTTACAAGCCCATACAAAGTTCCCATTCCACTTCAAGGCAGAGGCAACCATGTCATCGATCAGACGATGCTCATAAACGATTCCGGCAGCTTCGAAAGCGTTTTTGAACTCTTGTTCAAAGATCTCTTGGAAGATATCCTTAAACCGGCCGTCGTATTTTTTCAGGATGGTGTTTTTAGTCGATAAGTAGAGGGGCCATTTTTTGCTCAGCGCCATATTGAAGCAGCTGCGCGCAAATCCACGGATGCTCTCATCGGTATTGTACATCGACATGGCCACGCCATCTCCTTTGAAATTGAAAACTTCAAAGGTTTGAGGTGCACTGCCATCCTCGGGGGTGAAGGTCATGGTAAGCTTACCCTTTCCTTTGATCACGGTGTCAGTGGCACGGTATTGATCGCCGAAGGCATGACGACCCACGATGATGGGAGCCGTCCAGTTCGTCACCAGTCGGGGAATATTGCTGATCACGATGGGTTCCCGAAAAACGGTTCCGTCCAGAATGTTGCGGATGGTACCATTCGGACTTTTCCACATTTGTTTGAGGGAGAATTCTTTCACTCGGGCTTCATCGGGGGTGATGGTAGCGCACTTGATCCCAACACCATATTCTTTGATCGCGTTGGCAGCATCCACCGTGACTTGGTCATCCGTCAGGTCACGATTCTCCATGCCCAGGTCGTAGTATTTGATATCTACTTCGAGATAGGGTAGGATCAGTTTTTCCTTGATAAACGACCAGATGATCCGGGTCATTTCATCGCCATCTAGTTCCACCACTGGGTTAGCTACTTTGATCTTTTCTGCCATGGACTAATTCTTTTTATTAGTCGGCAAAGGTATCATTTTTCAGTGACTGATTCAGCCCAATGAAACGTCCAAGATCATCATGACCAGGAATCCGGCGATGAAGCCCAATACAGATCGATCGGTGTATTTGTCTCGTTGCGTTTCTGGAATCACTTCTTCCACCACAACGAAGATCATGGCGCCAGCAGCAAAGGCAAGTGCGAAGGGGAGTAGAGGCTCGATATAGATCACGGCGACCGCACCGATAAAACCTGCAACCGGTTCAACGATCGCAGACAATTGGCCGTACCAGAAACTTTTGAAACGACCCACGCCCTGCCTCCTGAGCGGCATGGATACAGCGATGCCCTCTGGAAAATTTTGGATGGCGATACCGATAGCCAGGGTGATGGCTCCGGCAACGGTCGCATGCTCAACACCCAGGTATGCTGCGCCGAATAAAACACCTACCGCTAGTCCCTCCGGAATATTATGCAGCGTAATTGCCAATATCAATAACGTAGTTCGATGCAGATTACTCTGTACACCCTCTTTCTCTTCAATGCCGAAATTCAAGTGCAGGTGTGGCATAAAGCGGTCTAGCGAAAAAATGAAAAGCGATCCGGCAGCGAATCCGACGGCAGCCGGCATCCAGCTCCATCCCGGATACAGCCTCTCTGAGATCTCAATGGAAGGGGCCAGCAGCGACCAGAAGCTGGCTGCAACCATCACGCCGCCTGTAAACCCCAACATCGGGTCCAGCACGGAACGATGCATAGTCCGGAAGAAGAAAACCATGGAAGCCCCCAAGGCTGTTACCAGCCAGGTGAATGTGGTGGCCAGTACGGCCGACCAAATAGGCCCGATCTGCTGACTGAACTCAAGTAATTTTTCCATCAACTGCAAGATAGCATGACTTGTGCCGTCTACCGTCATGATCTGTTTCCGAGATAAGGAAGAACTTCGTTGTTGGTTTATTCAGAGTTTATTCACATCAGGTCTGCGAGGGGCAACTTTTTAATTGCCGGATTCCACCTATCTTGCGACTTCGTGTAAAAAAAACACATTATGTCCTTTCACGATTTTTCAGTCCCCTACGAATCCGATGCGCGCTATGCTCAACGGGTGGCTTATTTTTCTATGGAGTTCGCTATCCATCAGCCCTTGAAGATCTACAGCGGCGGATTGGGATTCCTGGCCGGCTCCCATTTGCGCAGTGCCTATGAGTTGAAGCAGAACCTGATCGGTATCGGCATCCTGTGGAAATATGGGTATTACGATCAGGAGCGAAACCAGGACCAGACCCTGAATGTGGCCTGGAATGAAAAGCAGTATAGTTTCCTGCAAGACACTGGAATCAAATTCCAGATTACCATACATGAGCATCCGGTTTGGGTGAAGGCGATGTACCTGAATCCTGAAACCTTTAAGTCGGCCCCCCTCTTTTTGTTAACGACCGACCTTCCGGAGAACGATTATGTTTCACAGACCATCACGCATCGTCTGTATGATGCGAATGTGGCAACGAAGGTGGCGCAGTTCATTCTGCTGGGTGTCGGTGGCGCGAAGCTGGTCGACCTATTGAATTTTCAACCTGAGCGCTACCATTTGAATGAGGCTCACGGCTTATCGGCTGCTTTTTATCTCTATCAAAAGTTTAATCGGCAACTCTCTGAAGTCACCAAGCGTTTGGTATTCACGACGCATACGCCAGAGGAAGCAGGTAACGAAAAGCACGATATCTATCTCTGCCATAAGATGAGTTATTTCTGCGGGCTGACCATTGAGGAGGTGAAGCAGCTGTATCAACACGACAGTGATGATTTCAATCATTCTCTGGCGGCACTCCGCTTTGCTCGTATGGCAAACGGTGTCTCCAGATTGCATGGCGAAGTGTCTCGGGCGATGTGGGCTAAATACCCTGGTATCTGTCAGATCAAGTCGATCACCAACGCACAGAACTGGCGCTATTGGGCAGATAAGCAATTGTATCGATTTATGGAGGCTGGTGACAATTACGGCATGGATGATCGCAAGAAGTATCTTAAGAAGCGGGCCTTTGAGATCGTGGCAGATCAAACTGGAAAACTTTTCAATCCGGACGTTTTCACCATCGTATGGGCACGCCGCTTTGCCGGCTATAAGCGAGCCGGATTACTCACCCGGGATGAAAAGCGTTTTGCACAGTTGCTGGGGAATTCAAAATATCCGGTACAGATCATCTGGGCTGGTAAGCCATATCCGGTCGATCATCCCGCGATCAGCGAATTCAATGAACTCGTTCACATCAGCCGTCAGTATAAGAACATGGCCGTCCTGATCGGATACGAGCTCACCTTATCAAAACGAATGAAGCAGGCGGCTGATTGTTGGCTGAATAATCCGCGTGTTCCGCGCGAAGCATCCGGTACCAGCGGCATGACGGCTTGCATGAACGGGTCGGTGAATTTTTCTACGGATGACGGATGGATCCCTGAATTCATCAACCATGGACATAATGGATTTGTAGTACCCAAGGCGGACTATGATAATATGTATGTGCAGGAGCAGGATGATTACGATCTGGAAAAGCTCTATGATATCCTCGAAAATCAGATCCTTCCCCTTTATTATGAGAATTATGGTGTGTGGAGAGAGATCATGAAAAACGGTATGCGGGATGTGCGCTACCAGTTCGAGAGCAACCGGATGGCGCATGAGTACTATGAACTATTGTATAAGTAGATCAGCCGTTCAGCTCCCATTCTCCATATGGGAGTGATACGTTGTAGTACGAAGCCAGTTTTTCGAGTATGCGTTCCACCATCGCATCGGGACAGGATGCACCGCTGGTAATCAATATGCGAACGGGTCCATCCTCGGGCAGGTAGTTGCCTGTTGTCTTTTCTGTTCCCTGAAAAAAATCAAAATGATGGATGAGATTTTTGCTCTCCATCCGATCGGGTCCGTCAATGTAATAAGTCGGGAACTTTTCTGTCAGCAATTCAAACAAGTGCGAGGTGTTGGATGAATTGTATCCGCCAACGACCAGTGCCAGGTCGGCCCTGGTTTCCAGCATGCCCATGACAGCGGATTGATTGTCGCTGGTGGCATAGCAAAGGGTATCGCGTGTATCCGCAACTGCATCCGGATCGGCATTTGTCTTCCGGACTTCCTCTTTCAGATAATCAGCAATACCTTGGGTGTCGGAGGCTAACATGGTGGTTTGGTTCACGACGCCGATTCGTTTGAGGTGCTCGTTGATCTGAAATCCCGCTGAAAATTGACCGGCGAATTCAATTTCAAATTCGCCCTGTGTAGCTTCCTTCCGGACATATCGGGCCAAACGCTCTGCCTGTTCCCGGTCTTTGATCACCACTGCAGGACCGTGTGCTGCCGCGTGCGAAAAGGTGGCTCGGGTCTCTTCATGTGAGGGTTTGCCGTGAATCACAATGGTGTATTGCTTCTGCCCAATGGATTCGCTTCGGTTCCATACTTTTTCTACGAAGGGGCAGGTGGTGTTATAGGATTCGAGTTGAATGCCGATCGACCGTAATTTCTCCTCAATATCGAGTGTGGTGCCGAAAGCAGGAATCAGTACTATATCAGCTGCGGTCAATGTTTCGAATGGGATGAGTTGTTTTCCCTTGGTGTCCTGTAGAAAGCGAATGCCTCGCTGCTGCAGATCTGCATTAACCAGCGGATTGTGGATCATTTCACTCAGTAGAAAAATTCGCTTGTCAGGGTTTTGTTCAATGGTCCGAAATGCGATTTCAATGGCATTTTCAACCCCATAGCAAAAACCGAAATGACGCGCCAGGTAGATCTGAAGCGGGCCCATATCCAAGCAGGTGGGTGTAAAATCCTTCTTTAGTTTATCACCCGCTTTTCTTTTTTGTTTGATGGCGCTGATAAGCGGGCTACGATAGAATGTGGGGACTTCAAAACTTCGCATGAAGACAAAGATACGTGGTCAAAACGCCGCATTTCAGTACTTTGCATGAAACCTGTATATGCGTCTGCTCACAATGATTTTTTGTATCCTGGCAGGGATGAGCGCTTGCAGTCCCCGTACCTCCAACGACACCACTAAAAACTACGATACCCCCATGAAATTCGAGACGCCTCAGTGGGCCCGACAAACCTCGATCTACGAAGTGAATGTTAGACAATACACCCCCGCTGGTACATTCCGCGCCTTCATGAGTGAGTTGCCCCGCTTACGTGATATGGGAGTCGGAACGCTCTGGTTTATGCCCATTACGCCTATTGCAGAAATGAATCGGAAGGGGACCTTGGGTAGCTATTATGCTTGTTCCGACTATACATCCATCAATCCCGAGTTCGGGACTCTGGAAGACTTCAAGGAATTGGTCAAGCAAGCCCATGAATTGGGTATGAAGGTCATCATCGACTGGGTGGCCAACCATACGGGCTGGGGGCATCGCTGGACCACCGAACATCCAGATTATTATCTGCGTGATTCAGCCACGGGCGATTTTAAGATCGCCTCAGGTATGGATGATATCATCGAATTGAATTTTGCCAATCCCGCCCTTCGGACGGCCATGATCGATGCCATGCGATTCTGGGTGGAGGAATGTGACATAGACGGCTTCCGTTGTGATCTGGCCTTTTGGGTAGAGCTGCCGTTCTGGCGCGAGGCCAGAGATAAGATCGATGCCGTCAAGCCATTATTTTGGTTCGGAGAATACGACGAGCTGGAGAAGCCTGAGTACGCGGAGGTGTTTGATGCCAGCTATACCTGGACATGGATGCACCGCGCGAAAGATTTTTATCAGCAGCGCGGACAACTCGATACATTGCTGCAGGTCCTTGATCGATATGATGGATTGAAAAATGATCGCATGCGCTCTTGGTTCACCACGAATCATGATGAAAATAGCTGGAACGGAACAGAGTTTGAGAAGTATGGAGACATGGCGCGTTCACTCGCTGTGTTTAGTGCTACCTGGCCTGGCGTTCCACTGATCTATTCAGGGCAGGAGATCGGTAACCGAAAACGAATTCAATTTTTTGAGAAAGACACAATCTTGTCCGGACCCGATGCGGAATCTTTTTCCGCATTCTATTCTTCCCTGCTTCAATTGAAAAAGTCAAACCCGGCCCTGCGCTCTGATTCCTCTGCTTCTGTTATTCGACTGCAGACCACTGCTCCGGGTCAAGTACTGGCTTTTTTACGTATTCAGGAGAGGAATTCGGTGTTGGTCGTGCTCAATCTCTCTTCGCAGGCGGACTTGCATTTTGAGATCGTCGATCCACGTTTATCTGGACGTTATCGCAATCTCTATTCAGGCGCTTCCAATGATTTTCGATCCGACAAGCCTTTTGAGATGCAGCCCTGGGAATATCTGATCTATACAGCGGAATAAAAAAACGCCCCGAGTCGGGGCGTTTTTTTATTGTCAATCGCGTAATCATTCATCTGATTCTGGCAACATAACAGGGTAGCGATAGATGCCATTGTATCCATCATAAAAGCCTTCTACGCTGATGTTCCTACTTCTGGCGGAAGCTAGTGCTCTGGCCAGGTCATCCATATTTTTGATCTCTAGTTCGTTGACACGAGTAATCACGAATCCCTCTTGCATGCGGGTTTGACTGAATGGACCGGCCGGGGTAATTTTCTTGACCATGACACCACCACTCACTTCATTCCGATCTGCCATTTTCTTGTCTATGTTGACCAGCTCACCACCCAATAGATTGCCCAGGTTAGAGGCAGTAAGGTTTTCGTATGTTCCGGTTTCTGCTTTGAGTGTTACGTTGGTGGTTTTTTCAATTCCCCCTCGCTTGTAAGTAATGGCAACCTGTTCCCCAGCATTCAGGGAGGCAATGGTGCCTTGCAATTCACTCCAAGACCCAATGCTGATCCCATTGACTTTAGTGATGATATCACCTTTCTTGAGTCCGGCCACAGCGGCCGCACCATCATTGGCAACGTTGCCAATATAAGCGCCATCGGTAGAATTGATCTTGGTTTGATCTGCAGCCACGCCCAGATATGGTCGTTTTACATCCCCGAATTTGATTAGGTCATTCACGATCTTTTTGGCAAGGTTGACCGGAATGGCAAAGGAATATCCCGCATACGTACCAGTGGGTGCGTAGATAGCGGAGTTGATACCCACCAATAATCCGTCTGTGGTGATCAACGCTCCGCCGCTGTTCCCTTGGTTGACAGCTGCATCGGTTTGAATGAAGGATTCGATCGGTGTATCACTCTGACGTCCGTTCACACCGATCGAGCGGCCCTTAGCGCTTACGATACCCGCCGTTACGGTGGTTTCAAGTGAGAGTGGGTAGCCGATGGCCAGGACCCATTGTCCGAGTTTCAGTTGGTCTGAATTTCCATAGAGCATGTACGGAAATCCCGTGCCATCGATCTTCAGTACGGCGATATCGCTACTGGGATCTTTTCCGATCAATCGGGCGGGGTATGTTTTCTTGTTGTTGAGAGTGACATTGATCTCAGCAGCTACACCTTGGTCTCCATCGGAGATGACGTGGTTGTTAGTTACTATATAGCCGTCTTCACTGATCAACACACCACTTCCTGAGGCACGTTGTTCGGGTTTGATTTGGGGACCAAAAAATCCTTCCCCAAAGAATTGCTCGAACATATCGTCGATCCCTCCGCGAGAACGGGGTAGTTGATTTGTGATCCGTTTGGCGGGTGTTTTTGTTTTGATGTGCACTACCGCCTGTACCGCCGCCTGTGAGGCTTTGGTGAAATCAACAGAGGTAGAAGCATTGTTGGCAGCATTCTCCAGAAACCCCGCGTAATTGGCCGGTAACTTTCCGGCACCGACACCCTCAAATCCGGAGCCGTTTCTGTCATTAACCCGGTCATAGGTCCACACCGTGACCAATGCGGTGCTTACGCTTAAGGCTGTCATCGCCAATATTTGTTTCCATTTCATAGGCATGTATTTTGACTTCTGCAATTTAATTCGCACTTGTTCCCATTCGAGCAGGGGCTGTAGGGTTTAACAATTTTTCAACTCAGGAGTTGAGTCCGCGTAAAAAGGCCAGGGTATCAATACCGTCTGCGTACTGATCCAGCGTAGGTGTTTGCGTGGTGCCAAAGGGGATCCCATGCCAGCCGACCCGACACTGGATCTGCTCCAGATGTCGCTCGCTCCATTCAACGGCCTCCTCGGGCTGGTCGTAGTAATGAATGTGAACGACCCCAATGGGGGCATAAAGGGAAGGCTGTTCAACAAAGAGGGCGATCCCATTGGTCATGTAGTACTCTTTGTTCAGTATGCGGATTGCTAACTGATAGTCGTAATTGTTTTTTAATTTATGGTGCTCAGCTAGAAATTGATAGGCGTCGCCGGCTCCAAGCAATGACTTAAAATCATAACCTCTGGGAACACAGAGTTGTGTGACGTTTCGGCATCCTCTTCCAAAATAGGCATACAGGTCATCACTTAGTGCGATCAGCTCAGCTTCCGATTCCTGGCCAGTCAGTATTGCGACAGAGGTTCTGTTTTTACGGATGATGTTTGGGGATCTTCCGAAATAGTATTCAAAGTAGCGGGCGGTGTTATCACTTCCCGTGGCAATGAATGCTTCTGCCTGATTCAATCTTTCTACAATCTGCAACTGATCAGCCATGCGTGGATCCCATTCGATCAGTTTGGCCGCCAGGTGTTCAAACAGGATGCTGTCCTGGGCGGAGAGTTTGATCAGTGCATGATTCCCGCTTATAAAAACGGCAAGCCAGTCGTGAAATCCTACTAGGGGGAGATTGCTTGCCAAAACAAGCCCGACCTTTTTGGGTGCGGCCAAGTTTTCAGGTATTCGGGCACTGGTTGCCCAGTCTGATAATTTCTGTGGGTCCAGAAAGGCATTGGAAAGCTGTTGGGTGGCCCGATCGATAAATGGTGGGATGAACCAAGGATTAGAACGGGAAGCTATTTCTTTGGCTTGCATCCACGCTGGCTCATCGGAGAGGAGGTAGTTTCCCAGCCGCCCGGCCAGCTCAATCCGTTCGTTAAGATTCATATTGAATTACCTAGATTTGTACATCAAAATTAGTTATACAATCTCTTATAATTTTAGATCATGGCTATCAAGATCACCGATGAATGTATCAATTGTGGCGCCTGTGAGCCCGAATGTCCGAACAATGCCATCTACGAAGGGGGTGTTGAATGGGCGATTGCAGATGGAACATCCGTAAAAGGTTCTTTCTCCTTGATGGATGGTCAGCTCGTGGATGCCGGCACCAAACATGCGCCGATCGCGATCGATACCTATTACATCACGCCCAATAAATGCACCGAGTGTCAGGGCTTCCATGAAGAGCCTCAGTGTGCTGCGGTTTGTCCGGTCGAGTGTTGTGTGCCCGATGAATTATATCGGGAAACCGTCGAGGAATTACTTTCCAAGAAGGATAAGCTTCACCTCTGATGAAGACTGCCATTGCCCTGGTGACCGGCGGATATTCCGGTGAAGCCGTGATTTCTTATCGAACGGCTGATACCATCCAGCAGCACCTAGAATCGGACCAATATCAGGTATATCGGATCGACATCCGAAAAGACGGTTGGTGGTATAGTACTTCCGAGGAAAAGAACATTGAGGTTGACAAAAATGATTTTTCTATCCGATTGGATGGGAAGCACATTTGTTTCGATGCTGTTTTTGTTGCGATGCACGGCACCCCCGGAGAAGATGGCCGCTTGTTAGGCTACTTCGACATGCTGGGGATTCCATATACTTGTTGTCCTACGGCTACCTCGGTGGTCACCTTCAATAAATGGTATGCAACATCCATCGCAGGAGCTGCTGGTGTTCCGGTTGCCCGTTCTATTTTTTTTGAGCGGGGTTGTGACCTTACTGAGGCCGCTGCTTCCATTCGACAGGGTTTGAAATTTCCTGTTTTTGTCAAGCCAAATAACGGAGGGTCCAGTATCGGCATGTCCAAGTTGAATCTGACTACGGATGATATAGTGGCGGCCTTGGAAAAAGCTTTCCTGGAGGATGGTCAGGTGCTAGTCGAAGAAATGATTCAGGGAAGGGAATTCACAGTTGGCGTGTACAATGACAAAAGTGGGATTGTTGTGCTGCCCATCACGGAGGTCGTAGCGGATACCGATCAGCCATTTTTTGATTTCATCGCAAAGTATCAGGGAAAATCTACCGAGATCACACCGGCAGAAATATCGACTAATATGGCCGACAAATTACGGGACACTGCCAAAAAAATTTATGCCGTTTTTGGTTGCGCCGGGGTGGTGCGAATAGACTTTATTTATGAGCCGGAGCAGGATATTCCATACATGCTGGAAGTGAATACCATTCCGGGTCAAAGCAGTGCAAGCATCATTCCGCAGCAGGTACAGGCGGCCGGAATGAAGCTTTCTCAGTTTTATTCACAACTGCTGGAAGTGACACTGTCAAATCATGCTAAAACCCCGAATGCGGTATGATCGATTGGCTGCTCAAGAAGCCCTGGTGGTTCAACCTGCTGGCAGGGGTCATATTAGCAGTAGGCCTATTTTTCTTTTGGTTATTGTCGCTTGGCTGGTTAACTAATCATGGTAAAACTGCCTCCGTGCCGGCAGTGGTAGGACTTTCCATTTCGGAAGCTCAAAAAATTCTCGAATCAAAAGGATTCACAGTGGAAGTAGATGATTCGATCTACTCCGATTCAAAGCCTGGTTTGCATGTACTGAAGCAATTGCCGGACTCAGCCGAATTAGTGAAGGAGGGCCGAACAGTTTATCTCACCATTACTCGGGCCGTACCGCCTTCCGTGGAGATGCCCAGTTTGCGTGGACAAAGTTATCGCAATGCGGAGCTGATCCTTAAAAGCATGAATTTGGTGATCGGCGATACCATCTACAAAAAGGATTTTGCTCGCAATGCCGTGCTGGATCAGCTATATCGCGGTCGATCGATCAAACCAGGTGCACAGGTGCCGATGGGGTCACGTATCGATCTCGTTCTTGGCAATGGAGTTGGGAATGAAGAAATGTTGGTTCCTGATCTGATCGGTATGCGCTATTCAGAAGCAAGTCTGTTGATCGGCGATATGGGGCTTGGTCTGGGCGTACTGATCCTCTCACCGGAAGTAACCGATACCTTGAGTGGATATGTTGTACGACAAGAACCGGCAACACGGTTAGGGGATTCAGTTGTAAACCGCATTCGTGCCGGTCAACTCATCGATATTTGGTTAGGGGCCACACCGCCTGTTAAAGACACCATCCGAATTCAATAAAAATTTATACCGTGCATACGATCACTGTTGAGAAACTTAAAGAACGTTTGGACTCAGGCGAAGCCATTAAGTTGGTCGATTGTCGGGAACCGCATGAGTACCAGGAGTTCAACCTCGGCGGATTACTCCTGCCATTGGGCAAAATCCAGGGGATGGAAATCGATCCCATTGAAGATTGGAAGGAAGAAGAGGTTATACTGCACTGCCGTAGCGGACAGCGCAGTATGATGGCCGCTCTCTTCCTGGAGGCGATCGGATTCAAGAATGTAGTGAATCTGGCCGGTGGGGTACTCGCTTGGAGAGAATTACATGGCGATACCCGTCCCGGATCATAATTCTACCTGTACCCCCATCGTTGCATTTATCCCCGCCATTGGGAAATAGAAATTTTCGGTAGTCAACCGCCCGCCATAAAAATAACTGAACGTGTAACCGTTCGGTTCATACCGGACATTCGTGACATTGTTTACCTGCAAAAGGATACGAACTGATTTTTCTTTCGGCATCGGAATTGTATAGTCGATCAACAGATTCTGCACCCAGTACGGATCCAGTGAACGAGACCGATCGGATGTGTTGTCAAGGTATTGTCGGCTTACGAACTGGCTGATCCATTGGCAATCCAATCCTTTTAGGGGCGTCCAACTTAGGATTCCGTTCGATACCCATTCAGGTGAGAGGGCGAGATTCGAACGGTTATAGAAGCGTTTGATCTGACCGCCGTTGTCGTAATCATCCAGGAATTCGGTGAAGTTTCTGACTCGGTTACGGCTCAATGCCACGTTACCGGCCAGTCGGATCGTTCGGTGTACATTCCAGCTTCCTTCCAGCTCGATCCCCATTCGATAGCTTTGTGGAATATTTTGACGGGTATAGGCGCCGACATCGTTGATGGCACCGGTCAGGATCAATTGATCCTGGTACGACATGTGATACAGGGTGGCTGACCATCTGTAGTTCTTCATCCTCCTGCCGATGTTCGCTTCCAGATCTAGCAGTTTTTCCGGACGCGGTTGTTGATTCCACCCGGCCTCAAAATCATCGCGGTTAGGTTCCTTTTGCGCATAGGCAAGCGAGAGGAATCCGGACCAGCTGTCTCGAGCGTAACTGATGCCCGCTTTTGGATTTACAAATCGGTAGATCGGATGGAACCGGATATCTGGGTTATTCCGAAATCCGTTCAGGCGATATTCGACCCAACGTGTTTGCAGATCGGTAAAGAGCGACCAGTTCGGTTTCCAATTCCATTGCCATTTGAAGAATTGATTTGCATCATTTTTATCAGCCGGTTGATCGTACCAGTTCTTGATGGCGGTCAGTCCGTTCAACGCCCAGGTAGGTTTGCCGAAATGTTGACCAACATAACGGGTGAGTGCTCCGCCCCAGGTGAAGGCTGAGCGTCCCTTTTTCCATTGGTAAGAAAAAGTCGTGCCATAAAAATGGTTATCGAGCCACAATTGTCTGATCAGATCGGTGGTGAAGGTCGTGTCATTTCCATTCACGGGATAGGGCATACCATAGCGGGCATAGTCCTGCTCCGCTTTATATTGCTCATAATATCCTTTTCCTCTTGTGTAAAATAAGGCGATCGACAACTGTGCTTTCTTAGCCGTGGTTCGGTTGAAGAAGAGTTGGGTGTGCCGTTGTTGGTAGTTGTCTGTTTCATTTTCATAGGGATCACCGGGACGTTCAGTGCCGGCATAATTGATCCGTCTATTACCAGCCTCCAGGTCTGCTTCTGAGATCCCATACCAGGCTTGATAAGTTCTTTCTTTTCCGGCGAATTGTGTCAGCCGAATGGAATAACCCGGTTGAATATAGGCAGTAGAAACATAGTAGGAGGAGAGTAGGCTAGTGGCCCGATCGATGAATCCGTTGCTTGCGATTTGTGAGAGGCGGATGTCCGTGGCGAATTTTCCCTGCAAGCCACTTTGATAAAGTAGTGTGTGTTTTCGGGAATCGAACGAGCCGAAACTGTTTTGAATGCTGAGTCGTTTTTCCGGAACCGACGAATGCGTACTGATGTTCAGATTGGCGCCAAAGGCCCCGGCTCCATTGGAGGAAGTACCCACTCCGCGTTGAAGTTGGATGCTCTGTGCGGAGGACGCGAGATCAGGCAGGTTGACAAAGAAAATACCCTGACTTTCCGCATCATTGTAAGGGATACCATTGATCGTCATGTTGATGCGTGTAGGATCGGTTCCCCGGATCCGTATACCGGTGTATCCGATTCCGTTTCCGGCATCTGAATGAACCACAACTCCAGGTAAGGTTGATAATAAGAAGGGGAGGTCTTGGCCGAGATTTCGTTTCTCGATCTCCTTTCTGTTCAGGTTTGTCTTCGAAAATGGAGCCTCATCACCAGCGCGTACGGCTTGAACCTCAACGGGGCTCATAACATAAAAGCTGTCTTTTTTTTCTGCTTGCGCATGGGAAAGAAGAGGAGAGATGAGTAGCAAGGTCAGTAGACGATATCCGTTCATTGAAATGGATTTATCGCTACCGGGAATACTGGGTAAGATTCCTTCTCCTCCCTTCGCAGGCATTATCCTGGACAGGTTCTACGGGTTTGATCTCAGCCGATGTTCTATGAACAACAGCACCCCGGAAGCGTGGTTTACACAAAATTACGGTTCCAAAACAAGCATTGTACCATTTTGTTCAGAGTCTTGATTCCCTTATCTTTGCATCGCGAAGTAGAGCAGCGGTAGCTCGTTGGGCTCATAACCCAAAGGTCGGGAGTTCGATCCTCCCCTTCGCAACATCATCCGCCTTCGGGCGGATTTTTTCTTCAACCCTGTCCAGTTATGCGATCCGGATTCATCAATTTCTTTGGTCGGCCCAACGCCGGGAAAAGCAGCTTGCTGAATTTTCTGATGGGAGAAAAATTGGCCATTGTTTCCTCCAAGGTGCAAACCACTCGTCACCGTATCAAAGGGATCCTCACCGAGGACTCGTACCAGATGGTCTTCTCTGATACCCCGGGAATCATCGATCCGAAATATCCGTTGCACAAGCGAATGATGGAAGCGGTCCGGTCGGCTTTAGAAGATGGAGATATCTCTTTGCTGTTGGTGGATGTGGGTTCGGATTGGGGTGAGTCTGATCGGATTTTCAGTGAACTCAAGTTGCGCAACCAGGCGTGGGTGTTGATCACAAAAACCGACACCTGTAAGATGGAAAAGGTAAGGGAGGCCATTGAGTTTTTCAGTGGGAAGTCTTACGCCAAGAAGGTGTTGGGGGTATCTGTTCAGCGGCCTGCTGACAGAGACCGTTTGCTCAATGAATTTGAATCGGTTCTCCCGGAAGGACCGGCCTATTTTCCTGCTGACGAGATAAGCGACGCGCAAACGCGTTTCTTTGCATCGGAACTGATCCGGGAAAAGGTATTTGACCTGACCAGTGAAGAGATTCCGTATCACACGACAGTAGTGGTTAGGGAATTTCAGGAGAAAACGACCTTGGTGAAGATCGTGGCGGATATTGTGGTGCATCGTGAAAGCCAGAAGGCAATTCTAATCGGGGAGGGAGGTGCGATGATCAAAAAATTAGGAACTGAATCCCGTCACTCCATCGAGGCCTTTATTGGTCGTAAAGTTTTCTTGGAACTGTTCGTTAAAGTACGGCCCAAGTGGAGAGAAAGCGAATTGTTCCTAGATGAGTACGGGTATTGATTTAAAGTATTATTGATAAGATTGAAACGTTTATTATGTCGTATACAGTTGCCATTGTGGGAAGACCGAATGTTGGGAAAAGCACCCTGTTCAACCGATTGCTCGAGCAGCGTAAAGCGATCGTGGACGATGTCAGCGGTGTAACCCGCGATCGTCAATATGGCGTAGCCGATTGGAACGGCAAATCATTCAATGTGATCGATACGGGTGGGTTTGTACATGGAAGTGAGGATGTATTTGAAAAAGAGATCGCCAAGCAGGTGATGGTTGCGGTAGAGGAATCACATGCCGTGATTTTTGTAGTTGACGCCACCACGGGACTGACCGAGTTGGATGATGCGATGGCCCGGGTGCTACGGAAAAGTCCCAAGCCGGTTTTCTTGACCGTCAACAAGGTTGACGATAACCAGCGATTGCTCGAAGCCTCTGAATTCTATAGTCTGGGATTTGATAAGATGTTTTTCATCGCCTCAGCCAGCGGCAGTGGTACCGGCGAATTGCTCGATGCCTTGACAGAGGGTATGCCTGCTTCAGCCACGGAGGAGATCAAAGCGGAAGCTGATCTGCCTCGCATCGCCATCATTGGTCAGCCGAACACCGGGAAATCTTCTTTATTGAACGCCCTGATCGGGGAGGAGCGGACCATTGTCAGTGATATCGCAGGAACAACACGCGACACCATTCATACTCATTACAAACTATTCCAAAAGGAATTCATTCTGATCGATACCGCCGGTATTCGAAGAAAATCAAAGGTGCACGAAGATCTGGAGTTCTACTCCGTGATCCGGGCCATCAAAGCATTGGATGAAGCCAATGTTTGCTTGTTGTTGTTGGATGCTCAAAAAGGTATTGCGGCACAGGACTTGAATATTTTCAGCCTGGCCGTTCGAAAAGGTAAGGGGGTAGTCGTGCTGGTCAACAAATGGGATCTGGTAGAAAAAGAAACCCAGACGGCTGTGATCTATGAGAAAGAACTGAAAAAACGATTGGCACCTTTCAGTGATGTGCCCATTCTCTTTATATCAGCGTTAGAAAAGACCCGCATTTTCAAGGCGGTTGAAACGGCATTGGACGTGTACGAGAATCGTCGACGTAAAGTGCCGACCTCTGCCCTCAATGATGTGATGCTGCAAGCTATACAAGCGTATCATCCACCCGTGGTTCGAGGGCATCCGATCAAGATCAAGTTCGTTACTCAATTACCTACTGCGGTTCCTTCCTTTGCATTTTTCTGCAATTTTCCTGATGACATCAAGCAGCCGTACAAGAATTATCTGGAGAATCAATTGCGTCAGCATTTTGATTTTACAGGTGTGCCTGTCCGATTATTCTTTCGTAAAAAGTAAGGATTCTTATATAACAGAGGTTTTTCATAACTTGGCTCAAACACTTGCTTATGTGTGGTATCGTGGGCTATACGGGTCCGCGTCATGCCTATCCTGTCGTGGTCAAAGGATTGAAACGACTGGAGTATAGGGGCTATGACAGTGCGGGCGTAGCTATACAGGACTTGGACGGTCCTATTCGGGTTTATAAGAAAAAAGGAAAGGTTGCCCAACTCGAGGAGTCCGTCATCGGACAGGATATCCAAGGGGGTACGGCGATTGGTCATACCCGGTGGGCTACCCATGGGGAGCCGAGTGATCGTAACGCGCATCCACATCGTTCTGCCAGCGGTAAACTGGCCATGATCCATAACGGCATCATTGAAAATTATCACCAGCTCAAACAGGAACTGACTACAAAAGGGTATCAATTTCAAAGTGATACCGATACGGAAGTATTGCTGAATTTCATTGAGGAGATCCAGCGCAATAACAACTGCACATTAGAGGAAGCCTTGCGGGTAGCTTTGAAAAGGGTAACTGGGGCGTATGTGATCTTGTTATTGAGTGAGGATGATCCCGGCACCATCATTGCCGCCAGAAAAGGAAGTCCACTCGTGATCGGAGTTGGTCAGCACGAACATTTCTTAGGATCCGATGCCTCTCCGATGTTGGAGTATACCAAGCAGGTAGTGTATGTGAATGATTATGAGCTGGCCATTGTTCGTCCGGATGAATTGATCCTCAAGAATCTCGGGAATGAGACCCTCACTCCCTATATACAACAACTCGATCTGGAGCTGGCCGCCATTGAAAAAGGTGGCTTCGACCATTTTATGCTCAAAGAGATTTTCGAGCAGCCTAAGACGATCTACGATTCACTGCGAGGACGGATGGATGCGATCGAATCCACAGTCACGCTTAGCGGATTGGAAACATATAAGCAAGAATTGATCGCTGCGAACAGGATCGTGATTGTGGCCTGTGGTACCAGCTGGCATGCCGGTCTGGTCGCCGAATATGTATTCGAGGAACTGGCGCGTGTCAATGTAGAAGTTGAATATGCTTCTGAATTCCGCTACCGGAATCCGGTGATTCATCCAGGTGACGTAATCATCGCCATTTCTCAAAGTGGCGAAACAGCAGATACCTTGGTAGCCATCGAGCGGGCGAAAGAACAGGGAGCGATCATTCTCGGCGTTGTCAATGTAGTGGGGTCATCCATTGCCAGAATCAGTCATGCCGGATGTTATACGCATGCTGGTCCGGAGATTGGCGTAGCATCCACCAAGGCCTTCACGGCTCAACTGGCGGTGTTGTATCTCATGGCCATTCAGTTGGGATCTTGGAGAGGTTGCTTAACTAACGATCGAAAACAACTATTACTGGAGGAACTGGCTACTGTCCCAGAAAAAGCACAGTCGATCCTTTCCAAAAGCGAATCCATTCGGGATCTATCTCTTCGATACGAATCCGCCCGCGATTTTCTTTATCTGGGAAGAGGATACAATTTTCCGGTAGCCCTAGAGGGGGCTCTTAAATTGAAAGAGATCTCATACATACATGCAGAAGGATATCCTGCAGCTGAAATGAAGCACGGACCCATTGCCCTGGTGGACGATCAGTTGCCAGTAGTATTCGTAGCTACCCGCGATGCCTACCATGAAAAAGTGGTCAGCAACATGCAGGAGATAAAAGCTCGAAAGGGTCGTGTCATCGCTGTGATCACCGAAGGGGATGAGTGGGCCGCCAGTCTGACTGAATCTTTTATCGAAATTCCGGCCTGTGATGAAGTGATCGCACCCATTCTCAGCGTGATACCCTTGCAGTTGTTGGCTTACTACATCGGTGTAGCAAAGGGGCTTGATGTCGATAAGCCTCGAAATCTGGCCAAGTCAGTTACCGTAGAATAATACTATGAACATCATCAAGCGTCGATCCATTGAGTCGTTGGGTTTTGGATTCATCGATCCCAAATATCTCCCAAAGGGCAAGGATGAGTTTTACCTGCGCAACAGACAGCATCGCAAGCTGAGTGGGTATCGCGCACTAACTGCCAAGGAGATCCTTATACTGGAGAAAAATGACAATAGTGCTGATGACTGGAAGAACATCACGGTACTGGATCCTTTCGATGCTCGGTTGATCAAGCGATCCAGTTTTTTTGGAATGATCCGAATTGGAAGGCTTGAGCCATATTATCATGAGTTTAATAATCTTCGTCTACCCGTGGGGATCTACAACAGCACGGTGATCAGTTGTGATTTCGGGGATAATGTAGTAGTGGAGAACGTTCGATTTATGAGTCACTATATCATTGGAGATGATGCCATGTTAGTGAATATTCATGAGATGGCTACCACCGATCACGCCAAATTCGGTAATGGAGTAGTGAAAGTTGGTGAGTCTGAATCCGTCCGTATCTGGATGGAGATCGCCAATGAAAATGGCGCGCGTGCGGTACTTCCATTCAAGGGTATGGAATCTGGCGATGCGTGGATCTGGTCAAAATATCGGGATGATGAAGAATTAATGAATAAACTTCTCCAATTCACGGATGATCTGTTTGATGTGAAAAGAGGTTATTATGGGAAAGTGGGGGAGCGAACAGTCATCAAAAATTGTCACATCCTGAAAGATGTTTGGGTTGGAAGCGATGCGTATATCAAGGGGGCGAATAAACTAAAGAACCTGACCATTGATTCTTCTGCAGAGGCACCTGTTCAAGTGGGTGAAGGTTCTGAGTTGGTGAATGGGATCATGGGGCCCGGGTGCCGAGCCTTTTATGGTGTAAAGGCGGTTCGATTTATCATGGGGGCACACTCTCAACTGAAATACGGTGCTCGTCTGATCAACTCGTATCTAGGAGAGAACTCCACGATCTCATGCTGTGAGGTGCTGAATTCACTGATCTATCCGGGTCATGAACAGCATCATAATAACTCGTTCTTGTGTGCATCTGTTTTACTCGGGCAAAGTAATTTGGCGGCCGGTGCCACAATTGGCTCCAATCATAATTCCCGATCGGCAGACGGAGAACTGCTCGCCGGCAGGGGTTTTTGGCCAGGCCTTTGCGTCAGCCTTAAACACAATTCCAAATTTGCCTCCTATACCTTGTTAGCAAAAGGCGATTATCCCGCTGAGCTGAACATCGATCTACCTTTCTCGCTGGTTTCAAACGATCTGGCCAATGACCGACTTATCATTATGCCGGGGTACTGGTTCCTGCATAACCAGTATGCACTTTCTAGGAACGTACTCAAATACAAACAGCGCGATAAACGAACGAATACATCTCGCATCATCGAATACGAATACCTGGCGCCCGATACCATCAATGAATTACTACATGCTTTGAGACGCATCGAGGAAGCTGTTGGAGCTGCCTGGCAACGAGAAAATCCGAAAAAACATTCCGGGGAGACTCCCTCACAGATCGGTAAAAAAATATTGCTTTCAGATCCTGGCCAAGTAGCGAAGTTGGTTGTAAGTATTGAGGGTGTGGAGAATAGCAAGCGTGAGGCAAGCCTCATCAAGGCGGACCAATCCTACGATCTGTTCCGTAGACTTGTCCGTTATCATGCGGCGGAGCAGTTGATGACATCCTGGTTCGAAAAACCTTCCAAACAATTTCTCCTTTTCCGAAAGCGGTTCGAAAAGGCTGCTTTGTGTGCCTGGCGGAATGTAGGGGGACAACTTATGCCGGAGCCTTCCCTGACGCTTTTGATGAAGAAGATTCGACAGGATAAGATTAGTGACTGGCCATCGATACATGCTTTTTATGATGAGGAGGCAAGACTGTATACGCATAAAAAGGCAATGCATGCGTTTGCAGCCGCCTGTTCAATGGAGGGATTGAAACCTGCTACTGTTCCAAAATCAGTATTGGTCAGTTGGTTGAAAGAAGCTATTGAGACCAAGATCTGGATGATGGAAATGATCCGTCAATCCAGAGCCAAAGATCATCAACAAGCCTTTCGGCGTATGATGTATGATACGCAAGCCGAGATGGATAAAGTAGTTGGAAAGTTTTCAGAAAATTCGTTCCTCATGTTGCAAGAAAAAGAATTGCAACTGTTCATCGATAAAGCAAGTGAATTTCTTCGTTGGCTCGGATCAAAGTAGAATCCCTTTCAGCAGCCAATAGGCGGTTCCAAAGTAGATCAGCAGGCCGGTCACATCTACCAGTGTAGCAATGAACGGGGTGGAAGAGGTGGCGGGATCAGCCCCCAGACGTTTCAGTAATAAGGGTAACATGGATCCCATTAGGGTGCCCCATAGTACAACGCCCACCAAGGAGACGCCGATGGCCATCCCGACTCTTCGGAAATGTTCTCCAAAGAGATCGAAGAATTCATGTCCTCCGAATACGATGAGGTAACCGATCATCCCCAGGGTAACGCCCATGATCAGTCCCGAAATAATTTCTCTTCTTGCGATCGACCACCAGTCTTTCACGGTGATCTCTCCCAATGCCATGGCTTGAATGATCAGTGTGGCTGCTTGTGAGCCACTATTGCCTCCACTCGATATGATCAGGGGGATGAAGGTTGACAGGACCAACACGTGTTCGAGTGTTTGCTGAAACCCGGACATAGCAGCAATGGTCATGGTTTCGCCGATGAAAAGGATTAGTAGCCATACGATCCGCTTTCTGTACAGTTTGAGTAAGGGTACGTCGAGGTAGGGTTCATCGAGGGCTTCCGTTCCTCCCATTTTCTGCATGTCTTCCGTAAATTCTTCTTGTGCTACCCAAAGGATGTCATCGATGGTCACAATCCCCAATAGTTTATTACTGCGACTGATCACCGGTAGTGCCACCCGGTTGTTCATTTTGAAGATCTCACTGGCGGTCTCCTGATCCTCTTCCGGAGTGAGGGCAATGAATCGTCCGTCGATCAGCTCAGATATTCTTTTTTCGGGAGCATTCAGGATAATGTCGCGAATGCGGATGTCATCGATTAGTTCACCTTTTTCGTTGATGACATAAATAACGTTGATCGTTTCACTGTCCTTTCCATACTTACGGATGGTGGCAAATACTTCTTCTATCGTATTGTGCGGGTACACGTATACGTAATCAGGTGTCATCAATCGACCGATGGAGTTTTCCGGATACCCCAAAAGTGAAAGGGTGATCTTTCTTTCTTCGGGTTCGAGGAGTTTGATGAGTTCGCGAACGACATTGCTGGGTAATTCTTCCAGGAAGTCGGTTCGGTCATCCGCAGGTAATTCGTTGAGCAGATTGGCGGTGAGGTTGGCGGGGAGTTCGCGGATGACTTGTTTTTGCAGGCTGAGGTCAAGTATTTTGAATACGCTGACGGCCCGGTGCATGGACATGGCCGCGATGATCTCGGTCGCGAGTTCAGTCTCTTCATCCAAACAGGCTGCGATATCACTGATGTTTTGATCATCCAAATAGTCGCGCAGCAGCAAGGGATCTCCTTGCTCACGGATCCGGAGGAATTCCTCCCGCAGACTCAATTGGTTGATTTCAGCCGACATGCCGCGAAATTACGGAAACCACTGCTCGGCGAATATGAATTTCGTGCTCCTGCAGGTGTAGCTTTGAGCATGATCCTTCCAACACTTTTTCTGGCCCCTTCGCCCGGCCGCGGACGAGGTATATTTACTGAAGTTACAATCGAAAAAGGCACCATTTTGGAGATCGCACCCGTGATCGTGCTCTCCGCCAAGGAACGGGCATTCATCGACCAGACCCGATTGCATGATTATATTTTTCTCTGGGGCGAGCATTCGGATCAGTGTGCAATGGCATTGGGGTATGTACCGATGTACAATCATCGTTCGCCCAGTAATTGTGAATATGAGATGGAATGGGACACAGAATTGATCCGGATCCGAGCTGTTCGGGATATTGAGGCCGGGGAGGAATTATTCATTAATTATCAAGGCGATCATGATAATACTAACCCAGTTTGGTTCGAGTCCAATTAAAAAAGCCCTCCAATGGGAGGGCTTCTATCTGAATTAAGTAGATTTTATCAGTCGAATTTGATCTGACCGCGGATCTCGCCAATGGATGCGAATGGGCCTGTGGTGCGAAGGGTAACATAATAGACCCCAGCCAAAAGATTTTGTTCAGTTGCTACAAAACCATCTATAAGTAGAGTCCCCCTGTAGCTACCACAACTAGTCCTAGATACCGTTGGGCATCGAATTATGGGGGTAGATCCTGAGGCGGAAGAGCGAGGACTTCCGGAGGGGAGGAATGATAGATTTTGAACGGAAGTTGAAGTGGCAAAGCCAGATGGTGCAGGTCCCATTAGACCAATCGTTGTAACACTATCAGAAAGTCCAGACCAGTTCAGGGTGTATGTCAGGATTCGGGTCTCACGTGAGTACCAAATATCCATATTGCCCAGCGCCGTTGAAGGTGTTTGCGGAACATTCAGGGCTCCGGTCATGGCGATGTTATTCTTTCTGAATTCAGTAATCTTAGTGAATTCGGTGTCGCGCTTACATGCGGTCAGCAAAAGAAAAGCGGTCAATACCAAGGTAGATAACCGGAGGAATTTCATGAGCAGTTAATTTGACGTAAAAATAAGGGAGTTTCGGATATCAGGCAAGCGCTTTAAAGACCAACTACTGGCCTGAGATCTTTCGCTGAATCTCCTGCAATTTCAATAAGGCCTCCACAGGGGTCAACCGGTCAATATCCAGGCCCTCCACGAGCGACCGAATCTCACTGAATGTTTGGCTGTGTGCGTCAAAAATGGAGAGTTGGAATTGCTCCTTTGGGGATGTATGAAGCTCTGATAGGACTTGCTTATTTGCTTCTACTGAGTCGCTTAAGTGATTGTTTTCCAGTTTTTTCATTACTTCAGAAGCTCGATCTAGGAGGGTATTTGGCATACCTGCTATCCGAGCCACGTGGATCCCAAAGCTGTGCGTGCTTCCGCCTGCTGCGAGTTTTCGTAAAAACAGGATACGGTTCCCGGACTCCCGGTGGGTCAGATGAAAATTCCGCACACGCTTCAATTTATTCTCCAGCTCATTCAGTTCATGATAGTGTGTGGCAAATAAGGTAAGAGGCTTACCCGGGTGGTCATGCAGGTACTCAGCGATGCTCCAGGCGAGGGAGATCCCGTCATAGGTGGCAGTACCTCTACCGATCTCATCCAATATGATCAAACTCCGGTTCGACAAGTTATTCAGGATAGAAGCCGTTTCATTCATTTCTACCAAAAAGGTCGATTCTCCGCCGCTTAGATTATCAGAGGCTCCAACGCGCGTGAATATTTTGTCGGTAAGGGGAATCTCGGCAGATCGGGCTGGCACAAAACATCCCATGTGCGCCATAAGTGTTATGATGGCAGTTTGGCGTAGTAAAGCCGATTTTCCGCTCATATTGGGACCGGTCAGAATGATCAACTGCTGAGTACGGCGGTCTAAATACAGATCATTATCGATATAAGCAGTGCCGGCCGGCAGGATCGCTTCGATCACCGGATGGCGTCCGCCCTCGATCTTTAATTCATCGCGAGTTGTGAGTGATGGTTTGCTGTATCGGTTCGCGGTGGCTCGTTCGGCGAAACAACTGATACAGTCCAGTTCTCCTAACAGGGCTGCGGTTTGTTGCAGGGGACCAACATAGGGTTGGATCTTCGTAACGAGTTCTTCGAATAGTCTGCTTTCGATTGACAGGATCTTTTCTTCAGCTCCCAAAATCTTTTCCTCATATTCTTTCAATTCCGGGGTAACATAACGTTCAGCGTTCGTAAGCGTTTGCTTACGGATCCACTCAGCCGGTACCTTATCCTTCTGGGCATGGGTGACCTCGAGGTAATAACCGAACACATTATTGAACCCGATCTTCAGGGATGGAATGCCAGTGCGTATGACTTCTTGTTGCTGCAGTTTAGAGAGATAAGATTTTCCGTCCCGGGATATGGATCGCAACTCATCGAGCCGTTCCTCTACGCCGGATCGGATCAGTCCACCTTTGTTAACAGCAGCCGGTGCATCATCTTCCAGCGTAGCGTGAATGATCGATCTGAGTTCGGGGCAGTCATTTAGTTTTGATTTCCGTTTTACTATCCATCCGGTGGTTAACGGAATGATTAACTGGCCGACGGATCGAACCGCATCCAACCCTTTTGCGAGTTGAATTAGGTCTCTCGGATTGACCTTTCGCATCGCTAGTTTACCAGCCAGGCGTTCCAGATCTCCACATCGACCCAGTAGATCTTGGAGATCTTTTAGCGTATCCGGTTCGTTCATCAAGGTTTCAACCATGTCCAGTCGCTCGTCGATGCTGGCCTTTTCCCTGAGAGGAAATAAGATCCATCTTTTCATCAGCCGCGCTCCCATGGGGGATTGGGTCTTATCCAATACCGACAGTAAGCAGTGCGATTGACCGAATGCTCCCTCCAGTAATTCAAGGTTTCGGATCGTGAAGCGATCCATCCACAAAAAATCATCCCGGTCGATTCGTTGCAGGTTTTGAATATGTTGTAGGTTCGGATGCTCCGTTTCACGCAGGTAATGCAGGATGGCACCGCCGGCAGTTTGGGCAGCGGTCAGTTCGTCAACTCCGAATCCTTTCAGCGAATGTGTTTGGAAATGCTTTGTTAATTGCTCCTGCCCGTACTGGGTATCGAATACCCAGGGGTCGAGGCCGTATTGATATATGCCCTCGTTAAGCCACTCGCGTATTTCTTTTTGTTTGTCTTTTGCCAGTATCAACTCGGTGGGACGGAGGCTTTGTATCAGTTTATCAGCGTAGTCGCGATTACCCTCTGCCAGAAAGAATTCACCGGTTGATAGATCCAGGAAGGCGATGCCTAGGGTGGTCGGTCCGCCTACATGCAAAGCCGCCAGAAAATTATTGGTTCGGTGTTCGAGGAGTTTGTCCTGAATGGCAGTGCCCGGGCTGACCAGGTCAGTGACACCTCGTTTGACCACACCCTTGGCTTGTTTCGGGTCTTCCAGCTGGTCGCAGACGGCCACGCGGTGACCGGCCTTCACCAGCTTATGTAAATAGTTATCAAGTGCATGGTGCGGAAATCCAGCCAGTTCGGATTCTGCGGCGGCACCATTGTTTCGTTTGGTCAGGGTAATGCCCAATACACGTGAGGCAATCACGGCATCATTTCCAAAGGTTTCATAAAAATCACCCACCCGGAATAGCAGAATGGCATCCGGATGTTTTTGCTTGATCATCCGATGCTGCTGCATCATGGGGGTATCGCCACTGCTTTTTGCCACGCCAACAAAAATAATGGGTTCGGGCTTGTGTAACCCGGGAAAAGCCTGCATCTGAAGGGGAAAATCAACATTATGCGAGTGATACCCCTATTCTTGTTTTTTATTACCCAGTCTATTTTTTTGTTTTCACAGGATACCCTGCGGTTTCGACCGGTACTTCGAAATGCCAGTGTCTATTTTGGATACGGAGCGGAACTTACCCATGAAGGCCGCATGCGGCTAGAGGCCGGTACTCGGATCATACAATTGGATGGAATGAGTACGTCAGTAGACCCAAATAGTTTACAGGTGAATTTGCCGGAGGGTGTAGCCTTGTTGTCTCAGCAGTTTCGGGTCTTTCAACCGCCGATTCCTCCATCTAAATATGTAAAGCAGATCGAAGCGCTCACCGATAGCAACCGGTCGCTTCAAAAAGAAATCAGCCGGTTTCAAAACCTGATCAACATCGATCAGGAAATACTGGTCAAAACAGGATTATTGATCGAATCGCCACTCAAGGACAAGACAGAACGTCCGGTTTTGGCGGCAGATATCCTCCGGCTGCTGGATGTCTATACGGCTCGGATCGAAAAAGCCAAGCTTTCCATCTTTCAGTGGCAATCCGAGATGGATAAAATCCAAAAAAAGATCCAGCAAAACAATAATCAGATCTATCAATGGTCGCAAGAAGAGTCAAAGCCGGGAGATCCGGTCGGACAACTCTTCTTACAAGTCATGGCCACTCGTGCCGATGAGTATCCGGTTAAGATTTCATATTATACTCCGCATGCCGGGTGGACGGCCAATTACGATCTGCGCGTGAATTCAAAAGAGAATAAAGTCAAACTCGTCTATAAAGCATCGCTCACGCAAACCACCGGTATTAATTGGAAGCAAGTTAAACTGACATTGAGCACGGGTACCCCCAATTTCGGTGTGCAGGCTCCGTTGCTCACGCCCTGGTATCTGCAGTTGTACGTACCCGAGCTGTATCGTCAGTCTCAGATGCGCTCGGTGAATGTCAACGCAAACGTGGTGCAATCGATGAGAAAGGAAAGTGTTATAGCCGACAAGTTGGATCTGGATGAGTCAGGTATGGGGTATAAAGTGGCAGCACCGGCACCGGTCGATCCGAGTACTATGGGCGCTTACACCACATTGAGTCAAGGGCAATTGAATACCAGCTATGAGATCTCACTTCCGTACGATGTACCGGCGGATGGGCAGATTCAGCAGGTTAATATTCAGGAGCGGTCGGTAGATGCGGGTTTAAAAAACTATGCGGTTCCCAAACTAGATCGGGAGGCGTATCTGATGGCCGAGATCGGTGATTGGCAACAATTGGATCTGATCCCCGGCACAGCGAACATCATCATGGACGATACCTATGTTGGTAAAACACAGATCGATCCGAATACCACGGCAGATACCTTGAATCTTTCATTAGGAAGAGACAAGCGGATCGCCTTGAAGCGTACACAGGTAAGAGAAACGGCTCCTGCCAAGTCCAGCGGAGGCATGAATAAACAAGTATTCACCTATGAGATCACGGTCAAGAATAATAAAGTGACGCCTGTACAGCTGTTGTTGAAAGACCAGCATCCGCTGAGTGCAGTGAAAGAAGTGGAGGTTTCATTGGAGGATGCAGGAGAAGCAGAGGTGAATCCAGAAACGGGCGTGTTGACCTGGAAGGTGGACCTCAAGCCGGGGGAGAGCAGAAAGTATCGCTTTGTGTACAGCGTAAAATATCCGCGCGATAAGCGAATTGTGAACCTTTGATCGGAAAACCGATAAGGTACAAGCAGGTCCCTTCTTTTCAGGAAGCGGACCTGCTTACCTTTGTGCCATGCGTAAACTTTCTATGGATGAGCTCGGAAGAAAAACGGTTGAAGAGGCTCGTCGTGCTGAAAAGTTTCCGTTGATCCTGATTCTGGAGAATATCCGAAGTGCCTATAATGTTGGAAGTGCCTTTCGAACGGCGGATGCCTTTCAGGTGGAGGCGATCTACTTGACTGGTTATACGGCTTTCCCGCCCCACAAGGAAATACGAAAAACAGCACTCGGAGCGGAAGATTCGGTGCCCTGGCGCCATTTTCCGGATGGGGTATCGGCTATTGAAAGAGCGCGTTCGGCCGGTTATCAAATTTTGGCGGTAGAGCAAACGACGAACAGTATCTTTTTACAATCATTGGGTTCAAAGCTTACGGAAAGAACAGCTTTAGTTTTTGGCAATGAGGTCACCGGCGTAGAACCCGCAACACTTTCGGCAGCTGACGGATGTATCGAGATTCCGCAAGGTGGCATGAAACATTCGCTCAATGTGGCAACGGCACTGGGTGTGGTGGTTTGGGAATTTGTACGTTCGCAGTCCGGTAACCGTGAGCTATTGCAATAATTGAATCCAAGTCTATGAAAAAGTATCTCAGCCTGATCAAATTCTCCCATACCATTTTCGCCATGCCGTTTGCCTGTGTGGGATTTGGGTTGGGCATCACTGATCAGTGGGGATCTTTTCAGGACGTCGACCTGTCCGATTGGATCTGGAAAGGGCTGGGTGTGGTCGCCTGCATGGTTTTTGCGCGCAGTGCGGCGATGGCATTCAATCGTTACCTCGATCGAAACATTGACGCGATGAATCCGCGCACTTCTATGCGGGAGATTCCGGCCGGGCTGATCAGCCCTAAACGGGCACTTACTTTTACCTTGATCAATTCGATTCTGTTTGTCGCGGCTGCCGGCCTGATCAATCCCTTGTGTTTTCTTTTATCACCGGTAGCCTTATTGGTTGTACTAGGTTATAGTTACACCAAGCGGTTCACAGCGCTTTGTCATTTGATTTTAGGAATCGGACTTTCTCTTTCCGTCATCGGAGCTTACTTAGCTGTTACAGGTTCATTCAGCTTGATGCCCCTTCTATTTTCATTTGTAGTACTGACCTGGGTGTCAGGGTTTGATATTCTGTATGCCATGCAGGATGAATCATTTGATCGGACGCAAGCGCTTCACTCCGTTCCCGCATGGGTAGGGGGACGGCGTGCTTTACTTGTTTCTTCCGCACTTCATTTTCTCACGATCGCAGCTTTGTTCCTGGCAGGCATTTGGGGGGATTTGGGTTTATGGTATTGGATGGGCGTGTTGATTTTTACAAGCCTACTAATCTACCAGCACGCTTTGGTGAGTGCGGATGATCTTTCCAGGATCGATCTTGCATTCATGACAACCAATGGCATCGGCTCTGTGGTCTTTGCGCTCTTTTTTCTCGCTGAGTTAATCTTTACCTACTGATCATGGGAAGGATCCTGGCCATCGATTATGGAGGAAAACGTACCGGTCTGGCCGTTACGGATCCGTTGCGGATCATCGCAACAGGATTAGCCACGGTGGAGAGCCGCGAGGTGATGATTTTTTTGCAGGATTATGTCAAGCGTGAGACGGTAGATCAGATCATCATCGGATGGCCCATGAATTGGGATGATACGCCCACGGATGCGACTCCTTTGGTGGAGAAGTTTATAGCTAAACTGGCTAAATCGTTTCCCGGTCTCCCTGTGGAGAAGGTGGACGAGCGATTTACCTCTAAGATGGCTCGTTCTGCCATGCTGGAGATGGGGTTGAAGAAGAAAGACAGGCGCAATAAGGCCTTGGTGGATGAGATCGCTGCCACCATCTTATTGCAGGAATATCTTCAGCGGAGCGGTGGATGAGAGTGATAGGATTCGGTAACTTTGCAAAAATCCTAACGGTGATTCTTCCAATTGTTGCATACGGCCATCCAGTTTTACGTGAAACCACAAGCGAGGTTCAGCCCAGCCATCCTGGTTTGGATACATTGATCTCCAATATGTGGGAAACCATGTATCAAAAGGGGATCGGTCTTGGATTGGCAGCACCACAGGTAAATCATTCGCTTCGGTTGTTGGTATTGGATACACATCAGGTAATTGAGCGCATGAGTGAAGAAGAGAAGAAGGAGTCCGGGTGGGAGAAGGATCCAGGATTGAAAGCGGTTGTTATGAATCCCCGTATTTTATCGATCACCGAGGAAACCGCGGTCGAGGAGGAAGGTTGTCTGAGTTTGCCCCGCATACGCGTGGAAGTGATTCGTCCCGTTGAAATTCGTTTGGCCTATATGGATGAGTCTTTCACGCAGCAGGAAGCAGATTTTGTCGGACTCACCGCACGTGCGTTGCTGCATGAGATCGATCATTTGGAGGGAAAGCTGATCGTTGATTATTTGTCACCTCTGAAAAAGAAATTGATGCAGCGGAAGTTGCAGGATATTGTTAAGGGAAAGGCTGGTGCCGAGTACCGGATGTTGTATGCACCTTGAGGTTATTGTCCGATGCTCTGCGTGTATTGTCTCCATTTCTCCACCACCGTCTGCATATCAGTTGGCAGTTCCGTATCAAAATTCATTTCCTCCTGCGTGGCAGGATGTCTGAATCCGAGGGTTTTGGCGTGTAGTGCCTGACGGGGACAGAGTGCAAAGCAATTTTCTACAAATTGTTTGTAGCGGGGGAAGATGGTGCCTTTGGCGATTCGTTCACCTCCGTAAAAATCATCGTTGAATAAAGGGTGGCCGATGTGTTTCATGTGTACACGGATCTGGTGGGTTCGGCCTGTTTCCAAAATACATTCGACCAGCGTTACATAACGAAATCTTTCCAGCACGTGGTAATGGGTGATAGCCTCTTTCCCATGATCACCTTCTGGATAGGCTTCAAATAGTTTTCGAAAACGCTGGTGGCGTCCGACATGTGCGATGATCGTGCCGGAGTCGGCTTCTACATCTCCCCAAACAAGTGCTTGGTAACGACGGCGCACGGTGTGATCGAAAAACTGTTTGGCCAGTCCCCGCATGGCAATATCTGTTTTGGCCAACACCAGGAGTCCGCTCGTATTTTTATCGATCCGGTGAACCAAACCAAATCGCGGCAACAACTCTTCGTTGAGTGCCGGATTTATTTTTTGCAAATAAAAAGCTACGCCGTTCAGTAACGTGCCATGATAATTGCCGCTGCCCGGATGCACAACGGTGCCCGGGGCTTTGTAGAGAACCATCAGGTGTTCATCCTCATAACGGATATCCAACGGTATGTTTTCCGGTTGAACATCCGTTTCATCGGGGTGGAGATCGGAAAAGATCAGGATCTGATCACCTGGTTTGATCTTATAATTGGGTTTGACGGGCTGGCCATTGACCGTAACGAGTTCTAGGTGCATGGCTTGCTGTAGTTTGTTCCGTGTAGCCTTTTCGATCCGTTGGCTTAGGAATTTATCGATCCGGATGGGCTCTTGTCCACGGTCGACTGTCAGTTGAAATCGTTCATACAGCACCTCGCCGGAATCGGTCGATTCATCTGCCTCGTGGAATTCCGGTATAAGATCTTGCTCTGACATCACACAAAGGTAGCCACGCTTTTGTACGTAGCTTTACATTTTAATGAAGGAGACGATATATTTTGAAGATTTGGGTGAACGTTCCTATCGGGATGTTTGGGATTATCAGGAATCCCTTTTACAAGCCAATGTTGCTTTAAAACAGGCTGGGCGGGCAGAAGAAACCCGTCATCATTTACTGTTTGTCACACATCCTCCGGTTTATACCTTAGGTAAAAGTGGTGATCCGCAGCATGTACTGATCTCCGAGGAGGAGCGTGCCGCTCGTTCGATCGAATATTTTCATACCAATCGAGGAGGTGATATCACGTTTCACGGCCCGGGTCAATTGGTGGTTTACCCCATCTTGGATCTGGAAAAGTTTGAGCGGGATATCGGTAAGTATCTTCGAAATCTGGAGGAGGTCGTTATTCGTTTATTGGCTGATTATGGCTTGGTGGGAGAACGCTCAGAAGGCGAGACTGGTGTGTGGTTGGACCCACTCGTACCGATCAAAGCCCGAAAGATTTGTGCCATCGGTGTGCGGTGTAGCCGTTGGATCAGCATGCATGGGCTGGCATTGAATGTACATACCGATCTGAATTATTTCCGTCACATTGTGCCCTGCGGCATACCGGATAAACAAGTCACCTCGTTGGAGCAGGAGCTATCGAACGCACCTTCAATGGAAGCGGTAAAGTCAAGGATGAAATTTCACTTCATGGAGCGATTCGGCTGCTTGCTCGTTTAGAATTCGAGCGGTATGTACAGGCGATTTTTCTCAATCACTTTGCCTTTCAATATGATTTCAAAACTGTACCATCCGGATCGGCTGAAATTTGATTTATCGATTCGGAAATGATGTAGGGGAGGTTGTTTCAGTTCAAAAAGTATTTGGCCATTTTCCTGAAAGAATCGGATCCGGACCTGGGAGAGGTCCCATGTAGCGGGCAGTTGGATGAGTGGATAGCCATCTCGGTGGGTATAGACCCATAGCGAGGGGGTGAACTTATCCAGATCGATCTGAATGCTGTCTGTTTTTTTGATGTCTATTCGTTGGCCAGGCGTCAGATCTGGTACGTTACCGATTTTTGGTTGTATCCGCGAAACGGGCGGGATTGCAACTGCCGTATCCTTCTTTGTACGGGGAGTGGGTGTGGGTATAAGGAGCTGACCGGGGTCCTGACTCGATTCAGCCGGGTTCAGCGTCGTTTTCTGCGGTACCGGTCTGTCGGGGATGCCCACGGATCCTGAGACGGGTATAGCCGCGGGTATGGGCACTGGCCGTTTAGCGAAAGAGAAGCGATATCGTCCACCTGGGTATAATAAATAAATCCGATAGAACATCTTGCCGGCCATCGGGCGACTGATGATCGTCCCGTTTTGTTCGGGGGTTGGATCGGGCATAGTCAGTATCGTTCGGAATCCGCTCAAACTGTCTGCGGATTGCTGAATCGATAGTTGCCGGATACTGGTGTCGGGATTTTTCCATTGAATCAATACTCTATCGTCGTTGAGTTTGTTCAGTGAGAAGGCTGGAAGGGTTTCCTGTGCAGCACTAAAGAGCCAGAGCAGAGTAGATAGTGGGAGTAGAAATATGTTTATGTGTCGCTTATTGCACATTATTCAAAGATACAGGAGCGGTGTTTGCATGTGCAGGTTTTAACAAGCTGTCTATTTTGGGCTACTTTTGTATGGATTATGAAACCAACTTTAGTGATCCTGGCTGCCGGGATGGCCTCGCGGTATGGCAGCATGAAACAAGTAGAGTCTTTCGGCCCGGGTGGCGAAACCATCATGGATTATTCCATTTATGATGCGATCCGTGCCGGTTTCGGAAAGATTGTCTTCATCATTCGGGCTCAGCATGAGCAGACCTTCCGAGCGCTGTTCGATCCGCGTCTCAGCGGGAAAGTGGAGGTGGCCTATGTGTTTCAAGAGCCTGAAATGCATACGGCAGGTATAGAAACGTTACCGACCCGCACCAAGCCTTGGGGTACGGCACATGCTGTTCTATGTGCTGAACAGACGGTTCAAGAGCCCTTCGCCGTGATCAATGCGGATGATTTCTATGGGCGGCATGCATTTGAAGTGGCAGCTGGTTTTTTGAAAGAAGCTTGTCAGAAAGATCGTTTTGCCATCGTTGGATATCCACTTACCGGAACATTATCGGCACATGGCACGGTAAATCGTGGAGTTTGCACATTGGATAATCACGGACATCTTTCCTCGATTACAGAACGGATCAACATTGCTGAATTGGCTGGTGAAATTCGGGCGGCGGATGGGCTGTTGCCGGAGGTGTTGGATAAAGACACTCGGGTGTCGATGAATTTCTGGTGCTTTGATCCATCCTATTTTTCGCTCTCAAAAAAACTTTTCCATCAATTTTTACGCGAGCGGGGGATGGAGGAGAAGTCCGAGTTTTTCATTCCGCTGGTAGCGGATTCATTCATTCAGGAAGGTGGGGCCGTGGAGGTTTTACCCACACACGCTAAGTGGTTTGGCGTGACCTATAAAGAGGATGCGCCTTCCGTTCAAAACAGTTTGGATGAGCTGATCCGGATCGGGGAATATCCGGAACGGCTTTGGTGATCGTGTATCAATGCACCTTGACCAAGTAAACGAAATCCTGTAATCGCTTCACTTGTTGTGTTCTGTCCAGTCCGCTCAACCGTGTTTGAGTAGGAGGGGCGATCCATTCCTTTTTCAACGTCTTTCTGAACTCCTGAACGGATGCCAATATTTCTTGACTGCGGATGGCAAATACAAAGCCTTGTTGATCATTTTGACGGCCATTCAGAATGCCGACTACTTCGCCGTTTCGGTTTAATACCGGACTGCCACTATTACCCTGATTGGCGGCGATTTCGATTTGATAACTGAGCGTGTCGCCTTCAAACCCGGTACGGGCACTCAGGTATCCTTGACCGTATACTACTTCATCCCTCGGATACCCCAGTGTGAATAGGGGCTCACCCAAGAGCGCAGTTCGTTTGGAGAAGCCGTAGGGTAAAGAAGTTGACTTTTGGAATTTATCATCCACGATACGTAGAAAGGCTAGGTCGCGGCGGGTATCAATATGAACGACTTCAGCATTGAACTCTTTTTCGCCTTGTTGTACAGCGATCTGCTCGGCGTTGGCGACTACGTGCCGGTTGGTAACCAAAAACCCTTTGCCGTCGACCAAGAATCCAGTGCCTCCTTTGGTATAGGAGATGGGGGATGTGTTGGTATTTTTCTTGATGGCATCGATCTCGTTTCCTTGTTGCTGCGAACGACTGGCCAACCAATTGTATTTACGGTTCAATTCCTCAAACTGTGTGCCGGCTCCGTTGGAGGAGAAAAGCATCACGAGTGCGGATATGCTCAGTGTTGTGATGCCCGCGATGGAGGCAGCGATTGCGCCCACACGTTTGTAGCGGTTCCAGAGGTAGGAGACCCGGGCCTTGCCTTGGAGACGGACCGCTTCGATCTTGCCTGATTCAGCCAGGTCGGTGTGTACTTGCTGAAGGCCTTGCCTGAATTTCTTCCATTCACCGAACCGGTTCAATTGCTGAAGAAACAAGGTGTGTTCAACAACTAATTGATCTACTTCGGCATGACTTTTCCGATAATTCTCAAAGTGAGCACGTTCGTCGGGATTCATTTCCCCGCGGATGTATCGCTCAACCGTTTCCAATAAGTTCAGATCACTCATTTTCTACTGCTTTCAGTTCTGAAAGAATATTTTTTTCAAGCGCATCAGGCACTTGTATTTCTGGTTCTTCGCGTTGTCGGCATTCGTGTATCCAAAGGAGGCAGCGATGGTAGCCATGTTCTGCTTTTGCAGGTAGTAGGCCTCTAGCAATCCTTTGCAAGGCTCCCCCAATTGTTGAATGGCCTTCTCCATTCGGTCGTAATCCGCATCTTCCCGCAGGTGCCGCTCGAGATCTATATCAACGGATACCGGTTCAGCGGATTCATCCCATTGAACATACATCCGTTTTTGCTGCTGCAGCTTTTTCAACCACAGCCTCCGGCAGACGGCATACAGATACGTTTTTATCTGACAATTCAATTCGAAATCACCCTGTCTAACTTTCTCATAAAGAACGATAAGTGATTCCTGAAAGACATCTCTGGCATCATCAACAGAACCCTGATTGGTCAGGATCATCGACTGAACACTATTGTAGCTTCCTTTGTAGATGGCTTCAATAGACTTACGGTCGTTAGTAGCGAGCCCCTGTAAGAGTTCTTTTTCGTCCATGTCTTCCTCGGTCACCCGTTAGTTAATACGGGTCGTTAAAAATAGTAACCTTGATCGGGCTGAAAAAAAATCGATCGCCTCCGGGTTACCTTTCTTCAAAATCAGTATATATTTGCGAAATATTTCACTTTTAACCCCAAAAAGAAATCGAATGAAAAAGTTTTTTGCAATCGCTTTCGTTGCTGCTTTCCTGGTAGCTTGCGAAGAGAAGAAGGCTGACACTACTACTCCTGCTGCTGACACTACAGCTGCTCCTGCTGACACTACAGCTGCTCCTGCTGCTGACACTACTAAGAAGTAATCAGCTGCCTAAGTCATTAGGCGAATGATTTGGGCCGTTCCTAGGAACGGCCCTCTTTTTTTCAAATACTGGTTCGGCCTGCCATACAGGCTAATACAACGTGAATACATTTGAATCTCTGGGTCTGGACCCAATACTTGTTTCCTCGGTCACTCAGTTGGGTTTTAAAGAGCCTACGCTTATCCAGCAAAAAGCGATACCGGTGCTTTTGCAAGGCACCCGTGATTTTATCGGACTGGCTCAGACCGGTACCGGCAAAACCGCGGCATTCGGTTTGCCGCTTTTGCAGTGGGTGGAGTCGGCTTCCCGTACCCCTCAGGCCCTGGTGATCTGCCCTACTCGGGAGCTTTGCTTGCAGATCACGCAGGACATGAACAAGTTTCGGGCAAAGGGTCGGGGTAATCCCATCTTGGCCGTATACGGCGGTTCGCCCATTACCGGACAGATCAAGGATCTCAAAAAAGGGGTTTCCATCGTGGTGGCTACGCCGGGTCGTTTGATCGATCTGATCGAGCGAAAGGCGATTGACTTGGAAGAGATCAAATGGGTGGTCTTGGATGAAGCCGATGAGATGCTGAACATGGGCTTTCAGGAAGACATTGAATTCATTCTGAAAAATACTCCCAACCGAAATAGTCTCTGGCTTTTCAGTGCTACCATGCCCGCCGAGATCCGCAAGGTCACGAAACGATTCATGGAATCGCCGGTGGAAGTAACGGTTGGCACGGTCAACTCCGGAAATGCCAATATCGACCACCAGTATTGTACCTGTATGCACCACGATCGTTACGAGGTGCTGAAACGAATCATTGATTTCAATCCGGGCATGTATGGAATCGTTTTTGCCCGTACCAAAATTGAAACGCAAGAGATCGCGGAAAAACTGACTCGTGAAGGATATGACATCGATGCCATTCACGGCGACCTTACCCAAGTACAACGAGATAAGGTAATGGCTGCCTTCCGGTCAAAACACCTGCGTTTGCTGGTGGCCACGGATGTTGCAGCACGCGGTATCGATGTTAAGGGGATCTCCCATGTGATCAATTATGAACTGCCGGATGATCCGGAAGTATATACGCACCGAAGTGGTCGTACCGGTCGAGCCGGTCAAAGCGGGATCTCTGTTTGTATCGTTACACCTAAAGAAATGTACCGGCTGAAACAAGTGGAGCGATTGCTTCAGACTCGTTTTCATCCGATCGACATTCCGAGTGGTAAAGACGTTTGCCGCAAGCAATTCTTTCATTTCACGGATAAATTATTACAGGCCGATATCAAATCCGGCGACTACGAAACCTATCTTCCTTTACTGCAGGAAAAATTTGCAGACGTTTCCAAGGAAGAGATCCTGCAGCGTGTCGCTTCTTTAGAGTTCGATCGATTTTTACAATATTATGCGAATGCGGCAGACCTGAACGTGCGAGGAGGGAGTAAAGAGAGCAGGAAGAAAGG
>JBKCMR010000073.1:0-1118 GCA_046300055.1 Bacteroidota bacterium
GATTGGGAGACGAAGCGTGCTTTGAGAAGCTTCAGGGTATCGTTGATGGATTTTAATTCGGAAAAATAAGTACCCCGCATTTTCAAATGAAGTCGCTCTTGCTCTTCGGTTAGCCCCAGGTTTTTATCGAGCCAGCGATGCATAGAATCTCCACGGTCACGGCCTCCGGAGCGATTAGTAAAAAAATGCAAGTAAATGAGCACCCCATTCAATACGGCCAACAACAATACAAGCAAGATGAGTACGCGGCTTCTTTGCATGGATTATTTATTTGGGGGCAGATCGTAAATGGATGTACCGGGGTTTTCGGTATAATCAACTACCCAGTCCGGAGTAGCGGAATTCCAATCGCTGATTGCCTGATCGATAGAACGCGGGGGGGTGAAAAATAGTATGAGGTTCAAGGCAATTAAAATGAAAAGAACGGAAACTGCCAGAGCAAACCGAGGCCAGTAAAATGAGGTAGTGTTTTGTTTTTTCTCTTGCAGACGCTGAATCACCCTTGCAGAAAAAAACGGCCGGGGCTCGGCACGACGAACACCCTCCAGGCTGTTCAAAATATTTTCAAAATTTGGGGTCGATGACATGTATGTTTTATTTAGACGTAGGCGGATCATAAATCCTTCATAGCATATTTGCTACACCTCATTTTCTAAAAATTTCTTCAGGTTAATTCTGGCCCGATGCAGAAGTGATTCCACGGCGGGTATAGTGATTTTCATGATGTTGCTAGTTTCAGCATGAGATAACTGCTCCAGTCTGGTAAGGATAAAAGCAGTCTTTTGATTATCCGGAAGTTTTGCGATTGCACGGAACAGCATTGCCGCCGTCTCTTTTTGCTCAGCCGCTACCCCCGGATGGTGGAATTCAGGTATATCCATTTCTCGGTCTTCGCCCGGCAAACCCAACCGATGGAGAAATGCAAATCGCTTTTTACTTTTCTTACTGCGCAGAAAATCAAGGGATTTGGTCGTTGCAATCCGATACAACCAGGTAGAGAGCTTGGACTCGCCCTTGAACTGATCGATGGACCGAAAAATCTGAATGAAAACTTCTTGTGCGATGTCCTCCGCGTCTGACGCAGATTGCACAATCCCTAAAACAGTATTATAAACGGG
>JBKCMR010000074.1:0-37754 GCA_046300055.1 Bacteroidota bacterium
CGAAGCATTCGGGAAAAGTTCATCATGTTCTTGGTCGATCACTTCGGGAATGAATCCACCGATGTGGGGAATGCTAACTGGGCCTATCGCCAACAAATGCTCATCCGCCAGTATGCATTGGGCAATTACAAGGAGCTGACACGAAACATCACCAAGGATGTGATGATGCTTCGCTATCTAAATGGCTATTTGAACAATGCCTCCGCCCCCGACGAAAACTATTCCAGGGAACTATTCGAGCTGTTCACGCTTGGAAAAGGTCAGGATTCAGGTTACACTGAAAATGATGTGAAGGAAGCCGCAAAAGTGCTAACCGGTTGGCAGATCAATGGTACAACCTGGCAAGCCGTTTTCACCGCGTCCCGACACAGCACGGTAAATAAAACATTTTCTTCTTTTTTCAATAATACGGTCATTACCGGTCGAACTGGTACAACAGCAGGTGACCTGGAATTGAACGACCTGATCAATATGACCTTTGCGCAAAATGAGGTCGCTAAGTTTCTGGTCCGTAAACTCTATCGCTGGTTTGTGTATTACACCATCGATGAGGCGACGGAGCAAAATGTGATCACACCACTGGCTGCTATATTTCGCAATAACAATTACGAATGGAAGCCGGTGTTGACCGCGCTATTCCAAAGCCAACACTTTTTCGACGTCATGAACCGGGGCTGTGTGATCAAGAATCCGGCCGATCAGGTGATCGGTGCGATACGGGAAATGAATACCGTGTTTCCGGATCCGTCCAATTACCTGTCCAATTACGGTATGTGGAATACATTCTACAGCTGGATGACGAACATGGGAATGAATTTGCACGATCCGCCCAATGTATCCGGTATGCCGGCATACTATCAGGAACCTTTATTCCATGAGATCTGGATCAACTCCGATTCACTGCCCAAGCGAAATCAGTTCACAGACACGATGATCAACACAGGTTATTTGGTCAACGGGGTCAGGGTTCGGTTCGATTGTGTTGCGTTGGCTCAGACCTTTTTCAATCCGGGTAATCCCAATGACCTGATCGATGAGGCCGTGACACGTTTTTTCCGCAACTCTTTGTCAACTGCGAGTAAGGCACAGATCAAAACACAGATCCTACTCACCGGACAGCAGTGGGATTACTACTGGACCAACGCCTGGATGGCCTATGTTGCCAATCCGACTACTGCGAATTTCAATACGGTCAATACTCGTCTCATGAATCTGTTCAAGTATTTGTACAACCTGGCCGAATATCAACTCATCTAAGCCTTCGTCAACTGCAACATATGAAACGCAAAGACTTTTTATATAGTTCGATCCCTGCGGCGGCCATGCTGCCGGAGTTGATCAATGGCTATTCGATCAAGGCCTTCAATGCACAATCACCCTTGGTGCAAGCGCTGATGCAAGGAACCACCTTGACCGATCATGTGCTGGTCATCGTTCAATTATCGGGTGGTAACGACGGATTGAATACGGTGATCCCTGTAGCGGATTACTCCCGTTATTTCAATGCTCGATCTAACGTGGCCATTCCGGAAAATCGAGTGCTTCCGATCACCGGCGTTACCGGAACCGGACTGCATCCGTCGATGACCGGCTTGCAGGGACTATTCTCCGATGGCAAAGCCAAGCTGATTCAGGCCGTCGGCTATCCACAACCAAATTTCTCCCATTTCCGGGCCACCGATATTTGGATGAGCGGCTCCAACAGCAATCAAGAAGTGTACACCGGATGGGCCGGGCGTTACCTGAATTACGAGTATCCTGACTTTCCGGTGGGTTATCCGAATGATGATATGCCGGATCCCTTGGCTATCCAGATCGGTTCAACCACCTCCTTGACCTTGCAAGGACCTACGGTGAACATGGGAATGAGCATCACCAATCCCACCAGTTTTTACAATCTGATCAATGGCACTACCGACCCTGTACCCGATACACGAGCAGGTAAGGAGCTTAAGTTCATTCGTCAAGTCAACCAACAAACACAAGGTTATGCCAGTGCGGTTCGAACAGCTGCTAATAATGTAACTACTCAGTTTACTTATCCCACGAATAATTCATTAGCCGATCAACTCAAGATAGTTGCTCGCTTGATCAAAGGCGGATTGAGAACACGTGTTTACATGGTGAGCTTTGGTGGATTCGATACACACTCAGTGCAAGTCAATGCCGCGGATACCACTACCGGGTCACATGCTACGTTGCTTCAACGTGTCTCCGATGCGATCCGCGCGTTTCAGGAAGATCTGAAGTTTTTGAGTATTGAGGATCGGGTGATGGGAATGACCTTTAGTGAATTCGGTCGACGGATCAAATCCAACTCCAGTTCCGGTACTGACCACGGTGCTGCCGCGCCAATGTTCATATTCGGAAAGTCGGTAGATCCTGGTATGTTGGGTGTCAATCCTACCTTGCCGGCAACCGCTACGGTGAACGACAACATACCGATGCAATACGATTTCAGAAGTATCTATGCGACTTTACTGGAGAAATGGTTTTGCTTGGATAAGTCGGTGGTCGATTCCTTGTTCCCGCCGAACATCAATAGACAGTTACAAAGTCTGCCGCTGATCAAAGCGGGGGTTTGTAATGGAGTCATGCCTCCGAATCCTTCTCCTGTTGAGGTGATGGTTACCAACTACCCGAACCCGTTTCAAACAACCACCACGATCAAATTCAGAACAGCCGGGGGGCATACCCTGATCCAGATCATGGATACACTTGGACGTGTACTGACGAATCTGGTAGATAAAGAGTATGCTGCAGGCACCTATACCGTCACGTTCGACAGCGAACCATTGCCACCAGGTGTCTATTATGCGCGATTCCAAAATGGAGTCAATCAGCATGTACGCGCCATGTTAAAAGTCCGTTGATGAATCGATTTATTGATCTACTCAGACAGACCACGAGTGTATGGGTCCTAGTATCTGTAATGTCCTCCTGTACCGGGGAGGCACCTCCAAATCCATGCACCGGGGTTCAGTTGGATATTATTTACAGTGCCAGTCCCGCCATCGGAACCGGAAACGACGGTTCGATCGCGGTATTCAATCCGGCTGGAGATTCAGTGAGCTATAAACTGGATAATGGCGCATTTCAGTCATCCGGACTGTTTTCCAATCTGTCGCCAGGAAACTATGTGATCACGGTACGAAACAACCGGGGATGTTTGGATACCGCTCAGGTTACGATATTGAACTACGGTCCCAAATATGCGCAGGTGAAACAGATCGTTTCGGGTTATTGCGGTCCCTGTCACCTGAACGCCGGCAACAGCGGCAATTTCAATTTCGATGCCGATGCGAGTATCGTCGCAGGCTGGCAGCGCATAAAAGTTCGTTGTGTGGACGGAACCCCCAGTTTCATGCCACAGGGGGGACAGTTAACTACGATCGATAAGCAGCGGATCACCGATTGGGTGAATGCCGGGCATCGGATCTCTGATTAGCCGGTCTGGAGGGTAATCCCTAAATTTGCAACAATGGTGCAAAATTAGTCCTGTCCAGTTTCGCATGATAAAACGATTTGATCGGTCTGTTCTTCTCTTAGCCATTATGGTTTTCCTGATTTTGGGTCGGTCTCAGTATACCTTGGCTCAGGATTCAACTTGTGTATTTTCTGTTTCAGGTAGTGTATCAGATGCCGATGAGCGAACGCCACTTGTTGGAGCCCGCATTTTAATCAAGGAGCTGGGTTTGTTTGCAACAACAGATGAAGAGGGACATTACCATTTTTATCGCATATGTTCCGGTACATATACCTTCTTGTTATCTCATGAAGATTGTGATACGTTGACTGTTCGGATCAAATTGGAATCGAACCTGGTTCGAAATTTCCAGCTTCCTCACCATTTTAATGTGCTCACATCTGTTCAAGTTCAAAGTGGAATTTCGTCCCAAACTCAGCAAGTTCGTGGCGTATTGAAAGGCAGGGATGTGGAGGAAACTCGTGGGCGATCATTGGGGGAGGTACTTCAACGGATCACGGGTGTAAGCGTGTTGCAAACGGGTAGTACCATTTTTAAACCGGTCATTCATGGTTTGCATAGCCAGCGGGTGATTCTGCTGAACCAGGAGGTTCGTTTAGAGGGACAGCAGTGGGGAAGTGAGCATGCGCCTGAGATCGATCCATTCATTGCCGATCGTTTCATTGTATTAAAAGGGGCCGGGGCGATCCGATATGGATCAGATGCGATTGGAGGGGCAATTTTAGTTGAGCCTAGGCCATTGATGTTCGACCAGCGTTTTCGAGGAGAGATCAACACTGGTTATTTCACAAACAACCGACAGGCAGTGGTGAATTTGCAATTGGAGGAAAACCTCAAACAGGCACCGGCCTTCAGTTGGAGAACACATGTGACCTTCAAAAGGGGGGGGACGGCCCGCACGCCCGATTATTGGTTGCAGAATACCGGCCTTCAGGAATTTAATTTCTCCGGTATGGCTGCTTACCGCAAGCAGGATTTCCGGGCAGATCTTTTTTTGAGTTCCTTTTCAACAGATCTTGGAATTTTTACCGGGGCGCATATTGGCAACCTGACGGATCTCCTCAATACTATTTCCAGTCCTCGTCCCTTACAGAACCAGGATAAATTCTCGTATGTCATTGATCGGCCCAGACAACGCGTTCAGCATTATCTTGGAAAATTTAAGGCGAGCTGGTCTGATGAGACGGCTCGAAAATGGCAACTAGTGGTTGCGCACCAAGAGAATAACCGAAGTGAGTTCGATCGGGCAATGTTGACCGATCGTCCGGAACTATCTCTGCGTATCGGCACCACATCACTGGATCTGAACCGAGAGGTGATCCGATCTCAAAAGCGTTCGAGCAGTTTAGGCGTACAAGGTCTTTTTCAACAGAACGTTTGGTCTGGAAGTCGTTTTTTCATTCCGAACTTTTCTTTGTGGAATGTTGGCTTGTACGCCGTTGAAAAGTGGAGTCTTGCTGATTGGTCAGCGGAGGGAGCAATACGTGCCGATTATCGCGACTTTGAGGTTTTTAGAAACCGCAACGGCAATACCAGTACTAGCCGTCATCGCTTTTTTAATCCCTCCGGGACTCTGAGCCTTACTCGTCCGCTAACCGATCAATTTTCACTTCGGTGGAACACCAGTTATGCCTGGCGGGCTCCATATGTAAATGAATTGTATGTGAATGGGCTTCATCATGGTACCGCTAGTTTTGAGATCGGCGACTCAAGTCTTCGTTCAGAGCGATCCTTAAAGAATTTGCTGCAGGCCGAGTATAAAAAAGATAGCTCTTTAACATTGGATCTGACCATTCATGTAAATCGGATCGACGGTTTCATTAATCTGGTTCCGAGCGCTCCCCCTACTTTGACACTTAGGGGGGCGTATCCGACCTTTCGCTACATTCAGACGCTGGCCTTGCTAACGGGAACTGACTTTCGTTTCGAACGTTATTTCAGCCCGCATTGGAGCACCCTGTTGAAAGCCTCATTGCTTTGGGCAAGAGACCTTCGTGCCAATGATTGGTTAGCCCAAATGCCTTCCCATCGTTTTGAAGCACAAGCCACCTATACCTTCGATCAGCGCCTATTACGAAATACGTATATGAGTCCTTCCGTGGTTCATGTTATGCGACAAAACCGCGTGCCGGTATCAGGTGATTATCTGCCCCCCCCTGATGCTTATACGTTACTGAATATTCAGTTTTCAACCCAACTGATGGTTGGCAAGCGTCCTGTTCAGTTACAGCTTGGGGTTACCAATGCGCTGAATACACGCTACCGTGATTATATGAATCGGTTCAGGTATTTTAACGACGAGGTCGGACGGAACTTCATTCTTCAGCTTAAATACGCATTATGAAATTTGAAAAAAGTTTATTTCTACTCCCAGTGCTTTTCGTTTTCTATACCGGCTGTAAAAAACCATCGGATGCCAATGATGAGAATGAACATGAAGCGATCAATAAACTTGAATTGACCTTCCGAATTGCTGGTCAGCCGGATCTGGTTTACGTCGCCGAAGATCAGGATGGTGATGGCGGACTACCGCCTACTCGTATTGATACGATACGATTGTTGGCGAACCGTTCCTATGCTGTTTCTTTCAGAGCACTCAATATTGTAAATGGCATCGTGCGGGACATCACCCCAACGATACAGGCACAAGGGACCTCCCACGAACTGTTTTATATCGCTCCTGCCGGGTTGTTACAGATACAAAAAATGGACAAGGACAGTCGGGGATTCCCACTTGGATTGAGTACAACATGGAATGGGGTAGGTACGGGATCGGGTTCGGTTCTGATCAAGCTCATGCACAAGACCGGAATCAAGGGGCCAAACGACAGCCCCGATCTGGGTCACAGTGATCTGGAACTTCCTATGCGGACGGAAATAAATTAAAATTTTCCTGCAAATTTATATTTGCAACACTGTTTCATTTATTTTTGCGTTCAAAACCATCAAAAAATGAAAAAAACAATCTTTCTCGCATGTTTGTTCGTTCTGTCACTCCAGCTAACGGCCCAGACCCGTATCGGTTTCAAGACTGGACTTGCGTTGGCCTCCGTCAGCACTAATGATGCGGATCTAAAGTCAGAAAAAGCCATGTTGCCAGGGTTTCAGATTGGTTTTTTAGTCGATCAAAAAATATCAGACAAGATTATATTGCAGACGCAGTTGCTTTATTTGCAGAAAGGAACAGCTATCGAGCATGAAGGGCATAAGGATAAAGTTCGGTTCGGATCGCTCGATATTCCTGTGCAGCTATTGTACCACACCAAGAATGGTATTTTCATAGGCGGCGGACCCAATTTTGGATATAATCTGTCTGCAAAATCCATCCATGAGAACGAAACCGAAGATATTTCTTTTGGTAAGGATGCCGGAGAAGTGAAGCGCGTAGATCTTGGCTTGAATGTTCAGGCGGGTATTTCCTTAAAGAGTGGGGTTGTAATTGGGGTGAGTGTTTTGCGCGGATTGACCAATCTTCAAAATATTTCCGGTTTTGAGTGGAGAAATAATGTGGTAGGCATCAATCTGGCCTATTTTCTCTCAAACGCTTCGAAAAAGAAGTAATGAGCATCACTTGAATACTAAATAGGATTCTCCAAACATCTGATCCCCCGTTCTACGGGGGATTTTTTTTACATTGCCATATGGACATCAACCTCAATACCCCTGCCTTATTGTTTCCGGGCATCACCTTGCTGATGCTGGCCTATACCAATCGGTTTCTGGCACTGGCGAATCTGGTGCGACGTTTACACGAAGAATACAAGAAGGGTAAGGTGCATCCAACTCTACTTGCTCAGATTGCCAGTTTGCGTAGACGGATCAATTTGATTCGTTACATGCAGGCATTGGGCATCTTAAGTTTCTTGGGCTGTGTCGCCTGTATGTATGCATTATATCGCGAGTCGCTGGAGGTGGCAGAATGGATCTTTGCCCTTAGCTTACTGTCCCTGATCGCTTCGCTGATCCTATCATTAGTAGAGATCACGCAGAGTACCAAGGCTATCGAATTGGAGCTAAGTGATATCGAGGAACTGGAGCGTTCCAATATCTTCTATGATATGGTCACTGACCGATCGGAGAAAAAAGACCAAGCCTTATAATTTTCGCATCAGCGATTGCCAACCACCGCCGTTATACACGTCCTTGATGCCGGCTTTTTTCAAAACCGACTTTGCCATTCCGGCCCGCATGCCGGAGGCGCAGCATACGACGATAGGCGTATCTATCGATTTAAGTTTGTTTATCTGACTGGATAGTCTATCGACCGGGATATTGATCGACCCGGGGATTTTCCCTTGATCGAACTCATGCGGGGTCCGTACATCAACAATGGTAGCGCCCGCTTCCAGCGCTTTTTTAAGTCCGTTGTTTCCAAAACCGAGCCAGGATAAAATACCCATTAGGAATTGATTTGATCATTTTTGCGTTCGCCGATCTGTTGGCGCCACATCGCAAAATACAACCCTTTTTCATTCAGTAATTGCTGATGCGTACCGGTTTCTACGATGTCTCCTTTTTCCAAGACATAGATACGATCGGCATGCAGGATCGTCGATAAGCGGTGTGCGATCAGGATCGTGATCTGTTCGCCACGTTGTGATACATTCCGGATCGTATTATTGATCTCTTCCTCCGTAATGGAATCCAATGCCGACGTGGCTTCGTCAAACAGCAAAAGTCGTGGGTTTCTGAGTAATGCGCGAGCAATGGAAAGTCGTTGTTTTTCGCCTCCGGATAGTTTCAGTCCGCCTTCTCCGATCCGCGCATTTAGTCCTTCGTCCGATCGTGTCATCAGATTCTGACAAGAAGCTCGGTTGACCACATCGATGAGTTGTTCTTCCGTGGCGTCGGGTTTGACAAACAAAAGGTTCTCCCGGATGGTTCCGGAGAAAAGTTGTGTATCCTGTGTAACGAATCCGATCTGGTCCCGCACTTCTTGAAAATGGATTTGTGATTCAGGCAGGTTATTGAAATAGATGGTGCCTTCCTGTGGTCGGTAAAGTCCAACCAGTAATTTCATCAGGGTGGTTTTTCCGGAACCGGACGGACCTACAAAAGCGATGGTTTCACCGCGACGGGCCTCGAAGCTGATGCCGTTCACGGCGGGTTGTCCGCCTGCACGGTTTCGGAACAGGACCTGATCGAATGCCAGTTGTTCGATCGCTCCAAGCGTAGTGGGGGTAGCTGGCTCAGGTTCCGGTTTCTTCTCCATCAGTTGGCCGAAATTTTCCAGTGATGCCTGTGCTTCCCGATAAGTGAGTATGATGTTACCGATCTCTTGTAGCGGTCCAAAAACAAAGAAGGAAAAGATCTGCATGGTCACCAGCTGACCCGCATTCATTTTATCTCGGAAAATGAGCCACATCAGCATGAAAAGGATCACCTGACGAAGGGTGTTCACAAACGTACCTTGTACAAAGCTGATGCTGCGTACTCGTTTTACCTTGGTCATTTCCAAGCCCAGGATCTTGAATGTATTCTGGTTGAGGCGTTTTACTTCTTGAGTAGTCAGTCCCAAACTTTTCACCAACTCGATATTTCGAAGTGATTCAGTGGTGGCTCCGGCCAGGGCTGTGGTTTGTCCGACGATCTTCTTCTGAATGATCTTGACTTTTTTGCTAAGCAGATTGGAAATAATGGTCAGAAAAAAGATCCCCCCGAAATAGATCAAGGGTAAACTCCAGTGAATAGCAGCAGCATATACGGCTACAAACAGGATGCCGACAATGATCGGAAAAAGTATGTTGATGAAAGAGGCTACGAATTTTTCTGTATCGGTCCGCACTTTCTGTAAGACGCTCAGGGTTTCACCACTGCGGGCATCCTCAAATTCTTGGTAGGGAAGACGCATCGCGTGTTGTAATCCCTCGGTAAAAACCGTGGCGCCGAATTGCTGCGTGATGCGTGTCAGTAAGTAATCCTGAAAGGCTTTTGCAATCCGGCTGATCATGGCCACACTGATCGAGGTCAGTAACAAGGCCCCAACCCCATAATGCGGATTTTCTTGAAATGACCAGAAGAATTTATTGAAGTCATATTCCTCGCGGTTACTGGAATAATGATTCGCCAGGTTGACCAGTTTACCAAGCAGGATCGGATCGATCAGCGAGAAACCGATATTGATGCCCGAAAGCAGAAGCAGCAAGGCTACCCAACCGCGGTGCGGGCGTAAATAATGGAACAGGATTTTCATGGAAGGGGAAAAATCAATCAGCGAATATACGAAGGGTTCGCTTGTCCGGCCGGCCCTTCGTCATGCAGGAAATACTTTGGCCAAGCGGTGTAGGCAATCACCTCTTCCTCTGTGGCCGCGTGCGCCAATAGATTGTCGGCGATGTACTGGATCGGCGTTTGCATTCGGATCATTTTTTCTGCCCCCGATCTGGAAATGGCATAGGCATAGGTGAAGTCGTGAAATCCTGCTTTTTTGAAATACGCATTGAACGGACGTGCGTATAAGTTCTGTATGATCCGGTGATTCCACTTCAAAAAGCCCACTGCATGTTGGATGTGATAGACCAGTTGTTTCCACCAGCCGCTTATATCTCGTTCGCCATTTTTCCCCCAGCCCCAGTAAACCAGTTCAGCATCCTTGGGTAGTTCCTCCAGCGCCTGCTTCAATTGTGCCAGCGTAATCTCATCAGGCACAGCGTCATCCTCGAGGATCAATACCCGCTCGTATTCGTTTTTGAGCATGTCTTCATAGATCATCCGATGACTCCAGGAGCAGGCGATCTCACCGGGTCGCAATGTTTTTCCGAACCGATGCCGCTTTCGAGCCAATGATTCACTGAATATACCTTCTGCTTCAAGTTGTTCGATGGTGAATTGATCTTTATCTGCTCCAAAAAAGTATTCATATTTCAATCCCTGGAACCGTTGATCAAATCTATTCCGCCGCTCTACGGCCGCACGTACGCTCACCACATAGATATGATTGTAATATCTGTTTAGTGATTGATATGGTTCGAAGGTGAGCACGGTGCAAATATAACCCCTACCGGCTCCAGTTCTCTCTGTCCAGGCTACGGTACTGAATGGCTTCGGCGACGTGTTCTGTTTGGATATTTTCTTCTTCGTTCAGATCCGCGATCGTCCGCGCCACTTTTCGGATTCGGTCGTACGCGCGAGCGGAAAGGTTCAGTTTTTCCATCGCGGCACGCAGTAGTCTATTTCCCGATTCACTCAATTGGCAGTGCTTTTCGATCCATTTACCCTGCATGGTTACGTTCGTGTGCAGCCGGGACTGAGCGCCGAAACGCAGTAGCTGCAATTCTCGAGCACGGATCACTCTTTTTCGGATGGTTGCCGATGATTCGCCGTCCTTCACCGATGCCAGATCAGTGTAAGATACAGGGGTCACTTCCACATGCAGATCGATGCGATCGAGTAATGGTCCGGATACGCGATTCAGGTATCGTTGAACTTGTCCGGGTGCACAATGACAATTTCGTTCCGGATGGTTATAATAGCCGCAAGGACAAGGATTCATGGAGGCGACCAGCATAAAGGATGCGGGGAATTCCACGGCGATCCTTGATCGCGAAATACTAACTTTTTTTTCTTCCATCGGTTGCCGCATCACATCCAGTACCGTTCGTTTGAATTCCGGTAATTCATCCAAAAACAATACCCCATGATGCGCCAGCGATATCTCACCGGGTTGTGGCTGGGCACCTCCACCGACGAGTGCTATATCTGAAATCGTATGATGCGGTGCGCGAAAGGGCCGATCACGAACCAGTCCGTTCACCCCCGATAACTTTCCGCAAACCGAATGGATCTTGGTCGTCTCCAGTGCTTCTTCCATCGACAGGGGAGGGAGGATCGTACCGATTCGTTTGGCGAGCATGGTTTTTCCGGAACCGGGCGGACCGATCAATATTGCATTATGTCCGCCCGCAGCGGCAATCTCCAGTGCCCGCTTCACGTGCTCCTGCCCCTTTACATCTGCAAAGTCGATCGACTCTCCGAGCCTTTGTTTTTCAGGATCGGTGGAAAGAGATATGTGAGCCCGCTTCAGATTGAATGTTTCACTGAGGAAAAAATCAAGCACCTCCTTTAAATCTTTAGCTCCATACACGTCCAGTCCCTCTACCAAAGCAGCTTCCTGTACATTTTCTATTGGAAGGAGCACACCTTTGAAACCATCCTGTTTTGCCCTGCAAGCGATCGGCAGTGCCCCTTTGATGGGACGTATCCCACCATCTAGCGCCAACTCTCCCATGACCACAAATTCCTGTATACGGGGGGTATACTCGATCTGTTCGGAGGCCGCTAATATTCCGATCGCCATCGGTAGATCGAAGGCAGTACCGCTTTTTCGTATATCGGCCGGTGCCAGGTTGATTACCACTTTGGTGCGTGGCATGTCATATCCGTTCGTCTTCAATGCGCTTTCAATCCGCTGCATACTTTCACGAATCGCATGATCAGGTAATCCTACGATCAGCGGATCTCGAGTGCTGCTCATACCATTCACTTCCAGTGTGATGGTGATCGCATCAACTCCTTGTACGGCACTGCCGAATGTTTTGATGAGCATCCGGCGAAACTAAATGTCTAAGGGCCGAAAGTCAATACGTAGAATCGGGGGGCTTAGCCCTTTTGGGCGACGATCAATTTATCGATAAGCAACTCTGTATCCGGATCGACGATGATCGAATCGATCGCTCCATTGGTTGGGAGAACGAAGATCTGCTCGGTTTTTGTCACATCGATCTTCACCCGTTTTTTTTCACCCGACCCGTTGATCAGGTCCATGGATAACGGAAAAGAGTATGCTTCGGTGTTTTGCAATTGACGCACTACCAATGTCGCCAGTTTTCCATTTGCATCGTTTTCCCAGGTCAATTGTAAAGAAGGGTTTGCTTTTCGGGTCAGCCACTGTTTGAAGAAAACGGACCAATCTTGGTTAGTTAGCAACTCCACCACCCGTCTGAAATCATCCGTATCCGCATTTTTTCCCTCGTAGGTTTCGTAGTAAGCGCGGATGATCCGACGAAAGAGCACATCCCCAACTTGTTTTCGGATCATGTGCAACACCCATCCGCCTTTTTCATAGCTGTTGGCGTTCAGCAAGCTCATGTAATTCGCGGTGGTATCGATCACGGATCTAGGGGTACGACTAAGGAATTCATTGATTTTTTCGCGGTCGGCTTGTAGCCGCTGTTTCAAAAGTGAGTCACCGTATCTCGATTCCATGTATTGATGCGTCATGTAGGTGGCGAAGCCTTCACTCAGCCAGAGGTGATGAAAGCTTTTTTCGGTGGCCATGTTTCCGAACCATTGGTGGGCGATCTCGTGTGCGATGAGTGCTTCTTCGTCTCGTTTTCCTTTTACCGATTGTTCGTAGTAAAAGATCGCACTGGCGTTTTCCATGCCACCGAAGATGGTCTTTGACTGCACATTGGCCAGCTTGCTATAGGCGTAATGACCGATATGGTTGCGCATCCACATCAGAATGGGCATGGCCTGCGCATAGGTTTTGAATCCAGCAGCGGTGTCTTGGGGGAAGACCCAACTGCTAACGGGAATGGTATTCCAGAAAAAACCGACGGTATCCACTTCAAAGCGGGCAACACCGATCACCATCACTTTTGTTGGTAGCGGAACTTTCTCTACCCAATGGGAAGTGGTCATTCCCGCGGGCCACTCATTATTAGGGTTACCGATCGGAACCCCATTGGAGACAACACGATAGTGTTTCGGAGCGGAGACGATGAACGAGACGGAAGCTTTATCGGCGGGGTCATCTACGCAAGGAATCCATTGATGCGCCCGGTTTGGCCAGTTGTCGGCAAAAAAGGTGCGGTCGCCGTGCATATTCTTGGAGATGATCAGGCCGTCGCGGGGTATGCCGTTGTATTCGATCCAAATACCCGCTTGTTGATCTTTCTGAACAGTTATATCCAGGTTGATGCGTATGCGTTCATCGGAGATCCATTCAAAAGTCAGTCGGTTTGGTTGATTCCCTTTTCGATCGCCATATCGACCCACATGGGTCACTTGCATCCCCTTGCCGTTTTTATCGTATTTACCCAGATCGATCTCTATTTGATTGACCGTCTCATTGGCTTTGAATTCTATGCTTGCTTTGCCATGGATCCGATTTGAACTATCCGACAAATTGAGCTGGAACTGGTAGTCAAGAACGTCGATAGGGCGCTGTGCACTTGAAGTATAACTGATCAGTAGACCGATCAGGCATGTGATTATTCTCATGAATCTTTATTTCGTTGAATTTGCTGTAGGAGTGCTGCTACGCCTTCACGTTCCAGTATGCGGTAGCCGATACGATCCTGACTGATCCCTTCTTTGAGTTGGTAGGAAAAATGTAAGGTATCGGGTCGGACATCTGTTTCAAAGTAACGATATAAGATGCGGGGTTCATCTTTCAATGAATCACCGATCTCGTATAGATGGGTAGACAGTAGTGTGATAGCTTGTGGCAACTGAGCGATTCCTTTGATCACGGCCAGCGAACAACGGCGGGCATCCTCCACATTGGTTCCTTTGAAAAGTTCATCGATCAATACCAGCCACTTTCTTCCATCCATCATATGCGTGATCGTTTGTTTGATGCGTTGGACTTCATTGAAAAAATAGCTTTCTCCCTTAACGACATTATCGGTAACGGTTACATTGCTGAGCATGCCCTCGAATACACTCAGTTCCATTTGTTGAGCGGGTACGCCCATGCCGAGATGCGCCAAGTACACCGCGATCCCGATGGATTTGATGAGCGTACTTTTTCCGGCCATATTGGCGCCCGTCAGGAAGAGCAGGCGATGGTCAGTATCCAGCAGGAGGTCATATCCGACCGGATGTTCTAATTGGATATGGGTCAGTTGTGTGGTTCGGATGAAGGGTTTGTCAGATTCCAAAAAAACCGGGAATGTCATTTTCAGTTCTAAGGTGGCCATGGCCATTGCGTGCCAGGCATCGAAGAGGTAAAACAAATTCACCAATTCGATCATTTCCGATCTGTATTCCACTCGGGTGATCCGAGCCAATTGAAGTGCGCTGAGGTAGGAGTGGGGAATGCTTTTTTTATCCCCCGATAAACGTTGTAATCCTGTTTGCTCCAAGAGTTGTTGTAGGCGATGGAGTTCATATTGGAGGGGGCCATTCACTTCAACATCTCGAAAGCACCGCACGATTTGACAACAACCTTGATATAGATCCAGCAAGTGTGGTAAGCTGTATCGGATCATGGAATGGTCAGCCGGATGCAACCACCTATATAACAAATTGCCTGGAGCACTGATGGATTCAGCGATCGGATCGAGGGGGTACTCCAACCATTTCTCCACGGCATGCAGGGTGCCGTTGGTGATCTGCGTGGGCCATTCGTCTAGTCTGGCGCCGATCTGTCGAAGCAATTCCTGCCGGGATCGGATCTTATTCAGATCGCTCAGTGGTTTCTCAAAGAGTTGTCGTAATTCTTCCCGCCCCCCATCAGTTGTCGTGAAATTGAGCCGATGGAATACGGAAAGTTTGTCCTCTGCATGGAACAGATTCAGGTCGGCTCGGGTGATCGGGTCTACGTGCATGATCTGCGTGGGCTATGAATTCTGGCTTGAATCTTACCTTCGTTCAGCTGTTGATGGCAGCAATATTAATTTCTGTCTCAATTGATTCTATGAATCTACCGAAAATTATAAAATGTTTGCTGAGTATCCTCTTCCTGTTGACATTCCTTGTCGGCAGTACGCAGCAGACCTATTGGATGCCGGGTGATCCGATCAATCATACGGTCCGTCGGATGGAGATCCTCACAACATCTTATACGGGTAAGCAAGCATTCAGTAAAACCTGGCCGGCTGCCCGTTCGGCCAACTGGATGACAGCCATCCCCAATGGATCTAAGGCAGATCGATGGAACGAACAGGCAATCTCATTGGGTCAATTATCTAAGCCCACTTCAGATTCTGTCGATACGATGGATGTGATCGTAATGCCTCGGCGAAAATGGGGACCTTTTTTCAACAATCCCGCCAATTTATATGAGGTGCATTCGACCGATTTTGATCTGATCGTGAATCCGGTATTAGGACTGACAGCGGGGAAGGAAGGGGGCAGCAGCGACCGACTTTTTGAGAACACCCGGGGTATAGTGGTGGATGGACGAATCGCCGGGAAGATCGGATTTCATACCTACCTGACGGAAAACCAGGAACGACTTCCGGTCTATGCAAGAGATTGGGAGAGGAGCCGAAAAGCATTACCGAATCAAGGCTTTTATAAAAATTTCAAGGGTACCGGGTATGATTATTTTGATGCACGTGCCTATGTCACCTTTCCGGCCACCAAATATGTGGAGGTGGCATTCGGGTATGATCGTCATTTCATCGGAAACGGACACCGGAGTTTGTTTCTTAGTGACTGGGGAAACAGCTATACATTTCTTCGATTCAATACACGGATCTGGAAATTCAATTACCGCAATCTCTTCATGGAATTACAGCAGGCCGATGACCGGGTAGGCGATCGATTGATCGGTAAGAAATACGTAGCGATGCATCACCTCGACCTACAAGTGACTCGGTGGCTGCAGTTGGGATTTTTTGAAGGCGTGATATTCGGAAGGCCCAATCGTTTTGATTTTTCTTATCTAAATCCAGTGATCTTCTATCGCTCTGTCGAGCATCAGAACGGGAGCATGGATAATTCACTGGCCGGATTGGACTGGAAGATTCAACCTCATAAATCTGTTCAATTGTATGGTCAATTACTGTTGGATGAATTCAACCTTTCAGAGATCCGCAGTGGCAACCAGTGGTGGGCGAATAAATGGGGCTATCAGGTAGGAGCACATTATATGAATGTGGGTGCGGTGAAGAATTTGGATCTGCAGTTGGAATATAACCGGGTTCGTCCGTTCACCTATTCTCATCGCGATTCAGTTGCCAATTATACCCATTATAATCAGCCACTCGCGCATCCTTTAGGTGCGAATTTTTCTGAGTTCATCGGTATTCTTCGTTATCAGCCCTTACCTCGTCTGCGTATGGAGGCCAAGGCGATCGCTTATCGACAGGGCCGCGACAGCACTGCAAGAAGTTTTGGTTCCAATATTTTTTTACCGAATGTTCCGCCCTACCGAATGGGAGATTATGGCTATTCGATCGGGTCGGGAAGAGATACACGTGTTCTGTATTCGTCCTTGCTGATTACCTACGAGTGGGTTAGAAATCTCTATTTGGAGATGCAGGCTGGTTTTCGAAGTGAACGGTCCTTGACGAGCCCAATTATCGATCGGCGGACAAATTGGTTCAGTGTAGGGCTTCGTTGGAATCGGATGCGAAGAGAAATTGATTACTGATCAGTTCACCATTTGTTTATCAGTCTCCTGCAAAAACTATATAACGGTTTTTCGATCAGGATATACAATAGGCAAGATGCTAGCCACAAAAGAATATAGTTTCGGTCGGGTAATAGGATATACTCTTTGATCTTCTGGTTTACGTAGGATATGTGGATCAGATAGAAAATGAAGGATGCATTTCCTAGAAGGACAAATACAGGAGAACTGAATATTTTATTTTGGATGGTGTGCTCTTCGGTCAGGCCCTGAATCCAGCATCTGCCAAAAAATGATATCAATAACAATTGAAAAAGTGTTCCGGATATGTATTGATTTGCTTGATCGTATGGCGTCTGATGAAAGATAATGGATAGGGCCATTGTGCAGATTACGCCAAGTGTTCCCAGCCATGTTTTATGAGTCAAACCTTTGCCAAATAAGGAGTGGTTTGGAAATAGAACTAGGGATGCGCCGGCGACAAAAAATAATAATTGGCCACCGATGGTTCCGTTGAGTACGAAAAGGAGTGGCGATAAAAACGATTGCGGGTTGCCATTTGAGATATTCCAGAAATAGCCTGTCAAGAACAGGCAAACGCAAGTTGTTGGTAGGAGAAGAAGAATATAACGCCCGTTAGCAACCATCATTTTTGTGATGAGTGGTGCGATCAAATAATAACTCATTTCAACGGTCAGAGACCAGGCTTGTGAGATTCCATTCAGATTCAATTGATTTGAAAATCCATGTCCCAGGGAGAATAGCAGTAGATTCCATTGCCCGGCACCATAGGCAGGGTCGATCGTATATGCCAGCAAGATGAGCCAGTACATGGGGTAGATTCTTGCTATTCGCTGGGCTGTATATTTTGCGTATTGTTTTTTCGATTGTAGCGGCTTTGATCCATAGCTCATTGTGATCAGGTAGCCGCTCAGTATAAAGAAAAGTGATACGCCAATGTGAAATTCGCTGAATAAATGATCAATCTGGTCAGGGAGTTGGTCTCTCCAGTATTTGCGGTTGTGATATACAAATACGAGCGATGCTGCCAGCCAGCGAAAACCGGTTAGGGATGCGATTGTTCCATTTTTAGGCACTTGCATGAAACAAGTTTTTCATCATCCCTCGAGGTGAATGCTGAATACGATCATGCGGGACTGGATCCGGTCGAATACATTCGAGAATTTCAGGTTTTCGTCTCGGGCATGGATGTTGCGGAGTCCATTACTGATCTTGATCTCCGGAGAAAAGATGAAACTTTCAAAGAAGAAGTTGAATCCGATGCCGAATTCCGGTCCGAAGTCATGTTTTTCTATTTTCACTAGTTCCTCAGCTCGCTTGGCACGTGCGTTACTCGCCATGTCTATATCCCCTTTGAATCCGGCGAGTGTATAAAGACGAAAATTACCTATACGGTCACTTTGAAATTTGACTTGAATCGGGAAAGACATGATTACCGACTCAACCGTTTTTTTGATATCTGTTGACCCGTTGATATCGGGTTGTTTCAATTTGTAGAAGATGTTGCGTTCGATGAACATCAGTTGCGGATTGAAGCGCAATTGAAATCGATCGGAAAGACGTGCGGTGGCAGAAAGTCCAAGTGTCAGTCCGCCACTGTTCAGTGGTTCCGCAACCATTACACTGTCATACTGAAGAAAGCGTGGGTGAAGTGATGTATGGAAGCGAGCCAGGTTTGCGCCCAGTGTGATCCCGAAATAATAGGGTTTACTATCGTGGTCAAAAAGATTCATCTCTACCCGGTCTACCTGTGCGTGTAGGGTAGTTGATTGAAACAAGCCGGAAGTCAGCAGCAATATGAAAACGGTTCGTATCATAGGGGGCGGGTAGCTAGGTATCTGGAGCAGATACCGCCGGTATAGGTTTTGTAGGTACAATCAAGATAGCCGGCCGTTTCGAGGATATTTACCAGATCGGTGCGTTCCGGGAATAAGCGTGCCGATTCATCCAAATACGAGTATGCTTTTTTGTCCTGCCCCATCCAGCTGGCTACGGTTGGGACATACTGCTTCATGTAAAATTGATAGAGGCTTCGCCAGATCGGGTTTTTCGGACGGGAAAACTCAAGGATCAGCAGTTTCCCGCCGGGACGAAGTACACGGAACATTTCTTTTAGACCGGTGGAGAGGTCTTGAAAATTTCGGATGCCATAAGCTACCATCACCAGATCAAACGATCCGTCAGGATGATTTATTGCTTCTGCATCGCCGGATTCAAGCAGGATGCTGCTCGACTTTTTTACCTTTTCGATCTTCTCACGCCCGACACTCAGCATCTGGGGAGAGATATCGATACCTATGATGGAGTCGGGATGCAGAATTTTTTCGGCCAGCAGGGCCAAGTCGGCTGTGCCGGTGGCCACATCCAGTATACGCTTGGGGGCATGGGGAATCATCTCCCGGAGCGCGTCTTTTCTCCAGTGCAGGTCGATCCGAGCAGATAAAAATCGGTTAAGCAGATCGTATCGGGGCGCGATCCGGTCGAACATGCGGGCCACTTGCTCCTTTTTGGTTTCAGCTGAATTCCGGTCGGGAACAACGATATCGTGCGGCAAGGGATGATTCATGCGTCGCAAAGGTAACATTTGCCGACCTTTGAGCGAATGGAGATCATACGAGCCGAATATATAATTAGTAGTGCCACGCACAAACAGTGTCCAGCCGCCGACCGGCCCGAATTCGCATTCATCGGCCGAAGTAATGTGGGGAAGTCCTCCCTGATCAATATGCTCACCCGGCAACACGGACTGGCAAAGACTTCTGCCCGCCCCGGCAAAACGCAACGAATCCATCATTTCAAAGTCACTTCCTCCGATAAGAAAAATTGGTACTTGGTAGATCTACCGGGTTATGTTTATGCCTCTGTTTCGCAAAAGGCTCGTCGTAATTGGGGTAATATGATCGAGTCCTACATCCGGAAGCGGGAAAATCTTCAGTGTTTGTTTGTTCTGATCGACAGCCGGCACACACCACAAACCATTGATGTGGATTTTATCAATGCGCTGGGTAATTGGGGTGTTCCCTTTGTGCTGGTATTCACGAAGGCAGATAAGAATAAGCCGGGTGCCACGCTTCGGCATCGGGATGAGTTTTTAGCAGCGCTCGCAACAACCTGGGAGGAGCCGCCCCCTCACGTGATCACTTCCGCCGTCGATCGTAGCGGTAGAGAAGAATTACTGGCCCATGTAATGGCATTCAAACAAGATAATCCGGCCCGCTGATGAGGATCATTTGTGTGAACGTGAACTTTCGGATCGGTGCATTACCTTCGTTACATGCGGATCAAAAACAGTGAAAGAATGAACTTGCTTCTAACTTATCTGCTCCTGATCCTCTTATTTTGGAGAGCGCAATCTGTGACCGGTCCTTATGAGCAGTCGCTCAGAGCCCGAATGGTACAGTCCGGTTCCCAACAGGTCTATCTCAACCGATGAACTATGTTTCGTTTTTCTGTCATTTTAACGCTTATACTCTCTGTACTTCTCTGTACAGTTTCAGCTCAACCCCGTTTCAAGGGCAAACGTCTTGATACGACTCAAGCTGTTCTAGGCGCTGATTCGGATATCACCAAGCTCATCAAATTCAAGGACAGTGTGGCTGCAGTGGGGCCTGCCAAACAGGACCTTCGTGAACCTGAACCCACTGAAAAGACCGGGTTGATCCTGTTGATCCTGGGTATGGTCACCTTGATCGTTTGGGCCGGAAGAAGAGCCTGGCTTCGTCAGCACAAAAAATAATTCGCGGATCAGTTCACCGCTTTATTGGCACAACTGCTGCTGGCAAATGCTTCTGGTTTTGCTTTGAACGCAAATCCCATTCCCATGATATATCCCATGGCCTCCCGTAAGGCATCATTGCTTTTGAATTGGGGGTTGGTATTGATATCGGCGTGCACCTCCATATCGACCTGGTAGGTATTGAACAAAGGGCATAATTGATAGGCGATGTCGATGCTCTTCGCTACTTCTGTCAACATCCGTTCCTTGATGCCAAGAGCGTGGTTAGATCTTTCGTTGTGGATGTACATGAAACCCCCTCTGCCGGATCGGAGGAAGACGATCACCGTGGCGTATTCCGTTTCGGTTCCCTTTACCTGTGAATCGGTTCCGATGCAAACTTTTAGTTTATGTCCGGCATCTGTTTCCCGCCGAAGGGTGTTTTCAACCGCTTCGTAAATGGGTTTATCGAGGGGCTCGCCATTGAATGTTCGCCACAACATAAAAAAGAGGTTTCCCTAAGTTAAGGAAACCTCTTGAGTAAAGGGCACGGATTAACGCTCCATTTGGAGCAGAGAAAACAGTTATTGGCGAATCAATTTTTCAGTCCACTGAGCGGCTCCTTTGCTGAAGCGGATCATGTACATGCCGCTGTTCAGGTTACCGGCAGGGAGACTGTTCATGCCGGTGCTGAGTTGGCCACGTAGCAAGACCTTTCCGTTGAGGTCATAGAGGGCGTAGTCGAACGTACCGGGACTGCTCACAGAAATATTATTGCCTGTCAAAATGGTACTGATGAGTTTGGGCTGGTCGTTACCGGCTTCATTCTTCAGTGCGATCAAATTAGAGTAGTGGGTTTCGCCATTGTCAAAACTTACTTTCATGCGGTACTGTAACATGCCCTGGGCGAAGGGTTTGTACTGATAGGCCCGACTCTCGACCGGAGTACCGGAAACAGGTGTGAAGTTGCGGCCGTCTACGGAGACTTCAAGAATTTGCTCGGTTACCGCCTCATCCGCATCGATCAGCCAAGTGAATTGATGACGGTCGCCGCTGACCTGTCCTTTCAATGCCAGTTGACGGAGCGGTAATACGCCACCTACAGAATATCTGGCATTGAGGGAATAAGAACCCAAGCTCGCATAATCCGGAGCGAATGTATTTCCTTTTCCTTCTACCATGAGGAACCATGTACCATTGGTCAGGGTTGTATCGATTACGGAGTTGAGTAGCGTACCGGGATTGTAAGTCCGCACCAGGTTTCTACGGCTATCGTAGAGAGATACTTGCAGGTCCACATTGGATCCGCTATTGCCGGTACCAACATTATAAGGGATGGCATCGAGCAGAAAACGAGCAGTTACGGGCATGCTGAATCGGATAAAATCGACGTCAGTAGTAGTTTCTACCACACCACTCATAACAAACTGGTTGTTGGTGAAGGATAGGCTACTTGCTTGCGTGATGCTGCTGGCGTAGTCATCGGTACGGAAGGTGAACCCGTTATTGGTGGTAATAACAGTCAGGTCGTTTTGAATACTGTTACAGCCAAATGGGTTTGCGCCATTATGCCAGAGGGACATATTCTTGTAATAGCCTACACCCATGATGGGGGCCCAGGCAATCTCACCGGTTCCCAACCCGCTATTGTATTCGGAGGTCTTTGCGCAATTTCCATCGTAAGAAGACTGATGGTAAAGTCCTAATGTATGTCCGGCTTCATGAGAAGCTGCTTCGCCCACATATTTTTCATTGTAATTCAGCAGGGCAGAGAAGACAAAACAAGGCGTGTCATCTCCCCACGTGTAGGAACCAACAAAAGCGACCCCTCCTGCATTACCGTACCAACTGGAAGTAACTGTGATGACTACTCGCATACGGCGGTTGATGGGTGCTGCTAGGAATTTAGTAGAGTCTGTTGTGATGTTCACGTTAAAGGGGCGATAATCTTCCGCTACCCGGTTAAAAACGCTTGTGATCTTGGTATTTTCCATCCCAGACGGAGCACAAAAGATGGGTCCGTTGTAATTCCAGCCGGTACCGTCCACGGTATGACCGTCGAAATCAAGGAAAACCACTGCACTTGCAGAAGGATTGCTGTTCAAGACTGGAACCTGAGCATTTAGAGCGAATCCCAGCAGGAACATGGTCAGTGCTAAGAATGTCTTTTTCATGATCGGGTTTTTCCGGATGGTTGAAAGTAGGGTACGGATCAAAAACAAAGGGTAGGACTAGAAACAGGCTCTAGTTAGTTCTCGCGTTGGGGGTTATTCGTTGATGAGGTCGTAGAAATTTTTCTTTACAAGCACCCAGCCGGCGTCTTCCTGGATGAGTTGATACAGGTCACCATGGCGGATGCTGATGATACGGCCGGTGTACTTGGTTGTGCCATCGGGCATGTTAACCTTGCTGAGTGTCAGACGAGCTCCATCGAAATCAGCACAGCGGATCACTACACTCTGGATGGTATTATTGTATTTGCTCACGGCGCTGATCACATCTCCATCGATCTCACCGGCCTGGGCATTGAAAGGAATGTTGGCTGCCTGTCCATTCGGGGTGGCGATCAACTGGTTCAACTTCTCCGGCGTGATCTCAATGCGGTCAGGCATCGTGTTGAAAATCCGAGGCTTGTTGTAGTTGGGCTCGTTGAGCGGAATGGTGGGGTCCTGTGCGTTTGCATTGAACGCGGTGGCCAGTAATAAGAGGCCGAGGACGAGGATCTGATTGGTTTTCATAATTAACTTTATAGAGTTAATCGATATTGGATGGATGGTCGCAGTTCGTTTCCGTTCTGTATTTGGTTTCTCGAAAAGGACAAGTCAAAGATGACTCGGTCGGAGGCCCTATGCCAAGGAATACAAAGAGAAAATGCCCTTAGTGAGGGCATTTTCATGTTTTGGAATCGTAGGATTTCTACTTTGAATCGTAGAATTCCGTATCAATAAAGGTTTGTCCTTAGCATTACTAGCGTACAGGCCTGTAAGGTCTCAATGCCGGCTGCTTGTGCAAGTTGTTCGAGTTCGACGTTTTCAGTACCCGGATTAAATATGATGCGCCGGGGTTTTGCTGATAATATATTGTAGTACTGATCTTTTTGTCGATCCGCTCCTATGTATAAAGTGATCGTATCGATCGGTTCATCAGAAAGTTGATCCCAGCCTGTATGTATCTGAATATCCTCCACTATCGCAGGGCGGGCTCCAATCGCGGATATAGGTATGCCGGCTTGCTTTAGCATTTGCAACGCGATATAACTATATCGCTCGGGGTTTGGAGAGGCGCCGAGAATCAGGGTATGTCGTTGTTTCGAATCCACCCCCGCAAGGTACTCAGCAATGCTGTAAATTGTGCGTATGCAACGTCCACTTATCATAATCAGCCTACTGATCATTTCTTTTTCAGTAGTAGCACAACCAGCCTCATTCCGATTTGCTTTTGTTACCGATACACATATAGGCTCTCCCAACGGTTCGCCGGAGGAGGATCTTCGACGTACGGTCAATGACATCAATCAACAAACCGATTTAGACTTTGTGCTGGTCACTGGTGACATCACTGAAATGGGCACAGATGAGGAAATCCGTTTAGCTAAGTCGATACTAGATCAATTAAAGATCCCCTGGTACCCGATACCGGGCAACCACGATACCGGTTGGAGTGAATCAGGCGGACAATCATTCATCCGAATATTCGGGGCAGATAAATTTCACTTCGAACACAAGGGGATACATTTTATCGGATGCGCATCGGGGCCCTATGTTCGGATGAGTGATGGTCATATTCCCCGTGATGCGGTGAACTGGTTGGATAAAGAACTTTCTGCTATCGACCCACAAGCACCTATCGTATTTGTGAGTCATTATCCCATCGACAGTAGTCTCGATAATTGGTATGAGGCTACGGATCGCCTCCGGGCTCGCAATACCATGATCGCGATCTGCGGGCATGGTCATGCCAACAAGCAATTTGATTTTGAAGGAATACCAGGCGTGATGGGTCGATCCAATCTTCGTGCAAAAGCACCCGGCGGAGGATACAATTGGGTGGAGGTACGCCGCGACAGCATCTTCTTTCAGGAACGAAAACCACTGGAAGCAACCACCAGGCGCTGGGCAGCTGTCAAAGTGGGCGTTCGAGTACCTGGACAGGCGGTTCGCAGACCTGATTATTCCATTAACACTAAGTATCCGGAGGTTTCAGCAGCGTGGACAGTTTCTTCTTCAGCCAATATTCTTTCCAGCCCGCTTTATACAAAGCGATCCGTGATGATCGGTAATCATGTGGGTGAATTTGTTGCGTATGATTTGAAAACAGGTGCTCGCCGGTGGACCTATTCATCCGAAGGTGCGATCTTTTCTTCCGCTGCCGCCAGTGGCAACCGTATTGTGTTTGGGTCTGCCGATGGTGAGATACATTGTTTGGATGGGCGATCAGGAAAATTATTTTGGAAGAAAAAAACACCGGCAGCTGTCTTGGGCTGTCCGCTCATAAAAGGGGATACTGTTTTCATTGGAGGTAGTGCCGGAGAGATCTATGCGCTGAACGTGAGAAACGGCGATCGGATATGGACCTACAAAGGATTGGAAGGTCCGGTGGTCAGCACCCCTGTGATCGCTGGTGGGAAGTTGATCTTGGGAGCCTGGGATCGCCACCTCTACGCAATCGACACTCGAACCGGTCAACTGAACTGGAAGTGGAACAATGGGTCATCTGTTCGAAACTTTTCTCCGGCCTCCTGCACGCCGCTGATAAAAGACTCCGTGGTGTTTGTGGTGGCCCCAGACAGATACTTGTCTGCGATCAGCCTTCGAGATGGCAGTACGCTTTGGCGGACCAAAAATGGCGGCCTACGTGAATCGATCGGGCTGTCGAACGATGCAACCGTGATCTATGGAAAAAGTATGCAAGACACCCTGGTTGCCTACGCAGCCCGTGCCGATAGGCCGGAGGTATTATGGAAAATGAATGTAGGCTATGGTTACGACCATGTGCCTTCTATGTTGGTCGAGCGAGACGGTATCTTGTTTTTTGGAACCCGTAATGGTGTTGTGTATGCCGTAGATCCGAAAAAACAACTCGTGAAATGGTCCTATAAGATCGACCACTCGATGGTGAATACGGTTCGGGTGATCAACGACAAAGAATTATTGGCATCAACTATGGATGGCCGAATGGTACGCTTGCGTTACAAAGGCAGCTACTGACTTAGAGGAACATCTGCAGCGGATTCTCCAGGTATTTCTTGACCGACTGCAAGAAAGCTGCACCGGTGGCACCATCCACACTGCGGTGATCACAACTCAAGGTCACTTTCATCACGTTGGTCACGCCAAACCCGTTACCCTGACGGATCACCACTTCTTTGATACGACCGACTGCCAGGATGCAGCTATCGGGCGGGTTGATGATGGCTGTGAACTCTTCAATGTCCATCATTCCCAAGTTGGAGATGGTGAAGGTGTTTCCGCTGAATTCGTTGGGTTGAAGTTTCTTGCCTTTCGCTTTGCCTGCCAGCTCTTTCGACTCAGCAGCGATCTGTGGCAATGTTTTTTGATCAGCGAATCGGATCACGGGAACAATGAGTCCGTCTTCGATCGCAACAGCCACACCGATGTGTACATGACTGTATCGACGGATCTTGTCTCCCATCCAGGAAGCATTGATGGCCGGATGTTTTTTCAGGGATAAGGCCACCGCTTTAACAACCATATCGTTAAAGCTGACTTTCACCGGACTCACCTCGTTCAGCTGTGTACGAGCCGACATGGCATTGTCCATGCCGATCTCCATCGTCAAGTAAAAGTGGGGTGCACTGAATAAACTTTCGCCCAATCGCTTAGCGATCACATTGCGCATTTGCGAGTTGGGGATATCCGTATGACCTTCCGTGAAGTTCATCGTAGGCGCGGTGGACAGCGAAGCTGTTTGCGGCTGGTAATTATCGATATCCGCTTTGATGATGCGCCCTCCGTCACCACTGCCTTGCAGACTTCGAAGATCAAGTCCTTTGTCTTGTGCGATTTTTTTAGCCAATGGGGATGCCTTGATCCGTCCATCCGATTGGTTCGAACCACTCGTGACGGGTGCGGGTACAGAAACAACCGGAGCCGGAGCGGGCGTATTGATGGGCGCAGGAGCGGCTGCAACAGTATCCGGTGAGGCAGCAGTCGATGGTGCAGGTGTTGATGCCGCCGCTTGCACGAGCGCAGGTACATCCACTTTCCCGGCATCACCGATGATGCAAAGCAAGGCATTCACATCGATCTTCTCGCCGGCCTGCGCACCGATATGCAGTAGGGTTCCTGTTTTGTAACTCTCCAATTCCATGGTGGCTTTGTCGGTTTCGATCTCCGCCAGGATCTCTCCTTTTTGAACAGGATCGCCAACTTTTTTGTGCCAGGTAGCGATCATTCCAGATTCCATTGTATCACTGAGGCGTGGCATCAATACCACTTCCTCCACTTTTGAAAGATCAATACCGTTGGGTTCTGTTGCTGGAGTAGGAGTAGGAGTAGATATCGCTGTTGTTGAAGCAGGTGTTGTGGCTGAAGTTTGAGTTGGAGTTTCGCTTGGGGCGGAGATCAAGGCACTGATATCTTCTCCGGCCTGACCGATGATCGCTAGTAGGTCATTCACTTGAAGTTTACCACCTTTTTGGGTACCGATATGCAGTAATACACCATCCTTGTAGCTTTCCAGCTCCATGGTGGCCTTATCTGTTTCCACTTCAGCCAATAATTCGCCTTTGCGAACGGGATCGCCCACATTTTTATGCCAGGCGGCAATCACACCTTCGGTCATCGTATCGCTCAAACGGGGCATCAAAATCACCTCAGCCATCGGTCAAAAAAATTTGCCCGAAATTAAGGTAAAACGGCAGAATAAGGGAGGGATGAATCAGTAATCCAGGTCTAGTCCCAGCTTTTCTTTCAAGGTCTCCACCAGCGGGTATTGTGCCAACATGGCTTGGAATTGATCACGGCTCGAGAGGTTAACCGGGATATTCTGTTGTTCGGCCGGATCGGGTTCCCCCACGAAAACCTGGAATTGAATGGAGGGGATCCGAAGTCGGCTTACCAGGAATTCATAGAGCGGGTTCCTTTCCTGTTCGATAAAGCGTTGCTCGATGTTATTGAAGCTGATCACCTTGAATTCGGTAGTGCCGACACATTCCAGCCGGGCCCGTTCAAAAGAAGGGACGGCCGGATTCTTTTTCGCCCGCAAATCTTCCGTGTAAACCGACCAGGCTTCGGTTAACGAGCCGATCTCCAGGTCGATCACTTTCTCATCGGTGGATTCGGGTTTGGCCTGTGCGAACTGTCCCCGTATTTTACTAAGTGCACTTAACTTGGGTGAAGGGGTGCTTGCCGGAGTAGGCGTTGGGGTAGCCGGCGTAGTCGAAGGTGGGTTTTGCCGTATTGGAGGCGGCTCGCTGCCGGTTTCGATGATCAGTTTCGCTTCCGGTAAGTTACTGGGTGGAGATGCCGGGGGCGAATGTTTGCCTATGCTGCGGATGGGACGAATCCTGAATGCCAGCGGACTATCCGTTACTTTTTTTTTTGATCCGGACTCCCCTGCGGAAAGGTCCAGTGCCTGTTGCAGGTAGGCTAGTTTGATCAGCGCTAACTCCACTTGAAGTCGCTTGTTACGGGCGGTTCTGTATTGAACCTCGGCCTGGTTGATCAGGTTGAGGGCGCTGACCAGGTATCCGGCAGAAAATGTGGGTGCTACTAAACGGTAACGCTCTTTGAATCCTTCTGCCACATCGAGCAGGCCGGCTGCTTTTTCATCCTGGCTGACGAGTAGATTGCGAAGAAATTCAGCGAATCCGGATAGGAATTGATCACCTTCAAATCCTTTTTGGTGAATGCCGTCGTACAGGAGTAATGACTCGCTGAGCTGTTGCTGCTTGAGTAGTTCAAGTAGTTGAAAATACAGGTCGGCGTCCAGTATGTTCAGGTGTTCAAGAGTCTGTGCATAGCTCAGGGTGCCACCACTGAAGCTGACGATCTTATCCAATAAACTAAGGGCATCGCGCATGCATCCCTCACTTTTCTGCGCGATGAGTTGAAGCGTGTTTTCTTCCGTTGGGATTGCTTCTTTTTTACAGATCGAAGTCAGGTGATCGATCGTGTCGCGCAACGTGATACGCTTGAAGTCGAAGATCTGACAACGGCTCAGGATCGTCGGTAATATTTTGTGTTTCTCAGTAGTAGCCAGAATGAAGATCGCGTAGGGAGGGGGTTCTTCAAGCGTTTTCAGAAATGCGTTGAAGGCGGCCGTACTTAACATGTGAACCTCATCGATCACATAAACTTTGTGTGTTCCTGCCTGGGGCATGAAGCGAACTTGCTCGGTGAGGTCACGGATTTGGTCGACTGAATTATTGGAAGCCGCATCCAATTCAAAATAATTCAGGGAGCTGCCTTCATTGAAAGAGCGACAATTGGTGCATTGATCACAGGCTTCCCCCTCAGCCGTTATGTTCTCGCAGTTGATGGTTTTTGCGAGGATCCGGGCGCAGGTTGTTTTACCCACTCCTCTTGGTCCGCAGAAAAGAAATGCATGTGCCAGGTGTTTCTGACGGATGGCATTTCGTAAAGTGGTCGTGATATGGGCTTGTCCCACGACCGAGTCAAAGGTCTGTGGGCGATACTTTCGGGCGGAAACAATGAATTTATCCATTAGTCGTTCGTGTCTGCAAGATAACGAACCATAGCGGTTCTGTTGTCTTGAATGCGGTTAGAGGGTCGGATGCGTTTTGAATGGACGCGTGCGGTCAAAAAGATACCGATAGGTGATCAGTTTACGGGAGGGAAAGGTGTCGCCTAGGCTCTGCGCCACGTTCAGCATTTTGGGGTTGAATTCACCGATCCATTGCAGTTCATAGGACTCGTACCGATTCAATGGCTGGATCAGTTTTTTCGCCTCGTTGATCATGAAGGAATCGACCCCTTTGCCTTGGAACTCAGGAACCACGCCGAAGGCGATTCCGGTGAATCGGGGGTTGGGGCGGGTTCGTTTGATCCAGAGAAATTTGAGTTTTTCCCAAAGTCCGAATTTGCCGTGTAGGTGTTTGAACCACTGATTCAAATCGGGGAGATTCATGAAAAGGGCGATGGGTTCTTGTTTGTGGTAGGTAAACCAAACGATGTTTTCCTCTACCACGGGCATCATTTTTTTGAAAAGGCTCATCACCTGTTCTTTACGAAGTTCCTTCATGCCGGCATGGCCGGCCCAGGCTCGATTGTATACCGTCATGAAATCCAACGCATATTTCTGCCAATTCCGTTTGCGAAGGTGTTCGGCATGAAAGTCAGGATCCATGGCGATTGCGGCATGACGATCCAGGATCTTTTGGCTGAGTTCTTTGCGGGGGTCCAGACCAAAACATATCTGGTTGTAAAAACATTTGAAACCATAGCGTTCAAATAGCTCCCGGTAATAAGGTGGATTGTAATTCATCCCATACAGGGGGGATTGAAAACCCTCCACGATCAGGCCCCACCACCGGTCTCGTTCTCCGAAATTGATGGGTCCGTCCATGGCTTCCATGCCTTTTTGCAACAGCCAATGTTTGGCGACATCAAAAAGGGTATCGGCGGCCGTCTGGTCATGAATGCAGTCAAAAAACCCAATGCCGCCCACAGGCAGTTCATCTCCTTTGTTCTTGTACTTTTTGTTCACGAATGCCGCAATTCGCCCGATGGGCTTGTGTTGTGCATCAAAGAGGACCCAGCGGGAGGCCTCTCCAAAGCGGAAGGCCTTATTTTTTTTAGGGTCGAAAACATCGGCCACATCCTTGTCCAGGGGGCGGATGTAGTGGGGGTCAGACTGCTGAATCAGGGGGTTGATTTCTAAAAAAGTCCGGGCCAGGGCGGGCGTATTCACCTCGATCAAGTGCATGCTGCAAGTAACGAAGATTCAGCAGTTTTCCACCGCTCCAATTTTGACCCCTCCGGATTTTAATTTCCTCGGCCAGCCCCTTACCTTTGCGGCCTGAATCAAAAAGGCAATAGCCACCACTAATACCCGAAACATGGCAAACCTCGGAAAAGTAAAACAGGTCATCGGCGCGGTAGTCGACGTACAGTTTGAAGGAAAGCTTCCGGAGATCTACAACGCATTAGAACTCAAAAAAGAAAACGGTGAATCGCTGGTTCTTGAAGTCCAACAACACTTGGGAGAAGACAGTGTGCGTACCATCGCGATGGATGGTACAGAAGGACTGGTGCGCGGCACACAGGTCGTAGATACCGGAAAAGCGATCGCCATGCCTACAGGTGAGGGGATCAAAGGACGCCTGTTCAACGTGACCGGTGACCCGATCGACGGTCTGCCTGCTGTTAGCAAAGAAAACGGACGCCCCATACATGCTCAACCCCCGGCTTTTGAAAACCTGAGCACCGCCTCCGAGGTGTTGTATACGGGTATCAAGGTGATCGACCTCATCGAGCCCTATGCAAAGGGGGGTAAGATCGGTCTCTTCGGTGGAGCGGGTGTAGGAAAGACCGTACTGATCCAGGAGCTGATCAACAACATCGCGAAAGCATACTCCGGATTATCCGTATTCGCGGGAGTAGGTGAACGTACCCGTGAGGGAAATGACTTGATGCGAGAAATGATCGAGGCCGGTATCATGAAATATGGAGATGCATTTAAGCATAGCATGGAAGAAGGCGGATGGGATCTCAGTAAAGTGGATATGAAAGAATTGGCTGATTCCAAGGCGACCTTCGTGTTCGGTCAAATGAACGAACCCCCCGGCGCCCGTGCCCGTGTGGCCTTGTCCGGACTTACGATGGCTGAATATTATCGTGATGGAGACGGTCAGGGAAAAGGTCGCGACATCCTGTTCTTCGTTGACAACATTTTCCGTTTTACCCAGGCCGGTTCTGAGGTTTCAGCTTTGTTGGGACGTATGCCATCGGCTGTAGGTTATCAACCAACCCTGGCCACGGAGATGGGTATCATGCAGGAGCGTATCACCTCTACGAAAAATGGTTCGATCACATCGGTACAGGCTGTTTACGTACCGGCGGATGACTTGACCGATCCGGCCCCTGCAACCACCTTTGCGCACTTGGATGCAACAACGGTATTGTCCCGTAAGATCGCTGACTTAGGTATCTATCCCGCAGTAGATCCACTCGATTCTACTTCACGGATCCTGACCCCACAGGTAGTGGGGGATGCGCACTATAATTGTGCGAACCGTGTGAAGTTCATTTTGCAACGTTATAAAGAATTACAGGACATCATCGCGATCCTAGGTATGGATGAGTTGAGTGATGAAGATAAAATGATTGTTTCCCGTGCCCGTAAAGTGCAGCGTTTCTTGTCACAGCCATTCCACGTGGCCGAGGCCTTCACCGGTTTGAAAGGTGTACTGGTTCCCATTGAGGAAACGATCCGCGGATTCAACATGATCATGGACGGTGAAGTGGATGAATATCCGGAAGCGGCTTTCAACCTGGTGGGTAGTATCGATGATGCCATCGAAAAGGGTAAAAAACTCATGGCTTCGGCTCAATCCTAATTCGCAAATAACTGATATGACACTTGAGATCCTGACCCCGGAAAAAAAGCTGTTCAGCGGTGACGTCTACGGCGTACAAATGCCGGGTATCAGTGGAAGCTTTGAAGTGCTTGACCGACATGCTCCGCTGATCAGTGCCCTGAAAGCCGGAAAGGTAAAGGTGTTGCGTGCTGCCGGACAGGAACTGGCCACTTACCAAGTACAGGGAGGATTTGTAGAGGTACTGAACAACCGCGTTACCGTTTTGCTGGAAGGTGCACAAGAATCCTGATCTGTCTAATTAAATATTGAACCGCCCCGGACTGGGGCGGTTTTTTTATTTTCACCAAAATCTCTCCTATGCGTACGATTTTATTTGCAGTGGCTTGCCTCTTGCTGTCGCTTCAGCCGATAACGCAATAATATCAAATGAGCTAAGATGATTTAACATGGATTAAACGGAGGTGGCACCCCTGAGGGACAGGAAGCTTACTCCGGTACCTTATTTTTGACTCCTGTGAAACGAATCCTCCCCTTGATCATTTTATTGATCAGCTTATCGCTGATCGGCATCATCGGCATACAAGTGTCGTGGGTGAAGAATATGGTGTTGCTGCGCCAGGAGCAAATCAAACATAGTGTGGAGGAGGCAACGATTTGGGTAGGCAACGATCTGATCGCACGTAAAGGCAGCCCTCTTGCCACCCGGCCTTTCTGGGATGACGGTTTTTTATCCAAGATCTTTCGACCACCTTCCATCGGGCAGCAAGTAACTGTAGAGGAGGTCGATAAAAAATTCAGACAGGCTTTTCAATTGTATCATCTTCCGGAGCGTATGCGATTTGAATTCGGTATCGCATCCTTTGAGGCAGCAGATAATAACGCGTTCGAACGCGTATCCCCCAATTTCATACAAGCGTATTCTGACACAGCCAACAACTTTACATTCAATTGGATACTCGAAGCGATGAGCGGCACGGTGGGTGAGAATTTAGGAAGAGGGGAGGTGTTGTTTGTAGTGATTCCTGATATCCGTTCCTTGGTGTTGCAATCTCTTTGGTGGCCGATCGCGGTTTCCATCCTATTCACGTTGATCATTGTTACCGCTTTCTATTTAACGCTTCGTACGATGGTCCGACAGAAGAAGCTGGTGGAGATCAAGAATGACTTCATCAATAACATGACGCATGAATTCAAGACACCCATTGCCACCATCTCTTTGGCTGTGGATGCCTTGCGGAATGAAAAGGTGAAAGCAGATCCGGCGCGAATGAGTTATTTCAATTCGATCATCAAAGAAGAAAATCTGCGGATGAATCGTCAGGTTGAATCCATTCTTCGTGCTTCTCAATTAGAGCGACAGGATTTCGAGATCGAATTCAAACCCGTGCATGTTCACCCCTTGATCGAGCAGGTAGTGGGTACCTACGCGCTTCAGTTGGAGTCAAGAGGCGGAAAGATCGAACTGTCTTTGCAGGCTTCGAATGATCTGATTCAGGCCGATGAAGGTCATATGTCAAATCTGATCAGCAATTTGGTCGACAATGCGTTGAAATATTCCAATCAGGATGTGGTGCCAGCGGTGAAGATCGAAACCTGGGCCGCCTCCGGTCAGTTACATATCGCTATCACCGACAACGGCATCGGGATGACACGTGATACACTCAAGCGGATCTATGAGAAATTCTATCGGGCGCACACCGGTAATATTCATAATGTGAAAGGGTTCGGACTCGGGCTGAGTTACGTAAAAACGTTGGTGGATGCGCATCGGGGTACGATCACAGCAGAAAGTACCCTCGGAAAGGGGAGTCGTTTTCAGTTGCGTTTTCCACAGCGCGGAACTGCTTAATTGGTTCACGCATTAACTTCTCCAAAGCAAACTACTATCACCATAGCTCAAAAAGCGAAAATCGTTCTCCATCGCATAGGAATAGACTCTCCTCCAGTCCTCCCCGATAAAAGCTGAAATAAGCAAGAGTAACGTAGATCGGGGTTGATGAAAATTCGTGATGATGCCGTCTGCCATTCGGATCTGATAGCCGGGGGCGATCAGTAGTTCGGTACGCGACCACAAAGAGTCGATCCCGTTATTATCCATTTTTTTCATGAGGGCTTCGATCGCCGCAGGCACGGAAACCGGATCGGGTGTTTCATAGGGTTCCCATTGTGTCAGCAGGTCTAGTGAAGCATGCTGGTTTTGGCAGAGTCGGTTGCCCAGCCAATAAATGGATTCTAGCGTTCGAAGGGTGGTGGTTCCTACGACAACGCGTTTCCCTTGGTGTTGCAGGAGTTTACTCAGCAAGGATCTTTGTATGTGGATCCATTCTCCGTGCATGGCATGATTCTCCAGTCGATTAGCGGTAACGGGTTTGAACGTGCCGGCTCCAACATGCAACGTCACTGGCAACGGCTCGATGTTGATTTGCTTCAGTGCCTTCAACACGCTATCGGTGAAATGCAGTCCGGCTGTAGGCGCCGCTACGGATCCGTTCTGCTGTGCGTAGGTGGTTTGATAATCGGTTTGGTCTGCCTCCTGAGGAGCTCGTTTGATGTAAGGCGGTAAGGGGATGCGGCCTGCTCGTTCCAGTACTTCTCCAAAACTGCCAATGGCTTCAGGCCATTCAAATAGAATCTGAAAATCCGTCTCGCCTTTTTCCAGGAGATGCGCCGTTAGGTATTCCTCCTTTTCGGAGTCCGGAAGCAATAATTGAAGGGGGGTTCCCTTTTTCCATTTAGAGGCACCACCAATCAGACATCTCCAATAAACACGTCCCCGAGAGTTCAATGCCATCGAAGGTTCGGGATACATAGGATCGGGCTCCAAACAAAATACTTCTATCCGACCGCCAGTCGCTTTCTCAAAAAGCAAACGGGCCGGAATGACTCGGGAATCATTGACACATAACTGAACGCCGGACCCCAGTTCCTCGGTTAATTCATAGAATGGGCGATGATGTATTTGCCCCTCCCGATAAATCAATAAGCGGGAATGGTCCTTCGGGTGCACCGGATATGCAGCGATCCGGTCCAAGGGAAGATCGTAGTCAAAAGCGGAAATATCAATCAAGCGTGGATCCATACTCAACCAACTGTTGTGTGCTGCAAAAGTCACTAAAATGGCTTGATTAAATCTCAATTCACAGGTTTTCCACACTAATCCACATCTAACGCACATGAATTTGTCAAAATCATCATCAAAAATCAATGAAACACCATGCAGTAAGAGGTTTCATTGAATAGATATGTGGGGATAAATTAACACCCCCCAAAATTTGGTCTTACGGTGGTAAAAAGTGTTATTTTGTGTCAATGCGGGTCAATGCCTGCTCAACCTACTGATAATGACCGGTTTCATTGGAGAATACGAAGCAACATTGGACGCCAAGGGGCGGTTTCTGCTTCCGGCTGGCTTTAAGAAGCAGTTGCCGGAGGGGGAGGGGTTGCAGTTCGTTATGAACCGGGGGTTTGAGAAAAGTCTGGCGTTGTATCCCATTCGGAATTGGGAGCCGCTTTTTGCCGACATCAGCAAGTTGAATGACTTCGATCCGAAGGTGCGGGAGTTTCGTCGCTACTTCCTGAATGGGGCGACGATGGTGGAGCCTGATACGGCGGGTCGATTATTGGTGCCACCAAACCTGAAGGGGCATGCCAATCTCCAGCGCGACATCGTGCTGGTGGCGGCCGTAAACAAGATTGAGATCTGGGATAGTAATACGTACAAGCAGTTCTTTGATTCGTTCTCTCCGGAGGCGTTCAGCAAGCTGGCGCAAGAAGTGATGGTTCCTAACCAGCACGCAACCGGTCAATAAGTTCAGATGGAAAGGAAGGTAACACCACAGGCTTCCGATCCATCCTACCACGTGCCCGTGCTGTTGCGCGAGGCGGTGGAGGGGCTGAACATTCGGCCGGACGGCATTTATGTCGATTGCACGTTGGGTGGGGGAGGTCATGGTCGTGCGCTATTGCAGCAGTTGGGTCCGAATGGCAAATTGATCGCGTTCGATCAGGATGCTGATGCGGTTCAGAATCTTCCAGCCGATTCGAGGGTGCAATTCTGGCCTCAGAACTTTCGTCATCTCCGACGTTTTCTGCGTTTGTCGGGAATCGATCAGGTTGATGGTGTGCTGGCCGATCTGGGTGTTAGCAGTCATCAGTTCGATGAAGCGGATCGTGGTTTTTCCATCCGCTTCGAAGGGCCGTTGGACATGCGGATGGACCAGCGTCAATCGATAACGGCGGCGGATGTGATCGCTCAATATGAAGAATCGGCGTTGCATCGGATGTTCGAGCAATATGGCGAGGTAACCAATTCGCGCACCTTGGCACGTTTGCTTGTCTCACAACGGCAACATGTGAAAATTGATTCGACTGAAGCGCTGAAGCAGGTCATCCGAGAGATCGTAAAGGGGAATCCCAGCAAGTATTTCGCCCAGGTATTTCAGGCCTTGCGCATGGAGGTCAATGAGGAAGTCGCGTCGTTGCAAGAGTTACTCGAGCAATTACCGGCGGTGCTCAAACCCGGTGGTCGTGCGGCCATCATCACATTTCATTCGATCGAAGACCGGCTGGTCAAGCATTTTTTCCGAAAAGGTTCTTTCGAGGACCCGGATCCAAACCCCTTTGCCCGAACTGTAACGGTCAACCCTTTTGAGGTGATCACCCGAAAGCCCGTTGAACCGACCGAGGAAGAGAAACGAATCAACCCCCGTTCCCGAAGTGCCAAGTTGCGCATCGCTGAGAAGCGATGAGTGACGGCTAAGACAGAAGTAGATGAATAAAAATTAAGTAACCGATCATGTCAATAAATGAAACAAAGCTGAACTGGAAGCGGTGGTTGAACTACCCCTCACTGGTGCGTCAGCTGCCATTCATTTTATACCTGACATTTTTAGGCGTCGTTTATATCTATAATGGTCATTGGGCGAATAAAACCATTCGTCTCACCCAGCTCGCAGAGAAAGAGATTCGTGAATTGCAATACGAATATGTAACGGCTAAAGGTGAATTACTGGCACGCAGTATGCCAAGTGAGGTGGCCCGGGCCGTGGAGCCTTTGGGATTGAAAGCGTTATCCGGATCGCCCTGGGTGTTAAGCGATTCTTCTGTCACTGATAAAAAGCAAACCGATTGATGGATACCAAGCGCGACATATTAGCGAGGGTATACCTCAGTTTTATCGGTATAGCGGTACTGGGTTTTCTGGTATTGGGTCGGGCCGTCTACATCCAACGCGTGGAAGGAAGTTATTGGCGCGCGCTGAGTGATAGCATGCGTCACCGGTTTGTATCACTCGATGCACAAAGAGGCACCATCTACACAGAGAATGGTGAGATGCTCAGTACCTCCATCCCCACCTTCGATGTTTATTTTGATTTTCAGGCAGATGGATTGAAAGAAAAGAAGGGAAAGCGTTTCAATGAGAAGATCGATTCGTTCGCCCGAGCGATGTCGGCCTATTTCGGCGACCGTTCCGCAGCAACCTATTCAAGTGATTTAAAAGTTGCGTTTAAACGCGGCGATCGATACTATTCCTTGAAGAAGAAACTCAGTTTCGACCAATACAAGACATTCCGAACCTTTCCACTCGCCAACCTGGGTAGAAATAAAAGCGGACTTATCGTAGAAGTGAACTCCAAGCGATTGGTTCCGTATGGAATGTTGGCCAGTCGAACCGTAGGACTCTCACGTGAACATATTTTAT
>JBKCMR010000075.1:0-1178 GCA_046300055.1 Bacteroidota bacterium
CGAAAGGGTTACTACATTCGTGTATACAAAAGAATACCCATGCGTTACCTACTTTTCCCTTTGCTTGTCAGTGTTGTATTCGTGTCCTGCGAAACCAAGACACCCGCCCCTGAAGCAACCACTCCCGCCGACACCACACAAGTAAAAACCAATTCATTACCCATGCCCCGCGTGTGGGAAATGAAAACCAACACGGGAAAAACGATCATTGCCCATGAAACACATCCCAAAGGAGCAAGTCTGAGTGATGTAAGCACCTATTTTCAAGGCGACAGCACCGGTGCGCTCACGTTCACCGATATCGATCCCATCAGCACCATAATTGTCGGTGATCTGGATAAAAACGGATTCGACGACTTGTATATGATCTCTACCAGCGCCGGCTCCGGTTCATACGGAACCATCAATGGCGTGTCTTCAAACCGAGATAAGTCACTCTCCCTACTTGCCGTTCCCGAGATGGACCCGAACGATCTAAAACCCGGCAAACTGTTCGATGGATATGAAGGTCATGACCGATATGCTTTTGAGAACGGCGTACTCATCCGCCGCTTTCCTTACAAGGGAGATACCCTCAATATGAAATCTGTTCCTTATCAAGTGGTCATGGGTGAAGGGGCTCTCATAGTAACCCCGAAACGCAACTGATTAGAACTCCACGATCAATCCGATCGTCGGTAAGATCTGACCATCACGGTTCTCCAACAACGTTGGGATCGCATTGCTTCCATCCGCTTTCAACGGAGCACTATCCGTTGTCATAAATGCGGTATTGTCAGCTGTTCGCTTGAACGTATACTGCGGAATACCGGCTGCTTTCGATCCATAAACATTGGTGATATCAATAAATACATCCAAGGTCACTTTACGATAGTTCCACTTCTTGTCGATGCGCAGGTCGGCCGCATGAAAAGCAGGTAATCGAAGCGTATTCAATTGAGCATAATTAAATACACCCACACCGAGTAATTGATAACTATAACGACTGGCCACCGGATCATAGGGCGTATAAGGAGCTGCCCCCTGATATCGGAACTTGGCACCGATCTCCCAGTTCTTCTTCAACTTATATCCACCCGTTAAACTGATCAGCACTTTATTATCCCAACTAGCCGGCGCATAGTTTCCATTGATGCCGGTGAACTCACTCCGGTAAAACGTACCACTGACAACACCAA
>JBKCMR010000076.1:0-20054 GCA_046300055.1 Bacteroidota bacterium
CCGGTCGGAAGGCAATCGAGGGGTCATTGTCCCATTCACGGCGTTGGTGCTAACCATATCGCCTACATCGGATGTCTCTCCTCATAAATATTCGATGTGGATCCCATGATCCTGCATCCGCTCAAAAAAACAACGACTGCCTTCAATGATAGCGGACAAAACCTCGCCGGGTATACGGTGTTTGTTTCGGTCGATGGTCGAAGAAAAAAGAAATCGATCTGTGATGCCCACACACAGAAGGTCATCCAGGTTCATGACAATGGCATCCTCTGCAATTCCTTTCCAAACCGAAATATCCCCTGTTTCCTTCCAATACAGGTAGGCAAGAATACTTTTGGTGCCGGCCCCATCCGCATGTGATACATTAACCCATCCGGGTTCTCCGGTCAGGTGGTCGGGATAAACTTTACAAAAAGCATGCGGGAAAAGTCCGGCTGATAAATGCTGAACAGCCTGATGTACCTCTTCTTTCTGGGCGGATACACCGCGCTGGCTGTAACGGGACATATTGAACTAATTGTGCGATAAAATTACTGAATTCAAGGGTCAATTTTCCCTCAACGGGATGCTTATCTTTGCGACCGATGCAGGTACATTACTCCCTCGATCAATTGCCTAAATTCCGTAATCCGGCTATCACGGTTGGCACGTTCGATGGAGTACACAATGGGCACCGCGAGGTATTGAAGCAATTGAACGAAGCGGCTCATGAAAGCGGCGGCGAATCGGTATTGATCACCTTTCATCCTCACCCCCGCAGTGTCGTCTCCTCACCTATTCTCGGTATCCGACTGATCAATACCCTGGAGGAACGGATCGAATTATTACGAAGCTGCGGTATCGACCATCTGGTCGTTGTACCGTTCACCGAACATTTTTCAAACCTGACCGCTGAGGAGTATGTACGAGATTTTCTGGTCGGAAAATTCAAGCCGCATACATTGGTGATCGGATATGATCATCGGTTCGGAAGAGACCGAAATGGTAATTATCTGTTTTTGCACGAGCATGCCACTCAGTTTGGATTTTCATTGAAAGAGATTCCGGCACACCTACTGGAAGCAAATGTTATCAGTTCAACTCGCATCAGGGAAGCTATTCTACATCATGAAATTGATGTTGCAAACAAATTGTTGGGCTACCCCTTTCTTTTCACCGGTACAGTGGTACATGGCAACAAGATCGGACGCACCTTGGGCTATCCGACAGCCAACATTCAAATGAACAGCGAAGAGAAGATCGTTCCCGGCAATGGCATCTACGCAGTCTTTGCGAAACCAGAAGGTTTTGAAGTACCCTTCCAGGGCATGATGAGCATCGGTTTTCGTCCAACTGTCGGAGGTACACAGCGGGTCATCGAAGTGAATCTATTCGATTTTGATGCGGACATTTACGACCGGATGCTGACGGTATATGTGATGTATTATTTACGTCAGGAGGTAAAGTTCGAGGGACTACCGGCACTAATTGAACAGATGCACCTGGATAAACAACATACCCTTGGGCTATTGCCTACGCTGTTGCCGAACGGATGATCTTTACGACCAACTCCTTCATCAAGTCTCCATCTGAAGTACCCGGATCTCCGATGCCAATCGAACGAAGATTGTATTCATGCAACATCAGCAACACTTGCTCCAATCCAGAATAGCCATACTGTTGTGCTGCCGCCTGATAATCTTTTACGGCAAATACCGGCACCCCTAAAGTTGCGGCTAGGTTAGAACCACCACCGAAAACGAGCATGGATTTACTGAAAAAGCTATACAGGGTGGGAAGTATTAGTTGAATCGGCGCCGATTTAGGATTGGATTCAAAATATTGTACGATCTCGATCGCTTTTGACAATTGACGTTGCGCCAGGGCCCTTTGCAATTCAAAGGGATTGAATTCTCGACTGATCCCCACAAATTCTTCCACTTGCTCAATGCCAATAACAGCATTGGACGGCACATTGAGCAGCAATTTATCCAATTCACTGGCCATCCGGCTAAGATCGTCACCAACGTGATCGATCAACAGCGCCAGTGCCTTTGGATCCATTTTGCGTTTGTTGGAAACCAGCCACTGTTCCGCCCAGGCACTCAATTCATTTGCATATAACTTACGCGTAGTTAATAGCACCCCCTTTTCTTTCACAAGCTTGGAGAATCGCTTTCGGGCGTCCAGCTTTTTATTCATGTAACCCACGATCAGCACGGTGCTGGACATTGGCTGTTCGAGATAGGATTCAAGTTTTTCGAGGTCACGCATCGATTGTGCCTCTCGTAAGATGACTACTTGACGGTCGGATAACATAGGGTACCGCTTACAAGCATTGATCAGGTCAGTCCACTGACAATCCCGGCCATAGAAAACAGTGAGGTTGAAATCCCGTTGTTCGGGCGGAAGCAAATATTCCCCGGCCGCGGAAAGCAACTGCTCTATGAAGTATTCCTCCTCCCCCTCCAGCCAGTAAATGACCGAGGGACGCCCTGATTTCCATTCCTTTAGGATCACTTCCGGTTTCACGACGGCTAAGATACACCACCTTCGGGAGATTGGTTTTAAGGGCTCCTGTCATTCGTTAAAATGATGAAAAACACCCTATTCACACCCTGATGCTTTATGGAAGTTTGCTGTACTTTGTATTAAACATAAAAAGAAACAAATGACAAATCAAACCGCTGACCCGAACCAAAGCCGTTCAGTCCAACAGAAAAACTGGATGATCGGGATCCTAGCCCTTGCCTTGATCGGCACTTGGGTGTATTTCCTAATGGATCAACAGGACAAAAGTTCCACCATACAACGACAGCAAGCAGATATCACTAGCCTGGATGCCTCTAAATTAAGACTGCAAACGGCCTTTGACGAGAGCTTAGTACGACTCGACTCACTGGGCAGCATCAGCGACTCGCTGAAACAAACTGTGGGTGGACTACAATCAGACATCGAAACCAAAAAAGCAGAGATCCGAAAGATCCTAAAAGACCGAAATGCCAAACAAGCCGATCTGGAAAAGGCACGCCTCATGATTGCAGACCTGAATGACCGGATCTTGAATCTCGATGCAGAAGTTTCACGTCTTACCGGCGAAAACAAGAAACTAAACATCGACAATGCGCAACTCAAGCAGGAAAAAGAAGAATTAGAAGCAGACCTTAGCAATACCAAAAAGGAAAAAGACCAACTCAGCTCCACGGTTGACAAAGGGTCAACTTTTGTTGCCTCTAACATCCAGGTACAGGCCGTGGATGAGCGTAAAAGTGGAAAGGAAAAAACCACATCAAGAGCTAAACGAGTCGATAAGTTGGTCGTTAGTTTCGACATCGAAAACCGCATAGCGCGTTCAGGCCCCACGCCTATTTTATTAATCGTCACCGGACCGGATGAGAAGGTGATCACTTCAGAACCCCTCATCGAATTAAGCACAAAGGAAGATGGGATGAAGACTTTCACCGCTCAGGTGGACGTGAACTACACCCAGGGATCCAAACAGAACGTACAATACCCGATCCGTGGTGCCTTCGAAAAAGGTAACTATAACATTGAGATCTATCAAAATGGATTTAAGATCGGTCAGGCTAATCGGCCATTGAATTAAAAAACTATGCTAAAAAGAAAAGCCCTCCCAATTGGGAGGGCTTTTTCATGCCAAGGGTTCCAGATCAGAATAAGTTATATCCATAGCTCACGTAGTACAGTCCGCCTACAGCAGGAGAACCGAAACCAGTTCGCTGATATTTGTTCATGAGGTTTGTACCACCCACACGGAAAGTGCTCTTCGTGTTCACAGGACGATAAGTCACCTGCGCATCGAGCCATCCAAAGCTGGGCAAAGTACCCGTTACGAAAGTTCCTTCGTAATAGTTCTCATCCTGCCATTTGTAAACAACGTTGAATCCAAAATTCTTATAAACGTTGTCATTACGGATACCGAGGTTGAAACGGTATCTAGGGGCATTGAAATAAGTTACTACAGTAGGATCTACATCACTCAGTTTGTCAGAGAATACGTTACCATAGATCACGTAGTTCTTAACCCACTGATACTGGAGGCTAAGTCCCCAACCGGTAGACCGAACATCTTCAGCTGAATTCTGCGTGTATGAAACGTTATTAGTTGAGAACGGAGAGTACAACTCAGCATTGGCCCCGTTACGTGATTGGGCAACGGCAACCCCAACAAGGAAGTCCTGGTACAAGCTGCTATACACATAAGCATCAACAAGTAATTTTTTACCGATGATGCCTTTGTATCCGAGCTCGTAGGATTTAACGGTTTCGGGTTTAACCTCGCTGTAAGTGGCACGAACCAGACGGCTGGAATCAGCCAATGAACCAGCACGATAGGCCAATACGCTCGCCGCCGTGTATCCAGGAAGTGTTGAGTTCAGCTTGTAGTAATCTTGGAATGAAGGAAGACATCCAATGAGTGCACCAGAACCGGTAACCAAACTGATGTACTGGTTTTGGTTAGTCGGGAAACGATAAGCTGTCTGGTAGGAAAGGCGAACAAAATTCTCGGGAGCTACTTTCACAACCGCAGATACACGAGGTGTGAATTTTCCTTTGAAGTTGGTTTGCTTATCGTAACGACCTGAAGCAGTGATGGTCAACGCCTCATTGAAAAATTTCTTTTTCAACTGAACGTATCCACCATATTCATTGATGCGAATCCGCTGAATGGTATCAGCAAAGATGGTTCCTTGAGAGTTCATCACCCACTGCTTCCAGCTGGTACCGGCGATCACCTCTACCGTATTGGTGAAACGGAAGATGTCGGAGATATTGAACTGTCCGTCTGTTGCATACAAATCGGATTTGTCTAGGAACAGCGCTCCACCTCTTGGATCGCGAATCGGACGACTCTTGATGGTGCGAGCAGCATTGTTAAAGGCAGTCGTGCCGGGGATGAAACGACCGGCATCAGCCGCTGCACGAGCAGCTTGATGAAGCACGAAGTCGCTCGCCAACCCATTGTTCAAACGACGACCCTCTGAGAAGGTGCCAATGTATTGAGGGAACCAAGTTCCGCTAGGCTTGTGTGTTTCGTTCAGGAAAGCACCCAAGGCACTCGTATTGAAAGATTCTCCGGCATTTTCTTGCGTTGTATAACCACGCACGTACCAGTTCTTGTGACGAAGTTCCAGTTTGTGCTGAGCCATCTTAAGATTACGCAGTGAGTAACGATCTGAACCTGTATAAACAGTCGTTCCGTATCCAAAATAGGTGTTGAAAGAAGCCTCGAGCTTATCGTTGATCTTATAGTGAGCTCCACCCGTCAACTTTACATTGAAGGTGCCATAATCAACCAGATCTTGTTCGTTATAACCGGTACGAGATACACTTGCACGATTAAAGTAGTTATTGCGGAGACCAATGTAGAAAGGCATCATGTTCTGAACAGCTGTCTGACCCGCTGCTCCCAAAAATCCAAGGTTGCCTATAAAGGCTCCGATCTGTGCATTGGTGGGGAATTGAGGGTTGCCAATAGCAGTGAAATAACCATTTGCTGCGTTCACAACATCGAACAGTCCGCCACTGCCCTGCAGCAAAGCACGACGTGTTTGTTCCTGTACAAAATAGGAGAATGCATTCATGTCGGCACTGGTCTCATCACCGTATACGTTGATACCATTGAAATTTGGATCGGTGATACGATTTCCGTCAGTCACGGCACTGAGGATACCGATCTGGCGTTTGTTGCGGTAATCTTCGGCTTCCCAATCAGAACCGCGAACCAGCTGCGCTGACATCTTGATACCCAACTTATTCTTGTACACTTTCGCGTAACGGATCGCCCAGTCGTAGAAAGGAGAAGCAGAGCGCTGACGGCCATCTGCGTGCATCATACCTTGCTTGATGTTGTAGCTAAGTCCCTGATATTTGAAAGGGCTTTTGGTTGAAATCAACACCGTTCCGTTCATACCGCCTGATCCATAGAGAGCAGATGAGGCTCCAGAGAGAACCTCAACGTTATCAACGTCCAGATCAACCGGACCCGCAACGCTACCTACAGCGAAGTTCAATCCGGGTGCCTGATTGTCCATTCCATCGATCAATTGGTTCAAACGGGTATTACCGCTGCTTACAAAACCACGTGTGGTAATGGTGCGGAAGGTCAAGCTGGCCGTGTGTACATCGACACCTTTCAGGTTACCGATGGCCTCGTAATAGTTAGGGGCCGCTACGGCACGAAGGGCTGTGTTGCTCAGGCGCTCAACCGTTACGGGTGACTCGAGAATACGTGTTGCTGTACGAGTGGCAGCAACAACAACTTCCTGACCCAACTTGGTGCTTGCTTTGAAGTCTACGCTGACCGGACTTGCTGCACTGCTTACAGTGACCTCCTGATCCTCGAAACCAATGGAACTAAACACCAGGGTTACGGGCAATTTGGCCACTTTTAGGCTGAAGCCCCCATCTGAATTGGTGTATGTACCCTGACTGGTTCCTTTCACGGTCACAGAAACAGCCGGAACAACTTCTTTGGAGGAACTGTTTCGCACGGTTCCGGATACGGTAACTGCCTGAGCATTAGCCAGAACAGAAAAAAGTACCGTAACGACCAATGAAGCTAAATAACGGTAGCTCATTCTCATAAAACGGGAGTTTTGGTTTTTGAAATTTGGATGAAAATTAGGAATTGTGGGGGTATTGGGGAAATTTTATTTTCACGGAGAAGGAGAAGTTGTTGAAATCTTGATCCCCAATCGATTGGGAGCGTTTTGGGAGGGTGCTAACTTCGACCACATGTCGTTATTTCAACTGCCTGATCAAACCGGTTTTTACCGAGGTAAAGTCAGAGATGTTTATTCCATTGGTAACAACTTGTTGGTCATGCTGGCCAGTGACCGGATCTCGGCCTTCGACGTGATCCTCCCCCGCCCCATCCCATATAAAGGGCAGGTTCTCAATCAAATAGCTACATACATGCTTGGGGCCACTCAGTCCATTTGCCCAAACTGGCTGATCGAATCCCCCGCACCCCAGGTATCAGTTGGGTATAAATGCCAACCCTTTGCCATCGAAATGGTTGTTCGAGGTAATTTAACCGGACATGCCTGGCGTACATACCGGTCAGGCCTTCGATCACTATGCGGAGTACCCCTCCCTGAAGGCTTACAAGAAAATGATTTCTTCCCCACTCCCTTGATCACCCCTAGCACCAAAGCAGCTGTTGGGCACGACGAGGACATCAGCGCCGAGGAAATCCTGAAAAGAGGCTTGGCCACACCCGAGCAGTGGGACCAACTGCGCACCTATGCCTTGAACCTATTTGACCGAGGAAAGCAATTGGCCGCAGCACAAGGTCTGATCCTAGCTGATACCAAATATGAGTTTGGTCTACTTGATGGTAAGATCACCCTGATGGATGAAGTACATACCCCCGACAGTTCACGTTTCTTCTATGCTGATGGTTTCGAGGAACGACAGATCAAAGGAGAGAAACAAAAACAACTTAGCAAAGAATTCGTACGCGAATGGTTGATCGAGAACAATTTCATGGGCAAAGAGGGCCAAACCGTACCGGAGATGACAGATGAATGGATACAAACCATCTCAAACCGGTACATCGAACTATACGAGCGGTTGATCGGAAAGCCCTTTCAGCCCGAACCGATGAACGAAAAGATGGTCCTGGACAAAATCAACGAGTCACTGAGCCGTATCCGATCTGCCCGAGGCTGATAATTGACCCAGCCGTTGTCTGGACTTATTGAAAATATGCTGACCGTTGTCTACACCCCGGCGTAATTTCTTTCGCTCTTCCTCCGGTAATTGCTTTTGCGTTTTACACGCGGTTGAACAACATCCATCCAGCGCAGCCATACATTCATCACATTGAATGAACAACAAATGGCAGGCATCATTCAGGCAGTTCACATGCGTATCAGCAGCCTTTCCGCATATATGACAATGCGCCAACACATCATCCGTAATCCGTTCACCCAACCGTTCATCGAAAACAAAGTTCTTCCCAATGAATAGGTTAGGCAAGCCCTTCTCCCGAACCTGGTTGACATAGTGGATGATACCGCCCTCTAGATGATAAACATTTTTGAAACCGTGGTGCAACATGAAAGCAGATGCTTTCTCACATCGGATTCCACCGGTACAATACATCACAATATTCTTCTCTTTGTTCTCCTCCAGCATAGAAACAGCCATCGGTAATTGATCCCGAAATCTGTCTGAAGGTACTTCAATAGCTCCCTTAAACCGGCCCACTTCATATTCATAGTAATTCCGCATGTCAACGATCACCGTATCGGGATCGTTCGCCAATTCATTGAACGCATCAGCAGAAAGATATTTTCCGTTTTGGTCTACCTTAAAATTGGGATCCTCGATACCGTCTGCTACAATTTTTGAGCGGACCTTTATATCTAATACAAAAAAAGATTTTCCATCATCCTGAACCGCTACATTCAATCTCAATTGCTGCAAACCGTTTATCGAATCCAACTGTGATCGAAAAGCGGGTAAATTCTCTGTTGGCAAACTGATCTGGGCATTGATCCCCTCTTCTGCAACATAAATTCTTCCCAGTACACCGATCGACTGAAAGCGTTTATATAGATCATCCCGAAAGGCAACGGGATCGTCGATCCGGAAATATCGATAAAACGAAATAGTTGTGCGGGGGGTAGGGTCAGCCAGCAGCTTTTCTTTCAGCTCCTTTCTGGAGACCCGGTTATGTAAGGGGGCCATGCATTTGAATTTTAATTCCGTGTCCAGAATCCCAATGGCAGGTTGGGCAAAATTCTAAACCAAGGCAAAGATAACTCAGTTACGGTGCCACCGAACTGAAAATACTACGGATGTGCCTACCCGATAAAGCAGCCAATCCACCGATCAATCCCCCCACTAATGCAGTCAATAGATGCAAAAACACAACGTTTCCGCCAACCGGCAACACCAGCGCCATACGAGCCGATAAAAGTCCATCGTTGGAACGATCGATCCAGATCGTAAGACCCAGCCAGAGCATGAACACGCCGCCAAATCCACAGAGAAAACTGATGAATGATTTCTGTGGCATCAGCAGAGCGACCAAGCCGGCGGCAAAGGCTACTGTCCACCATGGTAAAAATATGCCTGCAACAAAACTCAGTATAGCGGTAGAAAGAACAGCGATTAAACTTTTCATGGGAGTAAATTAAAGAGGTTTCAACGTAAGAGTCCAGCGAGCAGCGCTTTCTTCACCCCGACGCATCAGATTGAGTTTATTGTATTTACCCTGAACCCAGGTGTCAATGTAATCATCATAAAACCGGCTACCGGGATTTCCGTTCTGTCCGCCGGGATAGATACCATAGGCTTCCGTTGACGCAGTCAAATGAACAACCATTCGCCAACTAGGACCATGACTTTTCGTGATCGCATTCACTATGTTTCCATTTCCACCAACCGGCAGCTTTTTCCTCGCAAACGAGGGCAATGCATCGCGTAACAGGTGATTAACGGAAGGCTCTTTAAACAGACTCCAGTTCAGCTTCCCCTCTCGTTCATGCTTTTGCAATACAACTGAAGCTGTTTTCAGCGAGTTCGTAACAAGTTCAGTCAGGGTTTCAATTTGATCGGTTCTTCGATCATCGATAAACGGCATGTAAGTGGAATCCCGTGCCAGCCATTCCATGGTAGTTTGTTCCTCCGGCCAAGGAGCGGATGGATAGACCCTATCCAGGTCATCTTTCCAAATGGCGAATTGTAAACTATCAAACCAGCACTCATAAATGGTTTGACCTTTTGAATCCGGTGAAGCCAACAGATCCCATTGCTCAAATAGATTCAGGTAGCGCCGCTCCGTTGCGCTGAGCGCAGCTCGGTCTACATATTTCAACAAGATCGGCCGAACGTCCTCCGCAAGCGAATTAAAATAATCGGAGTGAAGATCCATGACGTCCTGAACCGTCACACTATTCATCGCCATAAGCTTCTTCTCGATAGTCACCCCACGTGGCGTTATGTAACGTCCCGGAACGAAATATGGATATGTGCCATCAACCGGCCGCTGATTGGCACTTTCTAAAAAACCACGCTCCGGATTCTTAGCATGCGGATTCTCTGCATAGGGTATATAGCCTTGCCAGAAAAAGGTGCTATCCTCCCCAGGCATGATGTATAAACCCTGATCGGGCCAACGTGCCGGAAATTTTCCTTGCTGCCAAATAGCAATGTCGCCCGTTTTGGAGGCAAATACGAAATTTTGCCCCGGGCATGCAAAATGCTGGATCGCAGCTTCGTACTCATCATAATTTTTAGCGCGATTCAACTGGTAAAACGTTCTTCCTTCATTGCTGGCGTCATGGCCCGTCCAACGTACAGCCAGGTTTTCTCCTTTAGCCAACGTATCTGTAAAAGAGGCATCGAACATAACAGGACCCATGATCGTATAGGCAACCGTATCATAGATCGTCCCTTTGCCTTTCACCTCAATCGCTTCGAAGCGGATCTTAGACTTACGCCACTGTCCATCGAACCAATATTCCGTGCGGGAATCATCTTTGAATTTGATCCGGTAGTAATCTTTTACATCGCGTTGTGAGTTCGTAACTCCCCAGGCGATGCTGTCATTGAAACCAATGATGACATAGGGGGAGCCGGGCAAACTGACACCATACACATTGCTGTTAGGTCCATGCAACTGGATCTCATACCAAATAGACGGAAGGGATAATTCCAGATGCGGATCGTTACAAAGTATCGGTGCTCCGGAACTTGTCTTGGATCCTGCCAATACCCAGTTATTGCTGCCATTACTGGGGTCCGGTGCATGTTTTTCCCCAGATAATACCGGCTCCAAACCGCCCTTACCAAAAAGGATGGAGTCTGCGCTAGCCGGGCGAACCGGCGTGATACCGGGTTCGGCAAAAGGGGTACCGGCCGGAATGATCGGCATAAGTGAATCATGCACCTGCGGATATAATTTTTTCAATTCATCCGGCAAAAAGACAGATTTGGCATTGGTTAAAGAGAGATCGATCTCGGTACCGCTGGAGAGATTGCGGGCCATCATTTTCAGCAGCAGCGCCGAGCGAATATTGCTCCAACGCTCAGGCTGTACACCTAACAATTTATATTCCAATGGTAACTCGGCTTGCGTCAGTCCGTCAATGTAGGCATTAACGCCACGTGTATAGGCATCGAAAACCAATTTAGATTCCGGATCTTTTTCAACTTCTGCCAATGCATTCTCTGCCGCAAATCGCATCCCCAACCGGCGTTGTTCCCGATCGAACCGGATGGCTTTTTCACCAGCGAACTCACTGGCCCGTCCTTCCGCGGCTCGGGTTTGCAGATCGATCTGAAACAACCTGAAACGTGCATGCAAGTATCCTTGTACGAAGTAGAGATCTTCATCATTTTCGGCGAATACATGCGGGACCAATCGATCGTCCAGTTGAACCTCAACTTTACCTTTCAATCCGGCAAGTGATAAAGACCCACCGAAGTCATGGTCTTTTGATTCCGCATTCTGCCAAAATCCATGCTGCGGTCCGAGTAATGGCCCAAGGGGTGGCAAGGCGCCGAGTGGATGATCAAGAAGGTAGATCAAACCGGCCGTTAGGGCCGAAAAAAGAATGGCAAGGAAGTATCGCATAAAAAAATTATGACCCACAAGGTAAGAAAAGGAATGTACCAGCGGTCAGGACTTTCCCTTTAGCATCGGTACGAAACTGAATTCATCAAAAACTTCTTGCTTTATTTCAGATGCTGAGACCCGTACGATGCGGTGCATCCGCTGCGCATCACCCTCTCCTACTGGAACAACCAATACGCCACCTACTTTAAGTTGTGGAATCAACCCCTCCGGTACAGCTGGCGCGCCGGCTGTGATCAAGATCCGATCAAAAGGAGCGAACGTAGGCTGACCGGCATAGCCATCCCCATAAAAAAACTTGATAAGCCGGTATGTATCCATCAACCATTTGAATTTCTTTCGCTGCTCAAATAACTCTGATTGACGCTCAATGGTGAAGACCTGTGCACCCATCTCCGCCAGCACCGCAGCCTGGTATCCGCTTCCTGTACCCACTTCCAATACCTTACTCCATTTACTTACTTGCAACAACTCCGTCTGATAGGCAACAGTATACGGATGAGAAATGGTTTGACCGGCCTCGATCGGGAATGATCGATCGGTATAGGCCAGTTCATCAAAACCGATATCCAGAAAAAAATGACGAGGCACTTTGCCCATAGCCGCTAAAACCTGCGGGTCCTTGATTCCCTTGGCTTCCAACTGAGCGATCAATTTATTTCTCAACCCTTGATGTCGAAGGGTGTCCTCTGTTGGTCTGCGCATTGCTTATCCGTTCAATTTCATATCCGCGATAATTCCCTGAATGCGCTCCTCCAGAAGGGCATCAACTGCATCATGATCCGAAGCCTGTGGCAGCTCAGCGTGTACACTGAAGTAAAACTTGATCTTTGGTTCGGTACCGCTTGGGCGGGCAGCAATGAGACTACCATCTGCCAGTTCAAAGATCAATACGTTTGATGCAGGAAGGGATAAGGGCGTACTGACACCGCTTCGCAGATCTTTACATTGCTGCAGTTGATAATCATAGGTCCGAAGCACATCCACCCCATTGATCTGAGCCGGAGAAGCTTCCCTGTAACCATTCATCATGGCTGCGATCTGTGCTTGACCATCCATTCCTTTCTTGGTGATGGAGATGAGTTTTTCTTTATAAAGTCCATACTCTACGTACAAGTCGATCAGCTTCTGGTACAAACTCCTTCCTTTGGATCGTTCTACAGCTGCCATTTCACATAGTAACGCCAAGGCGCTAACACCGTCTTTATCTCGGATCTTATCTCCGATCATCAGACCAAAGCTTTCTTCCCCCCCAATGATGTATTGCTCCTGCCCTTCTTTTTGACGAATCAGATCGGCGATCCATTTAAAACCGGTCAGTACCCGATAACATCCAACTTGATTTTTTTTAGCGATCACATCGATCATCGGCGTCGTCACGATCGTGGTGATCACCATGTCATTGAGTTGGGCGATTCCTTTATTCTTTCTCGCTTCAATGAGATAATTAAATGCCAATACCGCGGTTTGGTTTCCATTCATCAATACCCACTCCCCTTTGTCGTTTCGTACGCCGATCGCCAAACGGTCGGCATCGGGGTCGGTTCCACAGAGGATATCCGCATCCAAATCCTTAGCGAGCTTCAAGCCGTAACTCATGGCCTCTGATTCTTCCGGATTCGGATATTCAACCGTCGGAAAATTTCCATCGGGAATGGCCTGTTCCGAAACGATGTGCACGTTGTTGAAACCGAATGCTTTCAATACATCTGGCACCAACTTGATCCCGGTGCCGTGGATCGGCGTATACACGATTTTGAGATCGGATTGTTGTTGGATGATATCCGGATAGATGCTTAGTCCCTTGACCATGTTGATGTAGGCATGATCCATCTCCAAACCGAGTGCATGAATGCGATGTGCCCCGCCCGACCATTTCACATCGTTGACGTTTTCGATCTTTTCCACTTCAAAGATCACATTCTTATCATGCGGAGGCACCAGCTGTGAGCCGTCATCCCAATAAGCTTTATATCCGTTGTATTCTTTTGGATTGTGTGAAGCGGTGCAGACCACTCCGCCCTGGCAACCCAACTGACGAATGGCAAATGAAAGCTCCGGGGTCGGACGCATGTCGGCGAACAGATACACATCAATACCATTAGCCGCAAAAACCTGTGCGGCCGTTTCTGCAAAGAAGCGGCTGTTGTTTCGGCTATCATGGGCAATGGCAACCTTTACCCCATTCGGAAAACACTGGTTCAAATAATTCGCATATCCCTGCGTGGCCATTCCCACGGTGTATTTATTCATACGGTTGGTACCCGCTCCCATCAACCCCCGCAATCCGCCGGTGCCAAACTCCAACGTTCTGTAAAAAGCGTCCGCCAATGCAGCAGGGTCGTTTTGCTGTAACTGTTTTACTTCCTCGCGGGTTTGCGCATCAAATTGATCTGATAACCACAACTCAACCCGCTTCTGTATCAGCTCGTTCATACTTGAAATTTGCCCGAAAATAACCAAATCCAATAAGCCTTGCGAACCTGATTGAATACCTTTAGGGCATGCCCCGCTTCATACTTATCGCATGTCTATTAATGCCGTGCCTTTTGGCCGGGCAAGCGTTTGATTCTACTTTATCGGACTCCACTTTTACAGACACGACTACCCACAAAAACCGAATGATCTGGGCAAGTTCTATACAGGCAGCTGCTTATGGTGGTGCCTTTGTCGCCTTGAATCAAACCTGGTATAGCCAATACCCCAAGCGGGAATGGCATGTATTCAATGACTGGGGAGAGTGGAAGCAAATGGATAAGTTCGGGCACATTTATGGAACCTACATACAGGGGAAAACCAGCATGGAGTTGTTTCGATGGGCTGGGGCCTCCAAAAAAACGCGTATTGGGGTCGGAGGGTTGGCCGGTACTGCTTTTCAAACGCTGATCGAGTACATGGATGGAAGAAGTGCCGATTGGGGCTGGAGCTGGGGCGATGTTGGAGCTAATTTGATGGGCAGTGCTTTACTTATCGGACAAGAATTGGCTTGGGATGAACAACGCATACAGATCAAATTTTCCTTTCATCCCACCCGATACAACGAGCCGGATCTGCAGCAACGAAGCATCGAACTTTTCGGGGAAAGATGGTCGACCCGCATGCTGAAAGACTACAACGCACAAACCTATTGGGCCAGTTTCCGCATCGGCTCCTTTTTCAAAAACTCGAATCTCCCTCCTTGGCTCTGTCTGGCCGTGGGCACCGGAGCCTCCGGTTTATGGGGAGGTGAATCAAACGTCAAAAAAGACGCAAATGGGAATACGATCTTCGACAGAAGCGATATACCCCGACAAAGACAATGGTATCTGTCGCCGGATATTGATTTCACGAAAATCCCCACCAAAAAGAAATGGATGCGTGTGGTTCTTTTCACCCTGAATGCATTCAAATGCCCGCTTCCCACGCTGGAATACCAAGCTGGAAAATGGAAGCTACGCCCCCTGTACTTCTAATCCTTAATTTCGTTTTACTATACTGACCAACCTATGACCTGGATCGCTCAACTTGTTTTTCTGCTGTTGCTTGGCGCTGGCTCCTATTTATTCGCCAAACGCATTCGAAGCATCCTAAATTCGATTTCGAAAGGACGCCCCGACCTACCCACCGATCAACCCGGACGAAGATGGGCGCAAGTATTTCGCTTGGCGCTCGGACAACAAAAAATGTTTCGAAATGTCCCCGTCGCTTTGCTGCACTTGATCATCTATGTCGGCTTCATCATCATCAATATAGAGGTACTGGAGATCGTGCTGGACGGGATCACCGGTGCACATAGGCTCTTCCTAAATCCATTGGGTGATCTTTACCCGATCCTGATCAACAGTTTTGAATGGCTGGCACTGGGCGTACTGATCGCCTGCGTATTCTTTTTCATACGCAGAAATGGAATGAACATCGCTCGCTTACGTTCTGCTGACCTAAAAGGATGGCCTTCCAGTGATGCAAACTTGATTTTGATAACTGAAGTCGTTTTGATGAGTCTTTTTCTTTTTATGAATGCCTCCGACACCTTACTTCAATCCAGAAACGTCGGACATTATGCAGAAGCAACCACTGGTCCGTTTATTATCTCCTCCTATCTACATCCGCTGTTGAATGGAATGAGTGATAACTCGCTGATCCTGCTGGAGCGCAGTTGCTGGTGGCTTCATATCATAGGTATAATAGCCTTCTTGAATTACCTGCCATACTCCAAGCACCTGCATATTTTATTTGCCTTCCCGAATGCATATTATGCACCGCTCGAGCCAAAAGGGAAGATGACCAATATGCCTTCCATTCAGCAAGAAGTATTGCTGGCGATGGATCCGGCTGCTGCAAACAATGCGGGCACAGTTCCTCCACCGGGAAGGTTCGGCGCCAAAGATGTACAGGATCTGGGGCAGAAAAATCTACTGGATGCGTTCAGTTGTACGGAGTGTGGCCGCTGTTCGGCTGCTTGTCCGGCTCAGCAAACCGGTAAACTCTTATCGCCCCGACGCATCATGATGCGCACGCGCGATCGCATGGAAGACCTGGCCAAACTGCCGATCGATCAACGTGAGAATGATGGAAAATCCTTACTACACGATTATATCAGTGTTGAAGAATTGAGGGCTTGTACAACCTGTCAGGCCTGTGTGGAGGAATGTCCCGTCAGCATCAATCCGATGGATATCATCTTGCAAATGCGTCGTTACCTAGTGATGGAAGAAAGCAATGCACCCGCTGAATGGACAGGCATGTTCGGTAACGTGGAGAATAATTTTGCGCCGTGGAAATTTGCGCCGGATGATAGAGATGTGTGGACGAAGTCTGGAAATTGATCAAGCTGCATCTTTTGGCTGATTCAACCGAGAAGAGCGAATCATTCTCCATACTTGCCAAATAGCAGTTCCCAAATAAAAACTACCGATCACCCAATGCAGAAGGGATGGGTTGTTCTGAAATCCCTTACCGGCTAATTGTCCCCCGTAAATAAAGATGCCATTGGCCAGAAAAGTGCCGATGCCGATACCCAATAAGTACTCCCAATAGGTGCCGCCGTTCGGATAAAGTATTTTCTTCTCCATCAAGATAGTAGACCATCCAAGCCAAAACGGAATTTGTGCGGTACTGATGGAACATAGAAACATACCGAAGAAAAGCGGCGGGAGCACTTGACTGATAGCAATGGGTGATGCTTTGGCCGGATGAAGCGCCGACTGAAAGCTCTCATAAGTCAATAACAACAGTATCAGTAAGGTGATCGCATTGAGATAACGCATAACTGTTTTATTCCGATGCAGCCAATCGACTGCAAACAATGACAATCGAACATAGATCAATTCAACAGTCAGGGATCCAATGGAAAAGTAAATGGCTGCCAACATGCCTCTGTCGATGGATAGCTGCATGGCCGCTACGTTCGTTGTGCCCAATGGCAATGACCCTAAAAAACTCACGATGAGTCCGGCCAGAAATACTTTTAAAAAACGAGGCATCGGATAAAGTTACAACGTCGGACGTTGGGCAGCTTCGAGCTGTTGAAAATGTCGTCCAGATTCCCGCAAGAATTTCAACCCTTTCCAAAAGCCCCAATGACGATGTCCGCGCTGATGATTATAACGACTGATTGCGAAAAGGGCTTTCCAATGTTGCAGGATGACTCCATAAGCATCAAACAATCCCATGCCACAGTCGTAAATATGATTGGGTTCGGCCCCGCATCCATTGAATTCCAGGATCGAGCAGGCGCCACCCGAACAGAATTCGTCGATCGATCGAACCTTCAGGTCATAACGTCCGTAATAAAAACTCGTATGCTTGCTCCAGGCATCGAAGCGCTCGAGCATGCCATCGTGTATCCGTTCCGATAAATTATAGAAGAACGCACCCCGGTTGTGATTGGCGGCATAGGATAAAAGATATACTTCTTCAGCTGGAATCACTTCCTCAAACCGAGCAGCATGTATCCGGGAAAGTTCCTCGATCCGGCCAGAGGCCTTGGGGTGATTACGGATAAGTTCTATTAGCGTTGATTGCCCATCCCCTTGCACCTGCAATAACGTTTTGTGTATAAATCCGGTAATCTGTCCCTGTGCTGCTTCCGGGTGCCGATAATAAAAAACGCTGAGTTCAATAGGCCAATCGACCCACTCTTGGATCACATATTCGACCGGAACGACTTTGTGGTAACGGATCAATTGATTGGGTCCGTCGATGCGCTCGAACCAAAGTCCCTTCATCCCCACATCGGGCTTCACCACAAACGGATAACTGAATCCCGCTTGCAGAACCTGCTCGATCAGCTCCGATTCAGGCAACTTAGGATCAACATAAATAGTTTTGGGATAGGTATCAGCCGGTAATTGGTCGTACATCTCCCGCTTCCCCTCTCCTTCCATCCCCCCGAAGGTGATCGTGGGATTGGAAGAGCTGAACCACCAGAAGGATCGACTGCGTAAACAATACCAAAGCCAAACAGGGGTTAACGGGAAATAGATCAGCTTGAAGGGCCATTTTTCCCAATGCATCCAACCTGGTTTACGAATCGGCATACGCAAAAATAACACGGGTTCATCGGAGGCGCCTGAATTAGTTTATTTTTGAACTCATAAAAGCCAAAAGCAATGTCGCTCCCACCTATTAAAACCATGGCCGACTGGGCCGCAGAAGGGAAAGAACCGGAAGTATTGTTCTGGGTGGGCTGCTCAGGTAGTTTCGATCAACGGGCCCAACGAATCACACAAGCCTTTGCCCGCATCTTGCAGAAACTAGATATCCCCTTTGCCGTATTGGGAAAGGAAGAAATGTGCACAGGTGACCCCGTCCGCAGAGCCGGAAATGAGTTTCTATTTCAGATGATGGCCTATCAGAATATCCAGATCCTGAATGGCTATAACATTAAGAAGATCGTTACCGCTTGTCCGCATTGTTTCAATACCCTGAAAAATGAGTATCCCCCCCTCGGCGGAAACTATGACGTGATCCATCACACCGTTTTCATTCAGCAACTGATCGATGAAGGGCGGATCAAACTCCAAGAAGGCGGTGCGTTCAAAGGCAAACGCATTACCTACCACGACAGCTGCTATCTCGGCAGAGCCAATAATATATATGAAGCACCACGAAAAGTTCTCGAAGCACTGGATGTAGAACTGGTGGAAATGAAACGCTGCCGATCGAAAGGAAGCTGTTGCGGTGCCGGTGGTGCACAGATGTTCAAAGAGGAAGAACCCGGACAAACACGCATAAACATCGATCGAACGCAAGAAGCGCTTGACACCAAGGCCAACATCATTGCAGCGGCCTGCCCTTTTTGCAATACGATGATGAGCGATGGAGTCAAACTAGCTGAGCGAGAGTCGGACGTGCAGGTACTTGACATTGCAGAACTGGTAGAGGCATCACTCAATCAGACGCTATGAACCTGGATTTTCAACACCTGATTGATCCCACTCTTTCCGATCGTTCCAGAGTATGGATCTATCAATCGAACCGAGTCTTCTCCATCTCGGAAGCCCTCCAATTGGAACAGGAGTTGGCACAATTTGCAAAGGAATGGACCAGCCATGGAGCTAATGTGAAGGCCGCCGCTTATTTGTTTTTCGGACAATTCATTATTCTGATCGCGGATGAAACCCTCACCACTGTTAGTGGATGCAGCACAGACTCCTCGGTACGGTTCATACAAACTGTAGAAAAGGAATATGGAGTGCAATTGATGGATCGGACTACGTTGGCTTTTTTGATCAAAGACAAGATCCAATTACTACCACTTTCCCAGTTGACGTATGCCATCGATCATGGATTTATTGGTCCGGCTACGCTCTACTTCAATAATCTGGTGAGCACCTTGCAAGAATTGAAACAGGATTGGATACTTCCGGCCGGACGATCATGGCTAGCCAAGCGTATGCCTTCCCTTGCGATTAGCGAGCCGTCTTGATCGGTGTCTTAGGCTTCGGCTGAATCAACCACGCCAGGGACAGTCGGTAATTCCGCGTTCGGGTTCGACTGAAATTTTCCAATGAAAAATTCGGTCCGTACGTGAAGGTGTATCTCCTCTGATCCGTCACCGGATCGATCGCATTCAATGAGATGGTCATACGCTTCTTCAGCAGTTTAACTTGAGATCCCAGGTTCAAACTCATGTTCCACCTGGCAAATCCTTGTGGGGTAGCAAAACGGTTCAAATTGAATTGACCAGTGAAAGTCAGCCGATCGGTCGGCAAATAACTCGTACCCAGTGTGGAGGTGAATGATCCGCCGTTCCTGAATCGACGAACCGTCCGATCGAATACGCCATACAAATTGTAGGTATAACTGGTGCTGGCATTTATTTTCCATTTTTTGAAGAAGGTCCACCCCGACCACATACTGGCCTCCCATTCCTTTCTGTCGCTGATATTCTCCCAAGTCAACTCGGTTCTTCCAGCTTCTTTTAGGGTTCTTACCTGGCTGAACACATCTTCCACTATGTTATAACCCAGACCGATAT
>JBKCMR010000077.1:0-1051 GCA_046300055.1 Bacteroidota bacterium
CGCTTTTATTTGTTTCCTTGATTGCCTACCTGATCTGGCAATTCAACCCTCAGCTTAAATGGCCGGTAAAGGAAGAAAAAGAAACGGCAGATGAACTCACGGAAACGGATGATCTGTTGCCAGACAGCGAAGAAACGGAAAAGGAGGAGTCTGCAGTAGTTGCACCGCTGACTACGGCCGGGATGACCGTCAACGAAATGTATCAGCAACAGGAAGGGCCTGTAGTGGTTCAATTCCCCGTTGAAGAGGAACCCGTGATGAACATGAAGCTCATTGAAAAAGAAGACGACGAGGAGGTTCCTGAAGCGGTTGTTGAGATTTCCGAGGAACCGAAACCCATCGAATTGAATCCACACGTATCCTTTACTCTTCCAACCGGAATGTCAAGTGGGATGCAAGATGTTTTAACGACAGGTCAGGGGATAGAGGAAGATATGGATCCGATCGACAATAATGAGAATGAGTTGGCGCTTGAGATCAAAACCGTTCCTGATCCGGTCGAAGAAGAAATCATTGAAGTCGCTAAGGAAGAATTAAAACCCTACGAACCTACTTTGGATCTTAGGGATTACAAGTATCCTTCGCTTGACTTGCTGGAGCAACATGGCAGTGAGAAGATCATTCAGGATAATAATGAGCTAGAGAATAATAAGAACCAAATCATTGCCACGCTTCGCAACTATTCGATCGAGATCCAGAAGATCAGTGCTACCGTTGGTCCGACCGTTACGCTGTACGAAATCGTACCTGCCGCCGGGGTGCGTATCTCCAAGATCAAGAACCTGGAAGATGATATCGCCCTGAGCCTGGCAGCTTTGGGCATCCGCATCATTGCACCCATACCCGGGAAGGGGACTATCGGTATCGAGGTGCCCAATGTGAAAAAGACGGTGGTTAGCATGAAGACCTTACTCAGCAGTGAGCGTTTTCAGAACAGCAGCCACAGCTTGCCGATCGCGATCGGTAAGCGGATCGACAATGAAAATTTCATCGTAGATCTTGCTGCCATGCCGCACTTGTTGATGGCGGGTGCTACCGGTCAGGGTAAGTC
>JBKCMR010000078.1:0-1047 GCA_046300055.1 Bacteroidota bacterium
GTAAACTGGATGCCGTAAAAATGAAAGCATCGCTGAACGAGGCGATGCTGGCAAAAGATTTCAATTTGTATAGCTGGTTCAGTAACTATGCCGGCTGATCGTTTTCCTGCTCCGACTTCCACCATTTGTATGCTAAAAAGCCGATGATGGCGAGCGGCATAAAGGCGAGATAGAGAATACCGGTATTCATCCCCTCTGCTGGCTTTTCGCCTAATTGTTGCGCCGTTTTCGTGCAAACCGAACACTGAGCAACGGCCTGCCATGCAGTTGTCAAACTGATCAATAATATGAACGCGATCCTCTTCATATCAATCATCTAAACTTTCTCAAGTACCTCAACCCGCTCAACTAATTAAGCCAGTTCCATTCGCTTCTGATCTTTCTTACGCTCGTCCTCGTTCAGTATAACCTTCCGCATGCGGATAAAGTTCGGTGTAACCTCGATGCACTCATCCTGTTGAATATATTCCATACACTCTTCCAGGGTCATCAACGTTTTTGGTGCGATACGGGTAGCATCATCACTTCCACTAGCGCGGTGGTTGGTCAACTTCTTGGCTTCGGTAACGTTCACCACCAGGTCTCCCGGTTTGATGTTTTCCGCCACGATTTGTCCGGCATACACCTCTTCACCCGGCTCGACGAAGAACGTACCGCGGTCCTGTAATTTATCAATAGAGTATCCTGTCGAACGCTCCTGGAATTTAGAAACTAACACCCCGTTATTACGTCAGGGAATGTGACCTTTCCAGCCCTTGTATTCACGGAAACGATGGGCCATCACGGCCTCACCGGTTGTGGCGGTGAGCATTTGTGTACGCAAGCCGATCAGTCCGCGTGAAGGAATATCGAATTCCAAGTGCTGCATACTGCCTTTCGTCTCCATCACCAGCATCTCACCTTTGCGACGGCTGACCAGATCGATCACTTTTGAAGCGAACTCTTCCGGCACATCCACTACCACGGTCTCATAGGGCTCAGACCTCACGCCATCAATGTCTTTCACGATCACCTGTGGCTGTCCCACCGTGAGCTCATATCCTTCCC
>JBKCMR010000079.1:0-14058 GCA_046300055.1 Bacteroidota bacterium
ACGGCAAACTCTGCAACGGCGATCAATGCTTCTGTCTTCATGACCTCCGTATATAAGATTGCTGTGAAAGAAGCTGGCACCGTGGTGAAACGAAACGGCGTAGTACTCACCGGTGCCGTGAATGGCATCTATCAGTTCACCAGTAATACGGCTGATGTCATCGAAGCCGATAAGCCCATTGCAGTGGCGCAGTTTATGTCCGGATCGGCAACTTGTAACCCAGGCAGTCAGGGTGATCCCGAAATGGTGTATTTGAGTCCGCTGGAACAATCGATCAAGCGGATCGGATTTTATCGAAATAATCGACAGTCTATCGTTGTGAATTATGTCACCATCATCATACCGACCAATGGTGTTTCATCGCTTCGCATCGATGGTTCTTCCACGTTTAATCATGTATATGCCCATCCGAACCGTCCGGGTTATTCGGTGGTGGTAAGAGGATGGCCTTCAGCACAGGCGCAGTGCGTTGTGACGAGTGACTCTACGTTCACAGCTATCACCTACGGGCTGGGTGGCGCGGAGAGCTATGCTTATAACGGTGGTGCGTATCTGAATAACCTTAGTGCGCTCAGTCAATTACAAAACACGCCCGACCCGAATACGCCAGTGCACCTCTTTACTTGTCAGGGTACACCCATCAAGCTTTCTGTGTTGATGGCGTATCAACCTACTAAGCTGGATGTGCTGCTGAGTGCTTTGGGCAGCAGCATCACCCCGAATACCGATGTGATACTGAATAATCCGGTAGCTACCGCAACTACTTTGGTTAACGGTGTTCCTTATTTTCAATATGAGCTGCCGGGCACCTATGTGTTCAATGGCGTGGATACTTTCAATATTCCGATAAAGGCCTATAACCCGAACATTGAGAATTGTTACAATCGCGACGATCTTTCGATAGCCATCATTGTAAAGGCCAAGCCGAAGGCTGATTTCACTTATACACACTCGGGATGTACGTTGGATGCTGTAAACTTTACCGGAAGCTCACCGACACCCAACGGATACAATGTGCAAACGTTCAACTGGACATTCCCCGGTGGTGTGACGGCAAACGGACAAAACCAGGTTCGCCTGCTTCCCCCGGGAATCAATGATATTCGGTTGTCGGTTGTTACGGCAGATGGATGCGCTTCTGACACACTGAAGCGGATCACCGTATATGATAAGCCGCCGGCTGAATTCAGAGTGAACCCGAGTCAACTCTGTGTAGGTACTTCCTTTACGCTTGTTGATACCTCCAGCGCCTCGATCGCGGTGAATTCTTGGTATTGGGATTTTGGAAACGGCGTAACACAAACGGTAACTACAGGTCCGACTATTACATATACCTATCCGGTTGCGGGTACTTACACGATCAAGCACGTGACCAAATCCAGCGCAACCTGCGTCTCTGATACCGTTACACGCACCGTAACGGTGTTCCATAAGCCGACCGTGAACTTCACCAACAATGCCTCTGGCTGCCTATCGCCCGCCGGAGTGGTTCAATTCACCGGAACAGCTTCTACACCGGATGCACAAACCTTCTCGGGTTACAATTGGAATTTCGGCGACCCCAATGCGAACGGATCCAATCCGAATACATCCACGCTGCAAACCCCTTCTCATAGTTACCAACAAGGAACTTATACGATCAAGTTCTGGGCTACTACCATCAATGGTTGTGTAGATACCAGTATACAGCAGCTGACTTTTAATCTGAAACCGGCCATCACCTACACTGCCTTAAATGCTGTTTGTGAAAACGCACCGGCATTCTCCATCGCCTCTGCAAACGTCACGAATGGAGTTACTGGTACAGGAGTTTACAGCGGATCGGGTACGACAGCAGCCGGACAATTCAATCCTGCTTTAGCCGGATATGGTACACATACAATCAAATATGTATTTACATCGGCTGCCGGTTGTGCTGACTCAGTAACGCAAACCATATTGGTCCATGCACGCCCGCGTACCAACTTCACGATCCCTGCCGGCGGTTGTTTGCCTGTGGGCGGATTGGTTACGTTCACCAATACAACGAATATTCCCGACGGACAGGGTGTAACCTGGCTTTGGAACTTCGGTGATCCGAATGCGAGCGGATCGAATCCGAATACTTCTACACTACAAAACCCATCTCATAATTATGGCGATGGAACCTATTCGATCAAATTGGAAGCGACAACGGCCAATGGTTGTTATAAAGACACCACGATACAGGCAACGTTCAAAGTGAAACCATCGCTGAGCTATGCGGCGCTGAATGCTGTTTGTGAGAATGCTCCTGCATTTTCCATTGCCAGTGCTACAGTAACCAATGGTGTTACCGGAGCGGGTGTATATAGCGGACCGGGTACAAACGCTGCCGGACAATTCAATCCAGCACTTGCGGGTTACGGTACGCATACGATCAAATATGTATTTACTTCGGCGGGTGGTTGTGCCGACTCGATCACGCAGACCATTTTAGTGCATGCGCGTCCGCGTACGAATTTCACATTGCCGGCTGCCGGTTGCTTGCAGATAAGTGGAACGGTTTCATTTGTCAACACGACGAATGTTCCGGATGGCCAGTCTGCTACTTGGCTGTGGAATTTTGGTGATCCCAATGCGAATGGATCGAATCCGAACACGTCTACGCTTCAAAATCCCACACACAATTATTTGGAAGGGAACTATTCGATCAAACTGGAAGCGACTACTGCCAATGGATGTTTCAAGGATACCACGATTCAAGCCACATTCAAAGTGACGCCTGCCCTGAGTTATGCAGCGCTCAACCCGGTATGTGAAAACATTGCACCGTTCTCGCTCGCAAATGCTACTGTTACCAATGGAGTAACAGGTACGGGTGTGTATAGTGGTCCGGGCACCAGTGCGGCCGGCCAGTTCGATCCGGGTGCTGCTGGTCCGGGTACACATACCATCACCTACACCTACACGAGTACCGGAGGTTGTGTGGCTACCATCACTTCTAGTATCCAAGTTTATCCGAGACCCACATCCACATTCACGCTCTCCGGAAATGGTGGTGTTTGCGTGGGTCAGCCGATCACCATCACCTCAACTGCAACAGTATCCTCGGGAAGCATCACTACCTGGAGTTGGGACTTGGGCAATAGCCAAACGCCTGTGAATACGAACGGCAATCCCTTCAACGTCAATTACACGCCCGCCGGATCATACACGGTACAACTGACCACTACCAGCAATAATGGTTGTATCAGTCTTTTTACAACACGGCCGGTCACCATCAATGCATTACCCGTTGCGGATTTTGCCCTGCCGACAACAGCGGTATGTATGCCAGGTGGCGCTACCAATTTCACCAATCAAAGCTCGATTGCCGGTGGCGGAACCCTGAGTTATCAGTGGAGTTTCGGTGATGGAAATACATCCACTCAAACGAATCCGTCGAATGTATACCCCTCTATCGGCAACTATCCTGTCACCTTGGTGGCGACTTCAGCAGCGGGATGTACGCACTCGATAACGAAGACGATGAACAACTTCGTTCAAAAGCCTACTGCTTCTTTCCGTGTCAGTCCGGCCGAGATCTGCCAGGGTGCAGATAATCAATTCACCGATCAGAGTTCGGCATTCACCGGCACCATGCAAAACTGGAATTGGAATTTCGGTGATGGTACAACTTCTACGGCTACCAATCCTGTCAAGCGCTATACATTGCCCGGTAATTATAATGTTACGCTGACTGTTACCAATACAGCAGGATGTGTATCCGATCCGTTCGCGGTTCCAGTGATCGTGCATCTACAACCGGTGATCGATGCCGGCATCAACTATGTGGTGCAGCAGGGAACACAGTTGACCTTACGTGCCACAGCGAATTCACCCACGCTCTTATTCCAATGGAGCCCTCCCTTTGGGTTGAGCGATCCTACTGTATTGAATCCGGTGCTTACAGCGGTGCAGGATCAAACGTATACGTTAACGGCTATCGGTGATTTTGGTTGTCGAGCTTCTGATCAGATGACGGTCAAGATCCTGAAGTTGGTAACGGTGCCAAATGTGTTTTCACCTAATGGAGATGGTATCCATGATGTTTGGAACATCCCGAATCTGGCTGATTATCCCGGTTCTACCGTGGAGGTTTTCAATCGGTACGGTCAGCAGGTTTTTTATTCGATCGGATACAATACCCCTTGGAACGGTACCCGCAATGGGCAAGCGCTTCCGGCGGGCACGTATTATTACATTGTTCAACTTAAAAATGGCTTCAAACCCCTTAGCGGATCGGTGACCATTCTCCGATAAGCGAGGATCAATTTTTTATATGACCAAAACTTTCCCGATGAGCATTCGAACTCCACGCAAACTGCTGCCCTTGCTGGCTCTATTTGTGGCCGGATCAACGGTGGCACAGGTTGATCCGCATTTCTCTCAGTATTATGTTTATCCGTCCTGGTTGAATCCGGCACTGACGGGTGTATTTGACGGACAATACCGCGTTTCCGGCGTGTATCGTTCGCAGTGGGGTTCGATCACTACGCCTTTCACTACGTATGGAGTAACGGGTGAGTTTGTCACCGGTAAAAACATCAATGTGGGTGCCAGTGTGTTGAAGCAAACCGCGGGGGACGGCGGATATGGATATACGACCGCTTATGGGAGTGTTTCTTATACCGGAGTGAAATTCGGTCCGGGGCTCACCAAGAGACTCACGTTCGGTTTGCAAGCGGGCATGATCCAACGTCGCTTCGATCAGAGCAAGATGACATTCGGCTCGCAGTGGAATCCGGTGTTCGGATACAATCCGGGAAATCCTTCAAATGAAGTACTGAGTCGTACCGCTGCATCCGCCTTCGATATCGGAGCGGGTGTTTTGTATTTCGATGCCAAGCCGGGTCAGAAAGCGAATTTGTACGGCGGACTTTCCGTTTCTCACTTGACCCAGCCCGATGACAAGTTCGGTGCAACAGGCGATGCACGCTTTCCGATGCGGTATACGTTTCACGGCGGGGTACGCATTGCGATCAACGATCAGTTCAGTTTAACGCCGAATCTCTTGTATCTGAAACAGGGAACGGCGACAGAGAAGATGGTTGGTGCGTATGGTCAGTATAAGGCTACATCGGATGTAAACGTATTGATCGGCGCCAACTATCGCTTTCAGGATGCACTTGCCCCTTTCTTTGGTTTCACGTATCGGAATATGATGCTGGGGGCCAGTTATGACATCAATACCTCAGATCTGGGTAAGCTGGTGAATGGCGCCAACAGTTTTGAGATCTCCTTATCCATCATCGGTCGCAAGTCTACCAAAACGCCTGAAGTGGAATTTGTTTGTCCCCGACTCTAACCTATTACTCTCTTGCAAAACCTGCATATGAAAAAAATTATTCTAGTTTTCGGTTCGATGGCCTGCCTGTTCAGCGCCACTGCTCAGTTCGTGGTCGATTACCTGAACGGTGCAAATGATTACTATCGCAAGGGCGATTATGCCTCTGCGGTGGAGTATTATGAAAAATACCTGGCGGGTCCCGGAGCCAAACAGATGGAGGAGTACAATCCCTATGCGCCTCAAAAATCTAAAAGCAAGTCCTCGAAGAATGCGTTCGATCCGATGGAGGTAAAATTCCGGATGGCGGAGTGTTATCGCCATCTCAATTATCCCTCCAAGGCAGCACCGATCTATAAAGAGGTGATCGATTCAAAAACGAAAACGCAGCCATTAGCCGGTTATTATTATGGACAGCAATTGCGTGCGTTGGGGAAGTATGAAGATGCCGCAAAAGCATTTCAGGGCTTTTTATCCGATTATCAAGTAGATGATACCTATCGTAAAAGCGCTCATCGGGAGGTGAAAAATTTAGCTTTTGTTCAATCGGAAATGAAGAAGAAAGGGCTGCAGTATTACACCCTCAAGAAATCTCGCTATCGGCTAAACATGCAGGGAGCCAGTTATGCGCCCGTTTGGATCGATAACAATACCTTGTTCTTTACCTCAACGCGATCACTTGATCCGGATGCAAAAGGCAAACAATATGTGAATCGAGTTTTTCAGGCCGTGTATCAGCGCGATAAGGATACGGCGATCGTTCGTCCGGTTTACCTGCCACAAGCAGGAGAGATGCATCAGGCGGCCGTTGCCATGATGCCCGACGGGAAGACGATGTTTTTTACCGGATGGTCTTTGAAAGGGGATAAAAAAGCTACTACGATCTATACGGCAAAGAAGGATGGTGGTGAGTGGACGCAGCCGGTATTGTTGGGTGAATCCATCAATGCCCCAGGCAGTAACAATCAACAACCACATGTGAGTGCCGATGGAAAACATCTTTATTTCTCCAGTAATCGTCCTGGTGGAAAAGGCGGATATGATATCTGGGTAGCTGCTATTGAGAATGGTGTGCCCGGAGCGGCAAAGAACCTGGGTGCTCCGGTGAATACGGCGGATGATGAGCAGGCTCCTTTTTATCATGCAGCCAGTGGATCGCTGATCTTTTCTTCCAACGGTTTCATTGGCATGGGCGGATTTGATTTTTTCCAGAGTAAGGGTACGGTCGATAAATGGAGTGAGCCGATCAACCTTGGCTATCCGGTGAACTCGATCAAGGATGATATTTACATGTATACGCGCGGAACAGCTAAGAATATTCTTTCGGATGTTATTCTGAGTTCGGATCGGGATGCAGCTTGTTGTTTGGAGCTGTTCGACTTGCAGCGTCGTATACCGGCCCGCACGATCAAGGGCACGGTGGTGTCTTGTTCCGATCGCATGCCTGTACCGGGTGTACAAGTAGAGGTACTTGATGCAGCAACGGGTAGTGCCATTACCCAAAAGCAAACCGATGCAGCCGGAGAATATCAGGTCGTGTTACAAGATCCGCGTCCGCTTAAGTTGGTTGCTAAGCGTAGCGGTTATGCAGATACGGTTTCGGTCATTCCGGTGCCGGAGGAGATGGATATCGATCAGCTGGAATTTGCGGCCGGGGCATTCTGTATCCGTCAATTGCCGCCGCCGATTCCGCCGGTGGGAACGATTGTTGAGATACCGAACATCCTGTATGATTTCAACAAGGCGACTTTACAACCCGTTTCATTCCCTGTGTTAGACTCGCTGGCTTCGTTGTTGACTGCTAATCCGAACACCGTGATTGAGATCCGTTCGCATACGGATGATATCGGTTCAGATGCCTATAACCTTGACTTATCAAATCGTCGAGCGAAATCTGTGGTGGATTATCTGATCACGCGCGGTGTGAATGCTGCACAGCTGGAGTCGAAGGGATATGGGGAGACATTGCCGCTCGAGCCGAATAAGATCAAAGGCAAGGACAATCCGGCAGGTCGTGCAAAAAACAGACGTACGGAGTTCAAGGTGTTGAAAAATTAAATAAACTGAATTACGTGAAAATGATCCTGCAGCGGGTATATCGGTCAATCGGAATTACGGCATTACTGGCTCTGGCATTCGATGCCGGTGCACAGCAAAAGCCTCATTATACGCAGTATATACTGAATCAATATATCATCAATCCGGCGATCACGGGCATTGAAAGCTATGTGGATCTGAAGGCCAGTCATCGTCGTCAGTGGGTGGGCATTCAGGATGCACCGGTTACCAGTTATTTTTCTATCCACGGATCATTGAATAAGAAAAGCAGCAAAACATCACCCACCTCTTTTCCCACGCCTGGAGAAAATCCAAGAGGGAAAAGTTATTGGGAAGAATATGAAGCGCCGGATCCGCATCATGGAATCGGCATGCAGGTGGTGCAGGATGTTACCGGTCCGCTTAGCACCCTCTCCGCACAAGCAACCTATGCCTATCATTTGCCGTTGAACACCAATACCACGCTTGCGGCGGGATTGGGTGTGGGCATCAATCGGATCGGATTGGATGCAGCCAAATTGAATTTTGGGGATGTGACCGTCGACCCGGTGGTATTCACGTCGGGCATTTTGAATAAGACGCGGTTGGATATGAGTGCCGGACTCTATCTGTATTCCTCAGATTATTTCGTGGGCTTATCGGCGCAGCAGATCGTTCCGCAAACCATCGACTTTTCTGACGGATATATTCGCCCGCAGACCGGCAAGACGGTTCCGCATTTATTTGCTACGGCCGGATTCCGCGCGCTACTCGGAGAAAATTTCAATCTGATCCCCTCCCTGATGGTGAAATATGTTTCGCCACTCCCGGTGCAAGTGGAAGGTAATTTCAAATTGCAGTTCCGTGATCTGGCCTGGCTGGGCGCGAGTTATCGGCATCAGGATGGTTTTGCCGGTATGCTGGGCGTGAACATTTCTAATATTCAAGTGGGGTACGCATACGACTACACGACCTCGCGCCTGAATAACTTCAGCAAAGGGACTCATGAGTTTCTGATCGGTTTTCTGATCGGCAATAAGTATCCGGATGGTTGTCCGAGAAATGTGTGGTAGGACAAGCCTATAAAAGTTGAATGGTGAAAGATGAAGGATGAATTTCACCGTTCACGCTTCATCGCTTCCAAAAGCTATTCACCCGTACGCGCACGTTCTCCCGCACGTTCATATAATACAGATTGATATCACCTGCATGGTAATTAGAGGTGCGGTACAGGAAGCTCCAGGGAAATTTTGGTTTCTTCGTGAACAGATATCCGCCGTCGATCTGGGCATCGGTAGTTCTCTTATAGATCTTGTTGTACTTATATAATACGCTGCCTGTATTCTGTTGACGGGAAATGAAGGTGGTATCGGTTGTCCAGCTGATCGGATTGGTTACACCGATCGAAACCCCGTTTTCTTTTTTCTTGTACGGCGGTTCATATCCTTCTTTGAATGTGCGCCAGCTGCAGAAGCATCCGGTTTGCGTGGGGGTGATGCAAAGTGGGATGGTAGTGAACTGATCGTTTCGGATGGGCCATCCGATCACATAGGCGGCGACGAGTTTGGCTTGCAAAGGCTTTCCGTCGAAGAATTCTTTCATAAGCAGTGAGCACATGAGGGCGCCTTGACTGTGACCGGCGATGATGATGGGTCGACTGTTGTTTTCTTTTTCCAAATAATACTGAAAGGCGCTGCGGATGTCTGCATACGCCAGTTCGAATGCCTGTCGGGCTTTGGCGGTATCGCTCGCATAGAACTGTTGAATATGTCCCTGCCGATAGCGCGGCGCATATACACGGGCGGAAGCATTGAATACGCTGGCTTGATACAACATGGCGCTGTAGTCGGTCTTGGCATTCAGGTAGGCATCGTTCAGGTCGCCGTTGAGTTGACCGGCTGTTTCTTTTGAGGTGTGGGTGGTGGGGTGTATATAAAAGACATCCACCATCTGATCAGGCTTTTCGGAGCGGAGAGGTTTGGGAATGCTGTCGGATGGGTCCCATTTAGCGGGATGAGCTGCCCAAGAAGATAACTCGGAGTAGTTCGGGCGACCATCTGAGCTGACCGGCGAATATTTTTTGGAGAGTTTGAGGTATTTATATGAACACCCGGAAATGACTGAAATCAGGGCGATTCCGGTTAAAAACAGTGTAATTTTTGTCATGATCGGTCAAAAGTCGGGTTATTTCCCGACATAACGCATTATCAGGCAACCGGATTTAGCCAACATAAAAAATAAATTTAGTACTTTGTAATGCATAGTACTAAAAGTATACTATGTTTGCACTTGAAATCGAAGCGTATGAATATTGAGAACACACAGAGTCAGATGCGGAAGGGCACCTTGGAGTACTGCATTTTGGCGGTGATCCGAAGGGGGGAGGCCTATCCCAGCGACCTGATCGCCGAATTGCGGGGGGCGGGGTTGCCGATACTGGAGGGGACCTTATATCCCTTGCTGACCCGATTAAAGAATGCGGGGTTATTGTCTTATCGGTGGGTAGAGAGTCCGTCTGGTCCCCCACGCAAATATTTTTCGCTCACAGAATCCGGTCATGCTACTTATGTGGAACTGGAGCGGACTTGGAAAGAATTATCGGACGCGGTGGCATCGATCACCGATCCGCAACGATCAACTCATCATATTTAATAATAACAACCAACCAATCATGAAAAAGTCAATTCTATTATCACTAGTTGCTGTTTTTGTTTCTGGCATATTGCTGGCGCAGTCGGATACTGCAAAGCTTGATCGTGTGCAAGTCGTCTTCCCTGGAAAATTCAAAATCGAAGATATGGGTCAGCAGAAGCGTTGTCAGCTACGTTTGGCAGACAGCTCGGCACTTTTCCAAGTGGTACAAGTTGATCTGAGTGCGATGGGCCTCGATGAAAGTACGGCCATCGCCATGCAAGCGGAGCCAGCTTTCTGGGAGCAAAGCCGGGATGGGCTGGTGGCACAAATGGGAGCAGATGCCAAGCTCATCAAGGATGAAATGCTGGATTATAAAGGAACCAAGGTGATGCAAATGCAATTGGAGCGACCCGCTAAAGAAGGCGGAGTCAATCTTCTAACACTTCGCATGCTGATCGTGGGTACGTATATGATTCAGTATGGTCATACGGATCGTAATGGTAAGGCCGATGTACAATTACGGGATCAGTTCCTTGCTTCCCTGCAGATAAATTAATCAGATTCGAAATCAAGCGTTATGAAGAAGATCATTCAAATCAATCTAAGCGGTCGCGCTATTTCCATCGAGGAACCGGCCTATGAGAAATTACAACAGTATATCCAACAGTTGCGTCAGCATTTCGCCTCGGAAGAAAGTAAAGAGGAGATCCTGAACGACATCGAGGGACGTATCTCTGAATTGTTGCAAGAGAAATTGCAACGCGGACTGGATGCGATCACGGAAACGGAGTTAGAAGAAGTGATCGCCTCGATCGGCCGTCCCGAAGATTTTTCTGATGCGAATGAACTGAATGCACCGACCGGTCCGACCCAAGCTACCTATCAACAGAAGCGGTTGTATCGCGATACGGATGACAAGATACTAGGTGGTGTTTGTAGCGGGATCGCTTCTTATTTCGGGATCGATCCGACCATTGTGCGGTTGTTGTTCGCCATCATTACATTCGGTGGGTTCGGTACCGGTTTTCTTATCTATATCGCGTTGTGGATTTTATTACCCAAGCAATCTCTGCGAGGTCAGTCGGCTCGTCGGTTGTATCGAAATCCGGATGACCGAATGCTGGGTGGTGTAGCCAGCGGGTTGGCTGCCTATTTCCACGTACCGGTACGCAACTTGCGGTTGATATTTGCCGCTCCGATTCTGGTCAATATGATCCTGAGTTTGTTGGATGTTTTCGACGATTCCATTTTTGTGAGCATCGGATTCGGTAGTTTGACGGGCACGTTTGTGCTGGCCTATATCATACTGTGGATCATCCTGCCAGAGGCATCGACTACCTATCAAAAAATGGAGATGCGCGGGGAGAAAGTGGATCTGAATCGGATCAAGCAAAATGTAAAAGAGGGATTTGATCGATTGGAAGGAAAAATAACGAATTGGGGAAGCGAAGTGGAGCAGACGGCTCAGCAGCTTTCAGAAAAGTTTTCCGAGCGCAGCAAAGGATTTTCTGAGGTTCGTTCTACGAGTCGGAATGTGTTGCATGCGATCGGCTCGGTCATTCGATTCTTCATCTATCTGTTTCTTGGAACCGTGGCCTTTGCCTTATTGGTCTCAGGAGCAGCGATCTTATTTGCCGGGTTTGTAACATTGCCGGCCCAAGAATTTTTCTGGACCAGTAAGATGCAGCAGTGGGGATTCTGGATAACGGTCTTTTTATTTTTCATTGTCCCTGTTTTGTTTCTGTTCATTTGGCTGATCCGACGTCTTTTTCATGTACGTCGGAAGAGTCCGGTACTGAGATGGAGTTTTGGCATTCTGTGGACATTGGGATGGATCGCCTTGTTTTGGACAGGTATCAGTGTGATACGGGACTTTGAACACAAAGTCAAAAACGTCAGTGATGTCACTATTTCGAGTAACAGTATGAATACGCTGACTATCGATCAGTCTGCCCCTCCGTTCGAATACACGGGCACCTGGCAGTGGATCAATGGTGATCCACAGGGTTTTGATATCACGCGCGATACGTTTAAGATTCCAGCCGTGCAAATCAAGGTTGAGAAAAGTCCCGATACGCTATTTCATGTACGAGTGATCAGGTTTGCATGGGGTCGAAACCCGCAGCAGGCACAAATGCGGTTAGATAAGTTTGACTATCCGGTGTCTTTGAAAGACAGCATGATGGATGTAGCGCCCGGCATTGTTGTGGGCAAGGAGGAGAAGTACAGAGGTCAGCACGTAGAGTTATGGGTTCAGGTGCCCGCGGGGAAATCCGTTCGGTTTACAGATGCGGCATTGAAGAATAAATCCTGGGCGTTTCAATCCGATTCACTTTACATCATGGAGGCAGACGGCGATCTCTCTTTGTCTGCAGGCAATCGGGTGCTTTAGTCAAGTTGGCTTTCCGTTACCTTTGCGGTCAACAAAAGCCATATGAGCATCAAGAATACTCCCTTTACCGACAAGCACATCGCATTGGGCGCCAAGATGGCGCCTTTTGCCGGGTACAATATGCCTATTTCTTACACGGGCATCAACGATGAGCACCAGGCAGTTCGTCGCAATGCCGGTGTATTCGATGTGAGTCATATGGGCGAATTCATTCTGAAAGGCCCTAAGGCACTCGATCTGATCCAATTTGTGACCAGTAACGATGCCTCCAAGCTGAAAAAAGGAATGGCACAGTACAGTTGCTTACCCAATGATATGGGGGGCATCGTGGATGATCTGTTGGTGTATTGTATTGAAGAGAATAGCGTGTATATGTTGGTGGTGAATGCCTCTAACATTGAAAAGGACTGGAATTGGATACAGTCGCACAATCGGGATAAGGTGGACATGCACAACATCTCGGACAAGACTGGTTTGTTAGCGATACAAGGACCTAATGCAACCAAGATCTTACAGTCATTGACGGAGATGGATATTCTCAACCTGAAATATTACACGTTTGTGAAGGGGCGTTTTGCCGGGGTGGAGAATGTGTTGGTCAGCGCGACGGGTTATACCGGAGCCGGCGGGGTAGAGATCTATTTTGATGATCAGGAGGGTGCAGCTGACAAGATCTGGAGTGCGATTTTTGAAGTGGGTGGTCCGCTTGGACTCAAACCGATCGGTTTGGGTGCCCGTGACACCCTTCGTATGGAGATGGGATTCTGTTTGTACGGAAACGATATCGATGATACCACCTCACCGCTGGAAGCCGGATTGAGTTGGATCACGAAGCTGAATAAGGAGGCGTTCATGGCCCATGATTTTCTGGAGTCGCAGAAGCAGCGGGGTGTGGCTCGGAAACTGGTCGGCATCGAAATGATCGATAAGGGCATCCCCCGTAACGGCTACGTGATCTGTGATGTAAATGGTCATCCGATCGGACATGTCACCTCCGGTACACAATCGCCCTCTTTGGGCAAGGCCATCGGAATGGGGTATGTGAAATCGGAATTTGCTTCGATCGATACGCCTTTGTTGATCCAGGTTCGGGACAAGCAGTTGCAGGCGCGTGTAGCAAAGATCCCTTTTCAGTAAAACCGGTGCTTCGGTTTCTTACATTTGCCGAAGTATGCAGACCCTTCATTTCACTACGTTCATAGAGCAGTCGGCTGAGGTTGTTTTCGACCTGACTCGTCATGTAGGCTTGCAGCGGGATGCATTGTCCAATTATCATCAGGAAGCCGTCGCCGGAACTCGGTTTGGACTATTGAATGCGGGAGAAACAATCACCTGGCGTGCCCGTCATTTTTCTCGGGATCGGCTGTTGCGCCTGCGGGTGGTTGAAATGATACCGTCTGATCGCATGATCCTGGAGCAGGCGATGGGACCTTTTCTCTCCTTTCGTCAAGAACGATATGTGAAACCTTGCGAAAACGGAACGATTCTGATCGATCTGGTGCATTACGAGTGGAAGCAGGGCAGGCTGGGGCAGATCGCCGATCGATTATTTCTTGGCAGATATCTTGAGCGTTTGTTGAATATGCATATTGATGCCATTCGGAAAGCCGCAGAAGGTGGCCGATGGAAAACCTATTTAATGAAATGAGTCAGTCAAAACCCTCCCTACACACTTGTTTATCCCCTGCCCTGTTACATTTATATGATT
>JBKCMR010000080.1:0-1152 GCA_046300055.1 Bacteroidota bacterium
GGGGATTCATTTCAACGGGAATGCGCGCCGCTGCCGGGCTAGCTATTGCACCCTCATTTGCCGCTTTTTTAGAAAGTTGTACAGCAAAAAATCCCGTAGGCCCTACCGGACATTGGATAGCCCTTGCTAAAACGCTAAAAGGTTCTTTGGTGATGGCAGAGGACATTGATTTTTCACGACTTAACACTCAATATGCGCTTGCTTATTTATCGGAGGAGCCTCAAGCCATAGCTCTCTGCAAATCGGAAGAAGACGTGGTGGCCTGTGTAAAATGGGCACGGAAAAATAATATGCCCATCGCTCCCCGATCTGGAGGACATTCCTATGCGGGATATTCTCGCACAACGGGCTTGATCATTGACTTGTCACAAATGACAAACATCAATTTTGACCCGGCTACCAACCTTGCAACGCTCGAAGGAGGAGTTCATAATCAGCAAGTTTATAACGCAGGCCGCGACGCGTCTGTTTCTGTTTCACATGGTCGCTGTAAGGGTGTTGGGGTAGCGGGTCTCGTATTAGGCGGAGGAATTGGCTTTAATATGCGCAAACATGGGCTAACCTGTGATCAGCTGGTTTCTACGAGAATTGTTTTGGCGAATGGAGAAATAATAACAGCCAGTGCCGATGAAAATCCGGAGGTTTTTTGGGCTGTGCGTGGTGCCGGCGGAGGCAACTTTGGCATTCACACACAGTTTGTCATGCAGATGTTTCCTGTCACCACCGTTACCTGGTTCCGTATACAATGGAGAAGTGAACTAGAGCAAATTTTTGACGCATTTCAAGATGTTGCTTTTAAAGCACCTGCTGAGCTCGGTGTAAAGTTCATGGTAAACACAAAAGATGGAGGTGCCGAAAAAGGCAATCAATTATACATTGAGATTCTTGGTCAGCTTGCCGGTAGTGAAGCCCAACTTCGATCGTTGCTCAAACCTATTTACCAGGTTGCAGCACCCTCGCTCGAAACGATTCAGGATTTGCCTTATTGGGATGCACAAGAGTTTCTATCGGAAGATGGCAGTCCTGAATATGCGCATGAACGTTCTCGATTTGCGTTTGGAAAAATCTCACCAGCAGGAAGAGATGCTATCTTTCGCAACTTAAGAAACTGGCCAGGCACTTCGGTGGATGCTATGTGGAAGTATTTTTTAA
>JBKCMR010000081.1:0-13927 GCA_046300055.1 Bacteroidota bacterium
TCCACTTTTCACCGAGCGTTCCGCTTCTGTTCGAGGCAATACTCGGGTACTATAGATCCCCACCAAGATCATGACCAACGCATAAATACCTAATACAATCGACCAGGCCTTTACATTTCCCATGGAGGCGATCAGACTACCCGCCAGAAAAACCATCCCGCCATTAGCATGCCACCCAACCAAGGGGTAGACTCCACGATCAGAGTACGGGCACCACTGCGTGCGGCCTGTATGCCGGAAGCTGTACCACCTGCACCACCTCCCACGACCAACACATCCACTCGACGCGTCTGAGCAAAAGAAGATTCGTTGCTTATCGAAATAAATCCGGCAAGCAGACAAACGACTGATGATATGAATGAACGTCTTATCGTCATCCGTTTAAAGAGGATAGTGTTTTATGAACCTGATATAACGAACGGGGAATATGAAAACATCCTTTCCACTTGCCTCCTTTTAAGGGCAACAAGACCTCTCCACGGCGATTCAGATAACCGAACCATTCTCCGTTGGGCTCATCCCGAAAATGTGACCAGGTATAATCATGCACTTTTTCAAACCAAGCGGCACAACGAGGATCACCGGTCAGTGCATAGCCCTTCGCCAGTCCCACCAAGGTCTCCACATGCACCCACCATAATTTCTGATCCCACTCCAATTGCTGCGTTGGATGTCCTTTTCTGTCGAGGAAATAAAAGATTCCGCCATACTCTTTATCCCATCCATACTCGAGCGTATGAAGCAGAATATCTTTTGCTTTTTCAATCAGCGCCTGATCATTGAAACGCTTGGCCAGATCCATGATGAACCACATCGCTTCGATCGCATGACCCGGATTCAGTACACGCCCCTCAAAACTGTCCGAAGGCGTTCCGTCCGGATGTACATTCTCGAGGATCAATCCGGAATCGGACTGATAGAACACATTCATCACCTGATCGATCACCTGTGGCGCAAACTCATTCACCCGATTCGCACCGATCAAATGCTCCAACTCTAAGGAGAGATTGCATAAGATCATGGGCAAACTGAAATTCTTCAGTGGTCGAGTACCCGGTACCGCCTTACTATAAATACCTTTCCAATCGTCTTGTCGACGAAGAATATTCTCGAACGTATTCAACGCGATCTGCTTCCATTCATCGCGTGGCTGTATGCGATCCAGTGCCGCAAAGGCCATCGTAGCAAAACAATCACTGAATATATTATATGGCTGCACCAACGGCTTACCCTCTGCCGTCAACGAGAAATACCAATTACCCTCGGTATCTCTGCCGTGTTTTTTCAAAAACTCCGCGCCCAATAAAGCCGTATGCAACCACTGCGGATTCGGACCCAAATGCTTGTACATGTAACTGAAACACCAAACCTGACGCCCCTGCAACCAAACAAACTTGTCCGTATCATACACCTTTCCATTTCGATCCAAACAAGTATAAAAACCACCATTGCGCTCGTCAAGGCTATGCTCCACCCAAAAAGGGAGAATATTATCCGTCAACTCCGACAAATACAGATCACTGTACCGGGCAATACCCGGCGTAGCTACCGTAGCAGCACTGGCAAACATGGCAAGCAATTGGTTAAAAAATAGTGAAGCCTCCAAAAGAACATAAAATATTTATACAACAGGCATAACTTTTTAATTTTTTTTATTAATAGACAAGATTTTAAGGCCTTATTTACGCAAATTCTTTAGTTTTCCTGTCCGCCTGAAGAATGCGGATCATCATCTATGGCCAGCCATCTTCGATTATTTGAGGTTTTCAGCGATGAGAACGCCTCCGGAGTGGTTTTCAAGAATCGATCTCTCAAGAGGCTGATAATCAATACTATAGACCAAAATGGACATTCCACCATCACGGAACTGAGCCGGGAACTGAATACCAGTGTGCCTAAGGTGACCAGTCTGGTCAATGAATTGATCGAGGATGGGTTATTGAAAGATGAAGGCAAATTCGATTCTACGGGGGGGCGACGGGCCAGTATATATGGACTGGTTTCGGAGGCTTGTTATTTCATCGGGGTGGACGTGAAGCGGTATTACGTCAACCTGGGACTGTTGAACTTCAAAAAACACTTGGTTGATCTTCGGGAGAAGATCCCGTTCAAGTTGGAGAATACCCCGGAGTCATTACAGCAGTTACTGACCATCATTCGAAACTTCATCACCGAGCAAAAGATCAAAAGAGAAAAGATCCTGAGTGTGGGCATCAATTTATCGGGACGGATCAATCACACGAACGGATACAGTTATAGTTATTTCCATTTTCATGAAGAGCCGCTCGCGACCGTCATTGAAAAGGAGATCGGTATCCCCGTGGTGTTGGAGAATGACTCCCGCGCCATGGCCTATGGAGAGTATTGTGGTTCAGACATGCAGAATAGGCGCAATGTATTGTTCGTGAACATGGACTATGGAATCGGTCTGGGTATTTTGATCGATGGCAAACTCTATTACGGTAAATCCGGTTTCAGTGGGGAATTCGGACACATCCCATTTTTTGAAAATGAAGTGCTCTGTCACTGCGGAAAAAAAGGATGCCTGGAAACCGAGGCCTCGGGTATGGCCTTGATACGAAAATTCCGAGAGCGGATCGAACAAGGATCGAGCTCATCGGCCATGCGAAAGAAAAAAGATGTCAGTGAGATCACCTTGCTCAACATCATTCAGGCGGCACAAAATGAAGACATTCTCTCCATCGAGATCCTGGCCGATATCGGTGAGAAACTCGGAAAGGGCATCGCCATGCTGATCAATGTATTCAATCCGGAACTATTGATACTGGGCGGAACCTTATCTGAAACAGGCGACTATCTCCGATTGCCCATTCGAAGTGCCGTAAATAAATACTCACTGAGTTTGGTGAACAGCGACACGCAACTATCCCTCTCCAAATTGGGTGAACGAGCGGGTGTCATGGGCGCTTGTATCATCGCCCGCAATAAAGTCCTGTATCGTTACTGATAATACGGACTGATCAAGTAGTATACGATCACACCGGTTACCGCCACATAAAACCAGATCGGCCAAGTGTAGCGAACCAGTTTTTTATGGGCTGACCATTCTCCGATCAGTGCCCGATAGGCAGAAAATAAAATGAACGGAAGGATAAGTCCCGCCAATGGAATATGCGTGAACAGGATCAGATAGTAAACGGTGCGGATAGTACCCTCACCTCCGAATGCTGTTTCACCTGCAAACAGATGGTGTGCGATGTAGCTGACCAGAAATAAAACAGACAACAACATCGCGGTCATCATCATCCGCTTGTGCAGCAAATAGTTTTTGGACTTCACGCTGAATAACCCGCCTAACAGTAGTACCGCTACCAACGAATTGATCACGGCATTGGCCTTGGCAAATACATGCACATCAAAGCCCAGATCGACTTTGAGTTGGATACGTCCCAAGATCACGACGGCAGCGAATACAATGGCTGAGAAAGTAAAGATCAATACCCGCGCTTTCGCATCATTTTTCTTCCATACAGGTGCTAACATATCAGCGTGATTTTTTTAAGAGAAACAATAAAAGGAATACCCCGAATAAGGCAGCCAAAAAAGCAAAGGCTATGATCGGAAGTTTTCCGGACAGGAAAAATTTTCGATTCGGATCTTTTTCCATCGTGAGCAGCACCAGATCGTTCGAAAGTTCTTTCAGCTCCATCGAATCCAATCCACTGTAATAACCGCGTACGCGTCGACTCGGATCGACCAGCACGAACTTGTCGCTATGTACAAAATTGGAATCAACACCCTCCCCATCGATCAAGCCAAGTTTGATCTCCTCCAGTACAAACTGGTAGATCGAATCGCGGTTGCCGGTCAGTATCCACCATTGTTCCGGATTCACCTGGAATCGATCGGCCCAATGTTTGATCCGCTCCAAACTGTCTCGTTCCGGATCGATACTGATCGAAATGAAGTGCACGCGCTTGTTGGTCTTATCTCCCACTCGCTTGCCATTGTGGATCGACTCGGCCATTCGCTTCATGTTCATGGTCATAGCCGGACAGATCGTGGGGCAACGAGTAAAGAAAAAATCCATGACCAGGATCTTGCCTCGTAAACTATCAAAGGTGACAGTGTCCCCGAGTTGATTGATCAGCTTAGGTTCCTCAACCTGATGCCAAGCGGTATCAAGCACTTGCTTACCCTTAACAACTCGCTGCACGACTGAATCAGGGAAGTAATGACGTGGCATCTGTGTGGCAGATCCACTTAGGTCAGACACTATAAAGTAGGCAACAAGCGGCACGAAGAGTGCCAGTAGTATTGCAAGAAAGGCGCGTTTGTTCAAAAACTAGTTATTTATGTGCGCCATGCTTAGCTGGCATGGTGCTCTCCTGAAAATGTCTGTCGTACTTATTCCGGAGATTCTTATAAGAACTGCCGTCCCAGATGAAGGCCGTGATGAACCATACGAACAGCAACAGGGGCACAACAATGGTCATGATCATGTTACGGATCTCATCACCCAAGTGCATGAATACCGCTACGATATAATAGGCTTTGGCCAACGTCAGGATGCACACCATGCCTTTGAACATCAGCACAAGCAATTCACTTGGGTTCTCTCCCTTGTGAATGTTGTAGATCGCCAAACCGATCAACAGTTCAATGATGGTCACGACCGACAACAAGATCGTTGTGTTGCGAACACGCTTCTTGAACGTTTCGTTGTCGACGTGATGATGTACGGTTACTTCTTCAAAAGCTGGATGTTGCATATTCAATTAGTTCAAGGTTCAGAGTTCAAAGTTGTAGTTCAGGGATTTAGATCAGGTAGAAGCAAAGGAATACAAATACCCATACCAGATCTACGAAGTGCCAGTACAGACCGGCCTTTTCGATCATCAGGTAATGCCCTCTCTTGGCGAACACATCTTTCTGTGTCATGATCAGCATAACAATATTGATGATCACACCGGAGAATACGTGGAAACCGTGGAAGCCGGTGATGCCGTAGAAATATCCGCCGAAAGCAACCGGACCATTCTTACGGATGTGCAAGGAATCGAGGTTGGCAGAAACGGTCTTCATCAAGTCAGCATGACTCAGCTTGGCAGCTGCTTCATGTGTCATATTATGATCACTCAAATGAGCCAGATTCACCAGTGTTTCATGCGGTGTCTTGGCCAAGGCAGCCATGGCAGCTTCATTGGAGACCAGATCACCCCAGGGGTTAACGCTTGTGGTTTGACCAACGATGGCGAGTTGTCCGTCCATCAGTACAGCATGCTCTGCGGTGATCAAGTGATGCCACTCCCAAGCCTGACAACCCAAGAAGGCAGCACCACCGATGATGGTCCAGAATAACCATTTAACCACGCCTTTTTTATCATTGTTATGTCCTGCATGCACGGCCAACACCATGGTCACCGAACTGATGATCAAGATGAAGGTCATCACACTCACGAAAGCCAGCGGAAGATTCGCATGTCCGGCTCCGGGAAATGCATTGAACACCACGTTGGGATCTGGCCAGAAATTCTGACTGAAACGAATGGTTCCGTAGGAGATCAGAAACGCACCGAACGTAAAGGCATCACTCATTAGGAAGTACCACATCATGAGTTTACCATACTCGAGGTTGAAGGGGCTTTTACCGCCGCTCCACCATTTCGGATGCTGAACGTGTGCTGTTGTTGTCGACATGCTTATACCGTTTATCGAATGTTTCAATTTTTATTGTCCGCTTCCCACCACGAGGAAGAAGACGAACAGATAGATCCACAAGAGATCTACAAAATGCCAATAGGTTGCCGCGATCTCCACGGGTACAGGACTGTAGTTCTTCACTGCACCTGCGAATGAACGGATCGCCATGATGATCAACACGATCACCCCGGCCAATACGTGCAGCGCATGTAATCCAAAGATCACATACAGAAACTGTCCAGCTCCGGCTCCCTGAAACGTCACCTGCTTCGACCACAACTCCTGAAAGCCGATCCACTGCGACGCCACAAATGCCACACCGAGCAGTAAGGTCACCAATATCCACAAGCGGTAATTCCTCATCACGCGCTCACGAAATGATTTCAACGCCAGCTGCATGGTGCCACTGCTGATCAACATGAGAATGGTGGAGGCCGTGAACCATACGGGCATGGTAACGGGCTTCCAGTTCACCTGATTGCTCTTCACAATGAAGGCACTGGTGAGACCGGCGAACATCATCAGCAAGCTTCCGATAGCTACCCAAAGGGTGAACTTATGCGGATGCATGCGCTTTTGTTCTGTCTTATTGGTCATACTCATGTTCATCTTCGATCCATCTATCCATTTATCCGACTGTTATTTTACTGAGCAACCAGCTCAGCATCACAACAGGTAAATACAAATAACTGCCAAACATCACACGGCGAGCCTGCTTCACATCCATGCCGTTGTAGAGTTGCACACAACGAGCGATCATGAAAACATTCGACAGGATCACCAATCCAAGCCCTACTTGTCCGCTCACGGAACCATACTCACAGATCCCGGAGAAATAAGGCAACAAGGTAACGGGCACCAGTAGCAGTGAATACAAAACTGTTTGCAACGCGGTGAAGCGGGTCGGACCTTGATCGGCCGGAAGCAGTTTGAAACCGACAGCCGAATAATCACGATGAGCCACCCAAGCGATCGCCCAGAAATGCGGAAACTGCCAGAAGAACTGGAACGCGAAAACGATCCATCCTCCCAAACTCAATTCACCCTCACCGGCTGTCCACCCGATCAAACAAGGCAAGGCCCCGGGGATCGCACCCATGAGAACAGCCATCGAGCTGACTTTCTTCATCGGGGTGTAGACGAATGCATAGAGGAACAAACTGATGGCAGCCAATACAGCCGTAAGTGTATTGAAGGCCCAACCGAGCCAACCCACACCTAACACACCGGTCACGATCGCAAAGATCCATCCGGCCTGTACCGACATTCTGCCGGATGCGATGGGTCGGGAAGCGGTTCGCTTCATGCCGGCATCGGTGTCCTTTTCAGCACACTGATTCATCGCATTGGCACTGCCTGTTACCAAAAATCCACTGACAAAGAGCGTTAGTATCCGGTAGAGCGGGTCGGCGAACGACTCGTAACCGCGGGTGAGCATAAAACTCACCACACTGCTGAACACCACCAAGATACTCAGCGAAGGCTTGGTCAACGTCCAATAATCACGAAGTCTGGCCAACGCCGAATGTTTTATCGGTCGGTCTGCGATCAATGAGACTTGCTCTCCTGCGCGCTAACCGGCTCGGTTTGAGGAATGAACTCACGTCCATCCTTTCCGTAGTCATAAGGCCAACGGTGAACTTCCGGAATGTCACCTTCCCAGTTCCCATGTCCGGGATTGATGGGGGTAGTCCACTCCAGCGTATTCGCACCCCAAGGATTCTGCGTGCGCACCTTACGACCTTTGAATATGGAATAGAAGAAGTTGAATACGAACAGCAGCTGAACAGCGAATACCACGATCGACACAACCGTGATCATCTTGTCCAGATCCGCAAAATCATTGAACGATACCCAGCCACGCTTATCGAGATAACGACGAGGTACACCCGCCAGACCCTGATAGTGCATCGGCCAGAAGATCATATACGATCCGATCATCGTTACCCAGAAATGCATGTAGGCCATCGTGTTGTTGAGGTAACGACCGAACATTTTCGGGAACCAGTGATAAACCCCGGCAAACATGCCGAAGAATGATGCCACACCCATCACAATGTGAAAGTGCGCCACCACGAACATCGTGTCATGCAAGTGAATATCGATGGTAGAGTTACCGAGGAAGATACCGGTCAAACCACCGGAGATGAACAAGCTCACAAAACCGATGGCGAACAAAGTAGCCGGCGTAAAGCGAATGTTACCTCGCCAGATCGTCGTCAACCAGTTGAACACCTTGATGGCCGACGGAACTGCGATCAGCAACGTCAATAGAACGAATACCGAACCAAGGAACGGATTCAATCCGGTGACGAACATGTGGTGTGCCCACACCAAGAAGGCGAGGATGGCGATCGCAAATAAAGAACCCAACATCGCCATGTATCCGAAGATGGGCTTGCGGGAATTCACCGACAAGATCTCGGATACCATTCCCATTGCTGGCAACAGGATGATGTATACTTCTGGGTGACCAAGGAACCAGAACAAGTGCTGATACAGGATCGCACTACCACCTTCATTCGGAAGAATCTCTCCGTTCACAACGATGTCGCTGAGATAGAAGCTGGTACCGAGGTTACGGTCGAACAACAAAAGAATAGCACCAGACAACAATACAGGGAAAGACAATACACCCAGTATAGCCGTAAAGAACATCGCCCAGATGGGGAGCGGCATGCGTGTCATGCTCATTCCTTTCGTGCGCATGTTCAAAATGGTAGCGATATAATTCAATCCGCCCAACAAGGAAGAGATGATGAACAACGCCATACTCACCAGCCAGAGGTCGGCACCGAGTTTTTGTCCGTCACCGGCCTGACGAAGGGCACTGAGTGGCGGGTACATAGTCCAACCACCGGAAGCAGGTCCGGTATGCACGAAGATGGAACTCAACATCACCACACCGGCGAGGAAGAAGAACCAGTAAGAAAGCATATTCATGAACGGCGAAGCCATATCACGTGCTCCTACTTGCAGTGGAATGAGTAGGTTCGCAAAGGTTCCGCTCAAACCGGCGGTCAATACGAAGAATACGAGTACGGTTCCGTGGATGGTCACCAGACCATAATAAAATTCAGGCTGGATCTGTCCGCCTTTCGCCCACTCACCGAAAAATGTTTCGAGGATCGGAAACGATTCTTCCGGATAGCCCAATTGCAAACGGAAGAGGACTGAGAAGAGTCCGCCGATGATGGCCCACACGATACCCGTGATCAGAAATTGCTTTCCGATGGTTTTGTGGTCCATACTAAAAATGTACTTCGATACGAAGGTCTCATGGTGATGCTCATGCGCCTGCTCATGCGGGTGAGCTACATGTGCTCCGTCGGTAACAGCTGCCTGTTGGTTCAATACTTCACTCATACATTTGGTTTGACAGGTTCTTGGATGGATTTATCAATTGATCGCTACGGCATTAGTTGTCGCAGCAGGAGTTTCATTTTTCTTAGAAGGATCTTTATCGGGATTCGCTACCAGGTACTGCGGTTTCTTCGAAGCCAACCAGGCATCGAACTCTGCCTGCGTTTCAACTACCACTACACCACGCATACTCCAGTGACCCTTACCACACATCTGGTCGCAAGACAATTCATATACGAAATCCGGATTACCGGTTTTCTCTTTCATTTCTTTGGTCGTGTACTTCGGCGTGAACCACATCGTTGTGGGCGTGCCAGGAACCGCATCCATCTTCATGCGGAAATGAACCAGTCCCACATCGTGGATCACATCCTTCGCGCCGATGACCAGCTTCACAGGCTTACCCACCACGAGGTGCATTTCCTGTTCCACAAAAACATCATCCTTATTCGTTGAATCTTCCCAGATCTGTCCGGCCGGATTACCCGCTGCCGGATCTACGTTCTTGAAATATTTCTTACCGAGGATACCGTCAGCCCCCGGATAACGGAACTCCCATCCGAACTGCTTACCGACTACTTCCACTTGCATCGCATCCTTCGGTGCATCACCGGTGATGCGGAACCAATAAACGATACCGAAACCAACCAGCACCGTAAGGGCAATGGCAGGGATAACCGTCCAGATCAATTCAAGTGTGTTGTTGTGCGGATAGAAGAAAGCCTTGCGGTCATCAGACTCCTGATACTTATAAGAGAACCAGAACAAGGCGATCTGCGTGATCAGGAACACCACAAACGTCACGGCCAGGGTCACATACAGCATCCGGTCAACCAATACGCCATGATCGGAGGCCGGCTCGCCGAGAATACGGCCTTTGAATTTTTCGTTACAGAGATACACGCCGACCAATCCAAGCACCAAAAATGCTAAGAGCATAAAGGCATTGATCCGATTGGTCTGCTTACGGGTGCGTTCCCAACCGCGCAATACCGCCACATACTCGCTGGCCTTGGAGATCTGAAAGATGATCACGAAAGCCAGTACCAGGATCGCAATGATGAATAAGACTTGCATAACGTAAAGTTCTAGGACGTGATTGGAATTAGTTGAATTCGTTTAGGAGATCAGGTATGATGGATCAGACTTTCTTTCACGAACGGATGATTCTTGGCCAGTAAAGGCGCCTTTGTCAAGGCCCGACCCACCACAAACAGGATCAGTCCCACAAAGAACAACGCCACCCCGAAATCATACACGATCATCGGTACATGATCAGGCGAAACCGCCGGGAATACCATCTGATAGAAATCGAGCCAGTGACCGAAAATGATCAGGACAGCCATAAAAGCCACCGTACCATAATTACGCTTCGCACCGCGGGTCATGAGGATCAAAAGCGGCGCAATGAAGTTGATCACCAACATCAACCAGAAAATGCCGCTGTAGATGCCCTGTGCACGTGGTTTGAAATAAACCGTTTCCTCCGGAATGTTGGCGTACCAGATCAACATATACTGCGAAAACCACAGATAGGTCCAGAATACAGAAAAGGCGAACATGAACTTACCGATATCGTGCAGGTGCTCATTGTTCACATACTCCAAGTAATTATTGTTCTTCAGGTAGATCACGAACAAAGCGATCAAGGCCATACCGGATACGAACGTACTGGCGAAGGTGTACCAGCTGTACATGGTGCTGTACCAATGTGCATCGATACTCATCAACCACAACCAAGGCGTAGAAGAAAGCACCGTGAGTGCGAATACCACCGCGAACAAGGCAGCCCAAACCGTATTGTTCCAGATGTATTTTTTACGACCCTCGAGATCCGTGATCGGATGCTCATCCAGGCTGCGAGAAAGCTGACGCATTTTCCAACCGAGTAAAGACCAAAGGCCGATCGTAAGCACGGTAACAACAGCGAAGAAGTTTTTATTCAAAAACCCTTTTTTGTGATTCAACACCGGATCACCGGCCACATGATGGGTGTCGGTCCAGTGATAGATCGTATGATCTCCCCCGAACACGATCGCAAACAAGATACCCATACTGATCACGCCGATCACCGGCACCACCGCTGAGATCGCCTCCGGCACACGACGAAAAGCCATCTGCCATCCGCCCCAGGCAAGTGTGGTAGCACAGATGAAGAACATAGAAGCATTCACTACCAGCAGAAAGAAAACGCTGTTCTGCAGCAGAGAGGCCCAGAAGCGGGCACCTTCATGACCACCTTTGGCGCCATAAGAAAACCAGAGGGCGCCAATAGCCAATAAGCCCACAGCCATCAAGGAGATTGCGAGGGTGTTGTAACGCTTGGGGACAATGAATTGATCGCGTGTTGACATCAGTATTCGTTTTTGTTCGTCGTTTCTTTTCTTTCTTACATCGATTTAGCAGTACTATCAGCAGCAGGCGCAGCCTTAGCTCCTTGCTTGCTCTTCACATACGTGATTACCATCCAGCGCTGTTTGGTGCTGAGTTGTGAGGCATAACTACCCATCGCATTCTTTCCGTAGGTCAGCGAATGGAACATGGTTCCTTCCGCCATCGCTTCGTATTTCGCATCACCGACTAAAGCAATGGGCTTGGAGGGATAAGGACCATTGCCATCGTTCCAAAGCGGACCGTTTCCATCTAACTTCTTACCATGACAGATACCACAGTTCACCAGATACAAACGCTCGGCTTCTTTGAGATCGACCGCTGCTACATCGAGCGGATTCTTGACAGAAGCAGACATTGCGTAACCGGCTGAATCATTTTTATACGGATAAGCTGCCATCTCGCCCCGAGCAATCGTACCGGATACAGGCGTAGCGGTATAATTAACACCGGCTTGCGTCAATGCTTCGGTGGATGCATAGGTTTCATACGCGCGGCTGTACGACATGTCCGGCATGTAAACCGTACCGGGATCGCGACGCACATTGGAACATCCGATCAACACCACTGCTGTGGTCAGCACTCCGAAAAAGATCGATATACGTTTCATCAAATTCAGTATTAGATATTAGGCGTTGGTGGATTTTTGAAACCGCATGGTGTCGTGGTCGTAACGACCCAACCACCAGCCGGTCTCTTTCTCCATGACAGTCACATCCTTCGCTCCCACGCTCTCCAGGAACTTGATCGCTTCCGCTTCATTCGTGGCATCCGTACACTCAACAGCCATTACGAACGTATCGTCGGTAGAACGAGGATTGAAATGATCTTTTTTCACGAAAGGGGCGAGCTGACAGAGATAACAGAATGTCAGTACCATCCCTACCGCTGCAAACAGTACGGTCAACTCGAAGGTCACCGGAATCCAGGCAGGCAATGCAAAAAACGGCTTACCACCGAAATTGATCGGCCAATCCAGCGTCAGCGCCCAGGTGATGAAGCCGACAGCAGTAGATGTACCCGTGATTCCATAAATGAATCCGGCCGTATGCAAACTGGTGTCGCGCAATCCCATCGCATGATCCAAACCATGGATCGGAAACGGCGTGAACACGTCGTGGATCTTGTAACCGGCACGGCGCACCTTCTTGACAGCGGGGAAAAGAACCGCTTCGTCGTAAAAGTTGCCGACCACGAATTTTTGTACACTCATAACTTATCTCCCTTTCGGGTTATTTGCGGCACACCCCAGGTGTACCTGTTAACAAATCAATGATGATCACCGTGCACATGCTTGTCAGCATATGCATCAAGTGATTCGTTCTCCTCCGTCGACATGCCCTGCTTGAAATTCGAACCATTCTTTTTCAAGATGTGCTTGATCTCAGCAATCGCGATTACAGGGAAATATTTAGAGAAGAGGAAGTAACAAGTGAAGAACAAACCGAAGGTTCCCAGGTAGAACCCGACCTCCCAAATGGTAGGCGTGTAATACGTACTCCAGGAAGAAGGCAGGTAATCGCGGTAAATAGAGGTTACGATGATCACGAAACGCTCGAACCACATACCGATATTCACGAGGATCGACATGAAGAAGGTCACAAACAGATTACGACGCATTTTGCGGAACCAGAAGATCTGGGGCGACAATACGTTACAACCCATCATCAACCAATAACTCCAGCCATAGGGACTATTCAAATTCAAACGGTTCTCTTTGAACGCATACCACTCATAAGGTACCGCACTGTACCAAGCCATGAACAACTCAGTCAGATACGCAATACCCACGATCGAACCGGTAAGTACGATCACCTTGTTCATCACTTCGATGTGCTCGATGGTGATGTACTCTTCCAGCGACAATACTTTACGCGTTACCAACAGCAGGGTCTGCACCATCGCAAATCCGGAGAAGATCGCACCCGCAACGAAATAAGGCGGGAAGATCGTGGTATGCCAACCGGGAACGACAGAAGTGGCGAAGTCAAAGGATACAATGGTGTGTACAGATAATACAAGCGGGGTACTCAATCCGGCCAACACCAGCGACAATGCCTCATGACGCTGCCAGTGCTTGGTGGAACCTGTCCAACCGAAAGCCGCCACACCATAGAAAAGCTTCGCCCATTTTTTCTTGGCACGGTCACGGAGTGTAGCCATATCAGGAATCAATCCGGAGTACCAGAAAAGAAGCGATACGGTGAAATAAGTTGAGATCGCGAATACGTCCCACAACAGTGGTGAGTTGAAGTTCACCCAAAGCGGGCCACGTGTATTCGGATAAGGAAGAACGAAGAATGCATTCCATACACGACCCATGTGCCAGATCGGGAACTGTCCGGCGCACATAACCGCAAAGATGGTCATGGCCTCCGCCGCACGGTTAACACCGGTTCTCCATCCCTGACGGAACAACAGCAGAATCGCTGAAATCAGCGTACCGGCATGACCGATACCTACCCACCATACGAAGTTGGTGATATCCCAACCCCATCCGATGGTTTTA
>JBKCMR010000082.1:0-1350 GCA_046300055.1 Bacteroidota bacterium
ATACTGCGCAGCATAGGTAACACCTTCCTCGTCGTCCGACTCCAGCAGATGCAGTAATCGTCCGCTCGTAAAACAGCCGGTAGACACAACTTCCTGTATGTGTTCCTCCTGCATCCAGCGCAGCCAATTGGAATGGATGGGATGGCTGACTTTGATGGTCACATTATAGATGAGTGGTTTCATTTTTTTAATTCGAGGTAAACTGGACAATGATCGGAATGCTTCACATCCGGAAAGATCTCCGCATCCTTTAGTTTAGATCGCAAGGTGTCGGTTATGCTGATATAATAGATCCGCCAGCCTTTGTTGTTGAGTCGCACTGAAGGAAACCGCTGACTCCACCAGCTGTAGCGATGTGGTTCAGGGTGAATATGACGGAACGTATCGATCCACCCACTCTCAAAAAATTTTGTCATCCAGTCCCGCTCTTGTGGAAGAAAACCGGTCGTGTTTTTATTTCCTTTGGGATCATGGATGTCGATCTCCTGGTGTGCAATATTGTAATCGCCGCAAAGGATCAGTTGAGGATGTGTCTTGCGGAGTTTTTTCAGCCAGGCATTGCATTCATCCAGCCATTCATATTTAAAGGACTGACGATGTTCGCCACTGGTTCCACTCGGGAAATAGGCGTTGATCAGCCGGATCTTTCCGAAATCAAGCTGGATCACACGACCCTCTTCATCGCTGGTGCCGTGTCCGTTCCCGTATTCGACGTGATCGGGCAGGATCTTAGTAAATACTGCCACACCACTGTATCCTTTTTTCTGTGCCGAAAACCAATAGTCGTGATATCCTAGTTTGTGCAATTCATTTGTATCGATATCCTTCTGTTCTGCTTTTGTTTCTTGCAAACAGATGATATCGGCCGGGTCGGTGGCCAGCCATTCCAGGAATCCCTTACGGATGGCAGCCCGGATACCGTTTACATTATAGGAAATGATGCGCATCGGATAAAACAGGTAATTTTATTGCTGAGGCAATTTACTAGATATGACGCATAAGAAACACGGCAAGGAGATCAAGACTCCAATCATTCCGCCCAAAGAACACATTTTTCTTGAAGGTCCCAAGAGTCGAGGTTATGAACTCTTATTTGCTTGGCGAGTCTTTCGTCAATTCATCCGAGGGTTTCGTACCCTGCATTTCATGGGTCCTTCCATCACCGTATTCGGATCGGCTCGGTTTAAAGAGGATCATCCCTATTATCAGCAAGCCTGTGCCTTCGGGGAGCGGATCGCTAAACTCGGACTAGCTACCATGACCGGCGGTGGACCCGGCATCATGGAAGCTGCCAACAGAGGTGCATTCGAAGCGGGCGGCCTATCGGTCGGGTGTAACATTCTCCTTCCG
>JBKCMR010000083.1:0-7795 GCA_046300055.1 Bacteroidota bacterium
ACGAGTGGAGATACCGGCTTCTTGTTTTTTAAGGGCAGATACAATCTGCGCCTCCGTGAATCGGGATTTTTTCATGACAGTTTAAATTTAAGATGAATACTCAAGTTTTAAACCGTCTGCTTTTTAGGGATACTTACAGTATCGCCGTACTTATTTGTGGAGTGGAATAAAGTACAGGTAGGGTTATCGTACGATGTTACGCTGAGTGATCTGACCAAAGGTCCCAAACCCGCTCGCTCGATAGAGTTGTCGTTGCAGTGGAGAGTAGGGAGGTAGGAGTTGAGAGGATGGGGGTTGAGAGTTGAGGTTGAGGGTTGATGGGTTATTGTTGAGCACTCAACTTCAAACATTGCACTTCGAAACCTCAACCCTGCCTGCCGGCAGGCAGGCCCCAACGTCCATCTCCTCAACCAAAAATTGTCCGCTTATTCATTCTCCCTAACGGCCGGATCAGGTTGAATGCATTCGGAATGATTTCCATGCGGATCGAGGAAGCTGTTTCTATCGGATCGCCGTCAATATGCAACGGCGCGTTTTCAAGATTCTGTATCGTGATCGTATCGGATTGAATGTACATTATGCGCTTCTTCTCATTGATCGAAGATTTGGTCTGCAATCGATAGCCGCCCAGTACCTGCTTGATCACGCGCAGGATCACACTCGTTTTCGATTGCTCCTTCACCACCACCACATCCAATAATCCATCATTCAAGGAGGCCTTCGGCGCAATGGTGAATCCGTTCCCGAACTGATTGCTATTCGCCACCGAAATGAACCAGGCACTCGTGTCGAGTTTCTGATCGCCCCATTCCAATTGAAAAGAATATCGGGGCGCTTTTCGGAAGTGACGTATAACCTGACGAACATAATTGATCAGTCCGCGCTGACCCATCTCTGCAAATCCAGCAGCCACCGCTGCATCGAATCCGAGCCCGGATAACATACAAGAAAATCGTCCGTTCACGGTAAAACCATCCACGGGTAAGGCTCGACCGATCACGATCAGACTCACCGCTTTGGTCGGATTCATCGGTATGCGCGCCGCACGGGCTAATCCGTTACCCGATCCGACCGGAATGATACCGAATTGCACCGGCAGATCCCGTAACGCGCCCAGTACCGCACTCAATGTACCATCCCCTCCGGCCATCGCCACATCCGTAAATCTATGTTGCTGTATCATCGAACGGATGCGATCATAGTTTCCATTCTTCGGGGAGTCCACAATTTCAAAAGGCAATTCCACCTTGCGACAAGCCTGCTCGATCAGCACCGGCAGATGCTTCTTGGAGCGCGTGCCCGCAATGGGATTGATGATGAATAGGACCCGTCGACTCACTTCTCACTTCGTTTTACCGTGCAAAGATGCAGCGGACGCACCTTTATCACCATGGCTTTATTGATGTCTCTGGGTATCTCCGTAAAATAAAAGGACAGCTCTCCTCCCTTTTCAAACAGTTTCTTCAACGCTTCGGTCGATATCCTCCAGTTCTTTTTCACCTCTTCCCAATTTTGCATACTCGACCCACTGGCGTCATTCACGAAAATGGTCCGACGCATCGCCGTATCATACTTATTGAACTTGATCTCAAACCAACCCGGTTTGTTCAGCTCGGCCGTAGTCACCATCACCATATTTCCTTCACGGTTTTCTTCTACATTTTTGAGTTTTGTTTTACCCAGCATCGATACACACCATTTGTACTGAGCGTTTCCGGTCGACATAGAAAAAAACAAGGCAAGAAACAGGGTACTGTATTTCATAGAATGGATTTACCAGCGGACGAGTGCACTAGCCCAGGTGAATCCGCTTCCGAAAGCGGCCAGGCAGACCAGATCGTTCTCTTTCACTTTTCCCTGCTCCCACGCCTCACTGAGCGCAATGGGAACCGATGCGGCCGTGGTGTTGCCGTATCGTTGAATGTTGTTATACACTTGATCATCCCGCAACTTCAATTTTTGCTGCACGAATTGTGCGATGCGCAGATTCGCTTGATGGGGGATCAACAATGATAAGTCAGTCGTTTGAAGTTGATTGGCCGTGAGTGCTTCGAGGATCACCTCGGGGAACTTGACGACGGCTTTTTTGAAAACAGCCGGACCATCCATGTACGGATAGATCTGCCCTTCCTCGATCATCTTTTTGCTAAAGAAAGTCTGACCGATCTCCGCCTCATCAAAACTTGCATAGGGTGTCTCCGGCATCCAATGATTCGCATGCGTACCCGGATTGTACATCGCCAGGATCTCCGCACTTTCTCCATCACTATGCAGATGTGTGGAGAGAATCCCTTGTCCATCCCGCTCGGCTCGTTGCAACACGGCAGCACCGGCGCCGTCACCGAAGATCACCGACACGTTTCTGCCGCGGGTGGTGAAATCCAATCCGAAGGAATGTTTTTCCGATCCAACCACAAGTATATTCTTGTACATGCCTGAACGAATGAACTGATCGGCAACACTAAGGGCATATACGAATCCGGAACATTGATTACGGACATCCAAAGCGCCGATCTCTTTCATCTTTAGGGCGCGTTGCAGCAATACGCCACAACCGGGGAAATAGTAATCGGGACTCAATGTCGCGAAAATGATGAAGTCGATCTCTTCAGGTGTGGTACCGGCTCGGTCCATGGCGATGCGGGCCGCTTCCACGCCCATAGTGGTGGTGGTTTCCCCGAGCCGATCGGCATAACGTCTTTCCTCGATGCCAGTCCGTTCCCGGATCCATTCATCGGAGGTCTCCATGTAGCGAGTCAGATCGTTATTGGTGAAAACGTTTTTCGGTACATAGTGTCCGATACCGGCGATGCGTGCGCGATAACTCATGATCAGTTCTGTGTGAAGGGTATGTGAAGAATGTCATTGGCAAATGCTTCGCAGGCCAGGTGCACGCTGTTGAGATCCTTTGATTTCACCCAGGAGCCCATCACGTGATTACCGACGTTGGGCAGTGCTAGCTGTCGCTTCAGCGAATCAGGCGTACTGATCTGACTGAACATGCGTTTCATCGCGGATACTTTCACGACCGGATCTTGTTCTTGTTCATTTTTGTAGAAATACAATAGGAGGGTGGGCGTTTTGATCCGCTCGAAGAGCGACGCTTTCATGGTCGTTTCTAAGAGTTCTTGCAGTTGAACAACCGAATAGGTTACATAGCGACGATCCCAATATTTGGCATAGGCTTCTGTGGTGTCAGGGATCTCTCTGAATTTTCCAACAATGGCTTCTGCGATCTGCTTTCCCCATGGATTATTCAACATCCAGGCCTTTGAATCGTTGATGGCGATGTTGGGTGAGAATAGAAGTGAGGCAGCGATATCCGGATATTCTGCGCAGAGTTTCAGGGCAACGGTACCTCCGGTGGAGGTAGACATCAAGATCACTTTCTTACCGATCTTTTTTCCGATGGCATAGGCTTCTTTGGCGCTGTTCCAAACACCTTCTGCTGTGAAAGACGCGAGTGGGTGTGACGTATCGAGTCCGTGTGCATCGAGCCGACTCAGATAGAGATTGGCCCCGATCTTTTTAGCAAAGTCGATGTGTACGGGGTCGCCTTCTTCTTGCGAGGCGGAGAATCCGTGCAGATACACCACTGCATATTCCGTGATCGCTTTGGAGGAATCGTTGTACCAGACGATGCGTGCCTGATTATCGGGTTTGAGTTTATGCTTTGCTTCCTGATCGGCCACATATTGTTCCAGTTCGACAGCGCCAGTGGGCAGGGTCGGTAGCTCGTTGTTATAATATGGTTTGGAAGGTTTGGGTCCGGCCAGGTATAGAGCAATGAGTGCCAGCGCAATGACTCCGATTATCTTTAAAAATTTCATCCCTAAATATAGTTTAGAGATTAGAGTTTAGGGTTGAGAATTTTTTTACTCAACCCTCATCTCTCAACCCTCGGCTGAAATAGTGTACCTTTGCGCAGCTTTTTAAACAACTACATGAATATCAGAAACATAGCCATTATCGCCCACGTTGACCACGGAAAAACAACCCTGGTGGACAAGATCCTGCACGCCACACAGGTTTTTCGTGAAAACCAGGAGACAGGGGAGTTGATCATGGATAGTAACGACCTGGAGCGTGAGCGCGGCATCACCATCTTTTCCAAGAACGCAGCGGTGGTGTACGGTGGCTACAAGATCAATGTGATCGATACCCCGGGCCACGCCGATTTCGGAGGTGAGGTGGAGCGTGTACTTAAAATGGCCGATGGGGTGATTCTGCTGGTGGATGCCTTTGAAGGTCCGATGCCGCAGACCCGTTTCGTATTGCAAAAAGCCCTGCAGTTGAATCTGCATCCGATCGTGGTGATCAATAAAGTTGATAAACCCAATTGCCGTCCCGATGAAGTGCACGATGCGGTCTTTGAACTTTTCTTCAACCTTGATGCAACGGAAGAGCAGTTGAACTTCCCCACCTATTATGGAAGCGGAAAGAACGGCTGGTTCAATGATTCATTGGAGCCGATCGATAATATTCTTCCACTGCTGGATGGTATCATTAAGCACGTACCACCACCTAAAGTAGCAGAGGGAGCCTTGCAAATGCAGATCACGTCACTCGACTATTCTTCTTTCCTCGGACGTATTGCCGTAGGAAAAGTAGGTCGCGGAGTGATCAAAGAAAATCAGCCGATCGCTCTCATGCAAGCTGACGGTGCGGCTAAGCGTTGCCGCGTGAAAGAATTGTATGTATTCGAAGGGATGGGTAAGAAAAAAGTAACCGAGGTACATGCCGGTGATCTTTGCGCCGTGGTGGGTATCGAGGATTTCAATATCGGAGATACGATCGCCGATGCGGAAAATCCGGAAGCATTGCCACGCATTGCGGTGGATGAGCCCACGATGAACATGTTGTTCTCGATCAACAACTCTCCTTTCTTCGGAAAAGATGGAAAATTCGTCACCTCGCGTCACCTGCGTGATCGCTTGATGAAGGAGATGGAGAAGAACCTGGCGCTTCGTGTGGTGGACACACCCGAAGGAGATAGCTTCTTGGTGTATGGTCGTGGTATCCTTCACTTGGGTATTTTGATCGAGACCATGCGTCGGGAAGGATATGAGCTCACGGTGGGACAACCACAGGTGATCGTGAAAGAAATCGATGGCGTAAGGTCTGAGCCCTATGAGACCTTGGTGGTGGATGTGCCGGAAGAGTTCGCTTCCAAAGTGATCGATCTGGTCAGCCGCCGTAAAGGTGAGATGCTGGTGATGGAGACTAAAGGCAGCATGCAGCACTTGGAATTCGATATTCCTTCACGCGGACTGATCGGCTTGCGTACACAAATGCTCACCGCTACCACCGGTGAGGCTGTGATGGCCCATCGCTTCCGTGAATACAAGGGCTGGAAAGGTCCCATTCCCGGACGTAATAACGGGGTGTTGGTTTCTAAATTCCAGGAGCGTTCGACCGGATACTCTATTGATAAATTACAGGACCGCGGTACGTTCTTCGTAGAGCCGGGTGAAGAGGTGTATGCCGGACAAATCGTGGCGGAAAACATCAAACCGGGAGACCTGGTCGTGAACGTTACTGAAGCTAAGAAGTTGACCAACCACCGCGCCAGTGGAAGTGACGATGCTACCCGTATCGCACCAAAAACGTTGATGACCCTGGAAGAGTGTATGGAATATATTCAACAAGATGAGTGCATCGAGGTTACACCGAACTTTATCCGCATGCGGAAGGTTACGCTGAATGAAGATGAGCGGAAGAAGGAGCAGAAGCGGATGGAACTGGCTTAATTAGTTGAGAGAGTTGAGGAGGTTTAGATTAGTTGAGAGTGTTGAGAAAGTTTAGATGATTGATATGAAGAGGATCGCGTTCATATTATTGATCAGTTTAACAACTGCCTGGCAGGCCGTTGCTCAGTGTTCGGTTTGTACTAAAACTGCGCAACAATTAGGAGAAAAGCCAGCGGAGGGGATGAATACCGGTAGTCTCTATCTCGCCTTCATGCCGCTCGCCATCATCGGCTTTTTAGCTTACAAATGGTGGAGGTCGGAGCAGGAAAACGATCAGCCGGCATAGTTACTCACCCAGCTATACAAATTGAAATCTTTTGCCAGCATCGCTTCGTTCAGCGATGCTTTCATTTTTACGGCATCCAGTTTACGCAGCCACTGTTCCCGAAGCAGATGCTTCGCTTTTTCCATCAATAATAATTTCTCGCGTTCTTTTTGTGAGGGGGCGCTGAGCATTGTATTCAATGCGTCGATGATATCGGATATACCTTTTTTCTCGGTGGCTATGGTATTGATGATGGGAATATTTGTTCCATGAGCACGATCTTCCTGAACCATACGTTCCAAGTGACTTCGGAATCGGGCCGCATCGGGTCGGTCTGATTTATTGACAACGAATACATCGGCGATCTCCAGGAGTCCGGACTTCATGGTCTGTATCTCATCACCGGCCTCGGGTACGAGTACCACTACAGTTCGATCGGCGAGTCCGGCTACTTCTACTTCACTTTGTCCAACCCCCACCGTTTCGATCAAGATCCAATCGGCTGTAAAACATTTCACCAGATCAGTGATCTCCAAAATGCGCGGATGCAATCCTCCCAATGCGCCGCGAGTAGCGAGCGAACGGATGTAAACCTTCGGATGCGTGTACCACTCACTCATGCGGATACGATCGCCCAGTACGGCTCCTTGGTGAAAAGGGGAAGAGGGATCGACACATAGTACTGCCACTGATTTTCCTTCGGCGATCAGCGCGCCGATGAGGGCATCGGTCAGGGTGCTTTTTCCGGCGCCGGGCGGACCGGTAATCCCGATCACCGGCTTATGCGGGATCGTCGTGAGTACAAGCGCTTCAGTGAGTTCAGCCGAATCGTTCTCCGCCAATGAAATCGCGCGAGCCAATGCCCGAACATCTCCTTGCTGAATTTGACTGATCCATTTATCCCACATCACGAACTATGTTGTATGTTTAATCGACGTCCAAGGTAATGAAATCATCGTACTCTGCTCATAGATCCTTCAGTCCGCAAGCCATCGCAGAATGGACGATCGTGGCGATGATCGTTGGATTGTTTCTCTCCCGCGCCTTACTCTCCGTATCGATCGGGGTATTCTTTTTACTGGCTCCGATTCGATTGGGATTCAGAACATGGCTGAGTATGGCGATCCGCGATCGTTTGGTATGGATCCTTGGATCGCTTTGGTTGCTCCCGGTTATTTCCGGCTTGTGGAGTGACGATCTGAATACCTGGTCAGATGTGATCCGCATCAAGTTGCCCTTGTTGTTATTACCCATGGGGTGGGTGGGACTTTCCCCCAATAGATCTTCATACCAACGGATCGGATGGACGTTGACGATCTTCACCTGTATCGGTGCGATCGTATCGGTAGCACCGATGTTTTGGGATGGGTTATCCGTGCAGCGCGATTATTTACAAGGTGGATCACTGATCACGCCGCTTGAAAATGATCGGGTTCGTTTCAGTTGGCTGATCGTGGCCCTGCTTTTTTGGATAGAAACGCAGTGGCGCTCCGCATCGGGTAGAGGGCGTTGGCTCATTGGCATTTTAGCTTTTTTATTCATGCTGTATCTGCATGTATTGGCGGTGCGGATCGGACTACTTTGTTTTTACCTGCTGGCATTTTTTTGGATCGTTCGGATCTTTTCAACTCCATCCATGCGCAAATGGATTTTACCCGTATTCATCCTATTGGTCTCATTACCGCTGTTGATGTATCAAATTCTACCAACGTTTCGGGCGCGGGCGGATTATATCCGATATGATTGGTCGTATACGTTTTCCGGTAAGTATTTGCCCGGC
>JBKCMR010000084.1:0-1100 GCA_046300055.1 Bacteroidota bacterium
GCTTTTACAACTGCTTCGGCCTCATTTGCCAATGCTGCATATCCGACTACTGCACAGTCGCTCATCGGATACCTGACGCCTTTCGCGGCAACCTTCCAGATCGGTATTCGCAATCCGACAAATGATGTGGTTGCCGGTACAGGACCACCCCCGCCTTCTGGCTCAGGCTTGCCTTTGACAACTTCACCGTACACGCAAAATTTCGATGGAATTTCTGCCGGGTTACCCCAAGGGTTCTATGCCAAGATCGGAGCAACTGCCAGTTCAATCGGCACGGGTGACATGACCCCAGTAAATGGCTGGGCTCCCACCTTGTGGAATAATGTCAGTGCCGGGGCCAAAAATTTTGCTTCTGCAACCGGTCTAACAGGTGCCAGTGATGCAACAGCACAAGGTGCTTCCACCAACCGCGCCTTCGGCATTCGCCAAACAAGCGGTACAGGTTACGATCCGGGAAGTGCCTTTGTCGTTATGCTGACAAATACTACCGGTAAGAGTAATCTTCAGATGAGTTTTCAACTTCAGTCACTTGATAATACCAGCGGACGTACGACCACGTGGGTGGTTGATTACGGAATCGGCGATGCTCCATCGGCGTTCAATCCTGTGACCACCAATCCTGCAACCATCACGACTAGTCCGACTTTCGGTGGAACGAATGTGACGCTTAGTTTGCCGGCTGCGGTGAACAATCAGAATCAGAAAGTTTGGATCCGGATCGTGAGTTTGTCTGCCACATCGGGTGGGGGAAATCGTCCTTCTTCGGCTATCGATGATTTTCAATTGAGTTGGAATTGATACACGTCTTTCATTAACGGTACACGAAATAGAAATTGATTTGATATGAAAAAAGTTCTTTCTCTGATCATTGCAGCTTCTTTGTCTTTTGCTTCGTTCGGGCAATTGCTAACGGAGGATTTTACGTATACAGCGGGACAATTATTGTCTGCCAATGGTTGGACGGCCTATTCCGGTGCTGGAACCAATGCCCTGACTGTTACCTCTCCCGGAGTAACCTACACCGGCCATCCGGGTTCCGGGGTTGGAAACGCCGTAACGATGACAAATACAGGTGAGGATGCAAATCGCACACTATCCAG
>JBKCMR010000085.1:0-1056 GCA_046300055.1 Bacteroidota bacterium
GAACGGGTCATACACATACAACACTGACGGATCGACCGTCGATGCCTATATTTTCGATACCGGTATCCGGACCGATCACGTAGAATTCACCGGCAGAAGAAGAAGCGGCTATGATGCCTTTGGTGGTACCACAAATGATGGTAATGGTCACGGAACGCATGTGGCTGGTACTGTTGGAGGGACACTCTATGGCATCGCAAAGGGTGTAAACTTAGTCGCTGTTAGAGTTTTAGATAACGCCGGCTCTGGAACAAATACAGGTGTAATTGCCGGAGTAGATTGGGCGGCCGGAGACCATACTACCAAACCTGCGGTAGGCAATATGTCTTTAGGCGGTGGTGCTTCTACGGCATTAGATGATGCCGTCAGAAGAGCAATTGCTGATGGAATTGTTATGGTGGTTGCGGCCGGAAACTCCAATGTTGACGCTTCAACTTCATCGCCAGCCAGAACCCTTGAGGCAATTACCGTTGGCGCTACTACTTCTACAGATACCCGCGCATCTTATTCTAATTTCGGTTCTGTATTGGACATTTTTGCTCCAGGATCAAGCATTACCTCTGCTTGGTACACTTCGAGTACAGCAACCTCTACTATTTCAGGAACCTCCATGGCTTCTCCGCACGTAGCGGGTGTTGCAGCCTTGTATCTGGAGGCTTATCCTGGTTCAACCCCTGCACAGGTTCAGGATGGTTTGAAAGCTTCCGCAACTGCTAATGTTGTGACAAGCCCCGGAACCGGAAGTCCCAACCTGCTTCTTTTCTCCGGTAGCTTCAGTGGAGGCGGTGGTGGTACACCAACTGCTCCTGCAGCTCCAGCACTGCTTTCCCCAACGAATGGTGCTACAGGCAGACCCATCACGAACAGTGCTGTTTCTTGGTCTACCTCAGCTGGTGCAACTAGCTATACAGTTGAACTTTCCACATCAACCAGCTTCGCGACTCCACTGCAGTCACAGACAGGCTTAACGGCTACCAGTGCCAGTTTCTCCGGGCTAACTGCTCTCACAACTTATTATTGGAGAGTAGGTGCCACTAATTCAGTCGGAACGACTTG
>JBKCMR010000086.1:0-29394 GCA_046300055.1 Bacteroidota bacterium
GTTATCCGGAGCAGCTGGACCAGGCCCTCGTCTTTCTTCTGCGGGTTTGACTACCATAACTTTCTTACCAATACCCAGGTTGTTCAATCCCTCAATGGCTTCCTTTGCTTCTTCTTCATTGGGCATTTCAACGAATGCAAAACCACGGCTCTTGCCGGTTTCTTTGTCCATCGTGATCTTGGCTGAAGAAACGGTGCCGAATTTGTCGAAAAATTCCATCAATTCTTCGTCATCCATGTCGTAAGGCAAACCGGCTACAAATAGTTTCATAGGTATTCAATATTAATTGGTATTTCAGTGTAGTAAAGTTAAGTCAATTCGACTCCCTCTTTTCAAAAATTGATCTGAATCAATGGATTCGTCAGACGGCCGCGATCCAGTAACTTCGTTCAAACTTTTCTTGCCATGCGTGATGTCGTTATTGTTTCAGCTGTTCGTACCCCGTTGGGGAGTTTCGGCGGCACTCTTAAATCCTTATCTGCCACACAATTGGGGTCAGTTGCTATCCGTGGTGCCATTGATCGGATCGGTCTTGATCCAGTCCTGGTTACCGATGTTATCATGGGTGCTGTGCTGCAAGCCAACCTCGGACAAGCACCGGCTCGGCAGGCAGCGAAGTTTGCGGGACTTCCTGATTCCGTACGTTGCACAACAGTCAATAAAGTCTGTGCCAGCGGAATGAAAGCTGTTTCTATGGCAGTACAACACATTCAATTGGGCGATGCTGAGGTCGTAGTAGCAGGGGGGATGGAAAGCATGAGCAATGTTCCCTTTTATTCTGAACACCTCCGCTGGGGAAATAAATATGGACATGTGAGTTTGGTCGATGGACTGGCCAAAGACGGACTGACAGATGTGTACGATGGAAAGGCCATGGGTATTGCCGCTGAGCTCTGTGCCTCAACCTGTCAAATCAGTCGAAACGATCAGGATGCCTTTGCCATTGAAAGTTACCAGCGTTCTCAAAAGGCCTGGAACGATGGGTCTTTTGAATCCGAGATCGTCCCGGTCAGTATCCCACAGCGTAAAGGGGATCCGGTTTTGATCACAAAGGATGAAGAGCCTTTTCAGGTGAAGTTTGACAAGATACCGCAGTTATCTCCGGCCTTCACCAAAGACGGAACCATTACAGCGGCCAATGCATCCACGATGAACGATGGAGCAGCCGCATTGGTGTTGATGTCTGCCGAGAAGGCCCGTGAATTAGGGCTGACCCCATTGGGATATGTGAAAGGATATGCAGATGCAGAGCAAGCTCCCGAGTGGTTCACTACAACGCCATCAATAGCGATCCCGGCTGCATTGAAAAAGTCAAAATTGGAATCCGAGCAGATCGATTATTGGGAGATCAACGAAGCTTTTTCAGTGGTAGCACTGGAGAACATTAAACGGTTGGGCTTGGATGCAACCAAAGTAAATGTATTCGGTGGCGCTGTTTCAATAGGACATCCATTGGGTTGCAGCGGGGCACGTATCCTAGTGACCTTGCTGAATGTCCTCGAAAAGAAAAAAGCGAGATATGGCGCAGCCGGCATTTGCAATGGTGGCGGCGGTGCCAGTGCGCTGGTGATCGAACGAGCTGCTGAATGAAAACACTGATCAAGCATATCCGGTGTTTGGCGGGCGTGCAGGATCCTAAGGCCCCGCTTCGAAAAGAAGACCTATCTGTTTTCCCTTCGATAACGGATGCATATCTGGTCATTCAGGGAGGCGAGATCACTGCCTTCGGGAAGATGAACGAACAAACATTTGCCGAAGATGATTTCGATCGAGTGGTCGATGCGGCTGATCATTTTATACTTCCTGCCTGGTGTGACAGTCACACCCACCTGGTATTTGCTGCCACCCGGGAGGAGGAGTTTGTCGATAAGATCAAGGGGATGACTTATGCCGAGATCGCTTCCAAAGGAGGTGGGATCTTGAATTCAGCCCGAAAGCTGCAAGCATGTTCGGAAGATGAATTGTTCTCGCTAGCATGGGCGCGGTTACAAGCAGCGATCCGGTTGGGCACGGGTGCTATGGAGATCAAAAGCGGCTACGGGCTGACCACAGCATCGGAGTTGAAAATGCTTCGGGTCATCAACCGCCTTAAGGAGAAATCTCCGATTCCGATAAAAGCAAGTTTTCTGGGTGCGCATGCCTTCCCGATCGAATACAAAGAGAACAGAAGCGAATATATTCGGATCCTGACAGAGGAAATGATACCTCAAGTGGCAGCTGAGAACCTGGCTGATTACATAGATGTTTTTTGTGAGCAAGGATTCTTTGATCCACAGGAGACGGAAACAATTTTACAAGTGGCCGCAGGGTGCGGATTGAAACCCAAAATTCATGCAAATCAACTCTCCGTTTCGGGCGGAGTGGAAGTGGGTGTTCGAAATCAAGCGCGCAGTGTGGATCATTTGGAATGTATGGATGATGCAGCCATTGCTTGTTTGGCTGCTGCTGAGACCATCGGGACCCTGCTACCCGGGTGTTCACTTTTTTTACGGGCGCCTTATCCACCGGCCCGAAAACTGGTAGAACAGGGTGCCGCGATCGCCTTAGCTTCCGATTTCAATCCAGGTAGTTCGCCCTCCTACAACATGAACTTGGTTGTTTCACTGGCGTGCACACAAATGCGTCTGCTGCCTGAGGAGGCTTTCAATGCTGCTACGATCAACGGGTCATTTGCCATGGACCTGAATCGTTCGGTGGGTAGTATCGCTATCGGAAAATCAGCCAATCTTATTTTCACCAAGCCCATTGACTCGCTTGCTTATCTTCCCTATTCATTCGGGGAGAATCCCATCCATCGGGTAATGGTCAATGGTGAATTTTATAATTGAATTTCAATAGGAAGTATATGAAACGAATTATCGAATGTGTTCCGAATTTCAGTGAAGGACGTGATCTGGAAAAGATCGCCCAGATTACCGGTGTCATTGAATCAGTGGCCGGGGTGCGTTTATTGAATGTAGACCCCGGAAAGGCAACAAACAGAACGGTAGTCACCTTTGTCGGTGAACCGGAAGCGGTGATCGAGGCAGCCTTTCAAGCGATTCGAAAGGCAGGTGAACTGATCGATATGTCAACCCATTCCGGAGAGCATCCACGTATGGGGGCGACTGATGTTTGTCCGTTGATCCCGATCAGTGGTATCAGCATGGAAGAGACGGCGGCTTATGCGCAGCAGCTGGCGAAACGGGTGGGAGAGGAGCTTGATTTGCCTGTCTATTTGTATGAGGAGGCACAATCGATCCCAGCGCGAAAAAATTTATCGATTATCCGTGCTGGTGAGTATGAAGGTTTTTTCAAGAAAATTCTTCAGCCCGAATGGAAACCTGATTTTGGTCCGGCGGTGATGGATGCCAAACGAGGCGCTACCGTGATCGGTGCGCGCGATTTTCTGATCGCCTACAATGTGAACCTCAATACCACTTCCACGCGTCGGGCCAATGCAGTGGCTTTCGATGTGCGGGAAGCCGGACGAGTGAAAAGAGAAAATGGTCAAGTGGTGAAGGATGCCCATGGCCAACCGGTTAACATTCCCGGATCGCTGAAATCCGTCAAGGCGATCGGTTGGTTCATTGAGGAATATGGTATTGCTCAGATCAGTATGAATCTGACAAATATTCGGGTGACTCCATTGCATATCGCATTTGATGAAGTTTGTGAGCGGGCGAGGGACCGGGGATTGAGGGTGACAGGTAGTGAGCTGGTTGGCTTGGTGCCGCTACAAGCGTTGACCGAAGCCGGCAAATATTTTCTTCGCAAGCAAAACCGATCCGTGGGTGTGTCTGAGAAGACACTGATCGATATGGCCGTACGTTCAATGGGATTGGATGAGCTGACACCCTTCAAACCCGAGGAGCGTGTCATCGAATACCTGCTTCAGGATCCCGCTGAACAGAAACTGATCCGTCAGTCATTATCTCGTTTCTCCGAAGAAACCGCTAGCGAAAGTCCGGCTCCCGGCGGAGGATCCATTTCTGCATATGTCGGAACACTGGGTATATCACTGGCTACCATGGTTGCCAATCTTTCCGCACACAAGAAGGGATGGGATGAACGTTGGGAGGAGTTCAGTGATTGGGCAGAAAAGGGAGAGGGTTTACGTAAGCAATTGTTGTTACTGGTCGATGCTGATACCCGTGCCTTTGATTCGATCATGGCAGCATTTGGTTTGCCTAAATCAACTGACGCTGAAAAGAATTTGCGAACACAGGCGATACAAACTGCCACAAAGTTGGCGATGGAGGTGCCGCTTCAAGTGATGCGACTCTGCCTGCAATCCATGGATGTCATTGAAGCTATGGCTAACAATGGAAATCCGAACTCTGTTTCAGATGCCGGGGTGGGGGCACTCTGTGCCAGAGCAGCTGTGCTGGGGGCTTTCATGAATGTTCGGATAAATGCGGCAGGCTGTACGGATGCAACATTTGTTCGAAGAGTCTTGGAGGAAGGATCTCAAATGGAAAAAGAGGCTGTGATAAATGAAGAGCGGATCCGAAAAGTAGTCGATCAGCAGATCGATAAACTATGATGTGATCAGCCCTGCAGTTCCATCATTTTTTCAAAAACCTGTTCATACCGACTGTTGGCGGATTCCCAATGTTGGGAGGCTTGTTGATAAGCCTTTTCGGCTGACTGAAACTTTAGCTTATCAGAATAAATAGCCGGACTGGCCAGATCAGCTTCCAGCTGTTCTTTTTGCTTCTTCAATTCTGCTAATTGTATTTCAAGTTGCTGGAATTCTTTTTGAATCCGCTGAAGCTCTTTTTTCTTCTCTTTGTCTATCGGGGCCTGCTGTTGAACCGGTTCAGCTGTGGCGGCGGGCTTCGGGTTTGCAGGTTCTGCAACTGATTTCGATTTTGATTTGTTGTTGGCCGAATCCGGTTTCGCCATTCGCTGCTTCCATTGTACCCACTCTTCATATCCGCCCTTGAATTCCTTGATCTCGCCATCAACGATCTCCCAGATCTTATTGGCGGTCTTGGATACAAAATAGCGATCATGACTCACCAATAGGAGAGTGCCCTCGTATTTGTTTAGCGCATCGATCAACAGATCGCAACTATGCATGTCGAGGTGATTCGTCGGTTCGTCCAGCAATAAAAAATTTGCTTTGCTAACAATAACTTTCGCCAGTGCTACACGCGCTTTCTCACCTCCACTGAGTACCCGGATGCGTTTATCTGTGTCATCTCCGCTGAATAGAAAACACCCTAACAAAACTCGTAACTCCAAATCTGTCATCTGGCTTCCGCAAGTTTGCATCTCTTCGAGAATGGTGTGTTGCAGATTCAAGGCTTCCAACTGATGTTGGGCGTAGAAACTATCCTCTACATTATGGCCCCAACGTCGCTCACCATCATGCGATTCGATACCGGCAATGATGCGTAACAAGGTGGTCTTTCCTTTCCCGTTCGCTCCGATCAAGGCGATCTTATCCCCCCGTTCAATTTCTGCCTTTGAATTTTTCAAGATCGACAGTTCTCCATAGGTCTTGCTTACATCGTTCAATTCTACCAATACTTTTCCTGGCACCTTATCTACCCGGAAATTGATCCGGATATTCGGGCGCTCCAGATTCGCATCCTCAATGCGTTCCAGCTTATCTAATTTTTTCAGGATGCTTTGTGCCATGGCAGCTTTGGAGGCCTTGGCTCGGAAACGTTCGGCAATGCGTTCCTGTTGTCGGATATAGTCCTGTTGATTTTCAAACGCTTTTTTCTGCAGATCGATCCGAATAGCTTTCTCTTTTACGTAAAAGTCATAGTTACCGGAATAAATGTGAAGCTCTTGTTGGTAAAGCTCTACGATCTTGGTGACCATCCGATTCAAGAAATATTTATCGTGGCTGACGATCACAACAGCCCCGTCGTAAGAAGACAGGTATTTTTCCAGCCATTCGATGGAGGGCAGATCGAGGTGGTTGGTCGGTTCATCCAGCAGCAGCAGATCCGGTTTTTGCAAGATCATTTTGGCGAGTAGTACACGCATGCGCCATCCACCACTGAACTCAGCATATGGGCGATGCAGATCGGCAGGCAGAAATCCGAGCCCTTGCAGCACTTCTTCGGTTCGGTGATGGATCGTGTACCCGCCCAAGTTCTCCATCTCTTGTAACTTATCCGTGTAGGCGATAAGTGTATGCTCGTCGCCGGTTTGCTCCAGCTCTTTTCCGAGTTTTTCGATCTCAGCTTCTAGATCATGTATGTGTTGAAAGGCTCCCAAGGCAACTCCCAGTATCGAGTCTGTAGTATCGAAGCTGAGCAGATCCTGATGCAGGTACCCGATCGTAGTGCCGCGACTGCGTTCAACGGAACCGGCACTTGGACTATACTCGCCAGTCAGCACTTTCAATAAGGTTGATTTACCGGTGCCATTGTAACCGATCAGTCCGATCCGTTCACCTGATTGTATGTGCCAGGTTGCCTCTGAAACGATTGTTCGGGCACCGAATTCGAACGTGAGATTTTGAAAGCCTGCTAGCATGGGAGCGCAAAATTAACACATTATCCATCTGTATCAGGCAGGATCTGGTCGGATCCTTCTAGTTTTGCAGCGTGTTTCGGATCTTTTTAATCTTCTTATGCTCATTTAACCTGACGCTTCAAGCACAGGAGAAATTCACATTCAACGGATATGTGCGCGACAGCCTGACTGGTGAGACCATCATTGGATCTACGGTTACGGTAGTCGGTTCCAATCGGAGCTTATTGACAAACAATTATGGCTTTTTCTCTGTTACGTTACCCGCCGGTGATTACGATGTTTTATTCTCCCATGTATCCTATGAAACGGTATCCCGTAGGTTGTCGCTTCGATCGGATCAGACTTTCACGATCTCCTTATTGCCCAAATCTGCAGCCCTTCAGGAGGTGGTCGTGTTCAACAAGCGAAAGGATGGGAATGTGAAGAATGCGCAAATGGGCAAGCTGGATCTATCGATGAATCAGATCCGTTCCATTCCAGCCTTTTTAGGGGAGGTGGATATTCTCAAGGCCATTCAACTCTTGCCCGGTGTTCAAAGCGCCGGTGAAGGGAATGCCGGTTTCTATGTACGGGGCGGCGGCCCGGATCAAAACCTGATCTTGTTGGATGATGCCACCGTGTATAATACCGGTCATCTGTTTGGATTCTTCTCCGTTTTCAATGGCGATGCCATTAAGAATGTATCACTGATAAAAGGGGGGATGCCTGCTCAATTTGGAGGGCGCCTGTCCTCTGTTTTGGATGTAGCGATGAAAGAGGGGAATATCAACAGCTTTCAAGGCGAAGGCGGCATCGGTCTGATCGCCAGCCGATTCTCTTTGCAGGGACCTCTTCAAAAAAATAAGTCATCCTTTATTGTATCGGCCAGGCGGACTTATATCGATGCATTGGTTAAGCCTTTTATCAGTAAGAACAGCGGATTTTATGGGTCGGGTTATTATTTCTATGATCTGAATGCAAAGATCAATTACCGATTCTCTGATAAGGATCGCTTGTTTTTGAGCGGGTATTTCGGTCGCGATGTTTTTAATTTCAACAATGCAAAGCGGTCGTTTTCAACGCGTGTTCCTTGGGGTAATGCGACAGGTACCTTGCGTTGGAACCATGTGTTCGGTCCGCGCGCGTTCGCCAATACGACTTTGGTATTCAACGACTATAAGTTCGACTTTACCGCCAAGCAGGAAAATTTCCAAGTCGGCTTATCCTCCGGCATACGGGATGTCGGGTGGAAGACGGATCTGGATTATTACCCAAATCCTCAGCACAAAGTCAAGTTTGGTATGGCGATCACCCACCACACCTTCGTTCCCAATGTGGTCAGTGGCCGACAAGACAGCATCGTGTTTCAGCCCAATAACGCGAAGGCAAAATATGCCTTTGAGTCGGCGCTCTATATACAGGATGATTGGGCGATCGGTGAGCGCTGGAAAATCAATTATGGTATTCGGCTTAGTCGGTTCACGCAGATCGGTCCGTTCACTCGCTACGTCAAAGATGCGAACGGGAATAAGATCGACAGTACCGTATATGGAAGAGGTCGCTCCATACAGTCTTATGGAGGTTTTGAGCCGCGTGTGACTCTTCGGTATGGGTGGAACGACAACAGTTCCTTCAAAGCTGCTGTTACACGGAATTATCAATACATACATCTGGTCACGAATGCCGGCAGTACATTACCAACCGATCTTTGGGTGCCAAGTACCTATGCTGTTCGCCCGCAAGAAAGTTGGTTATTCGCCCTGGGCTATTTTAGAAACTTTGCAGATAATGCGCTCGAGACATCCTGGGAGGTTTATTACAAAGACATGCAAAACCAGATCGAATATAAAGAGGGATATACGCCTGGTTTATCGGATCCGGAAGAAGAGTTTGTATTTGGAAAAGGCTGGAGTTATGGTAGTGAGTGGTTGATCAATAAAGTGAAAGGAAGACTCACAGGCTGGGTCGGGTATACATTGTCGTGGACCAAGCGACAGTTTCCGGATCTGAATGGTGGGGCTGTTTATTCGGCCCGCTACGACAGACGACATGATATTTCAGTAGTTGCGAATTGGGACCTGGATAAGCGTTGGAAGTTCGGTGCAGTTTTTGTGTACGGTACGGGAAATGCGATCACTTTGCCCGAGCGTTTCTATTTTGTAAATGGGGTGCTGACGCAGGAATTCAGTCGACTCAATCAATATCGAATGCAGGCTTATCACCGAATGGATGTATCAGCAACCTATACGCCCAAGGTAAAGCCGGGTAGAAAAGGAGGACAGTCCTGGGTCTTCAGTGTTTACAACCTGTATAGCCGACAGAATCCCTATTTTCTTTATTTCGATCAGAGTGGTCAATTGTCTAACGGCGACCTGCAAGTGGAAGCCCGGCAGGTTTCGCTTTTTCCAATATTACCCTCCGTAACCTGGAATTTCAAGTTTTAATTTTTCTTCGAAGCGCTGGGGTCATAAATGAAACGAACTAATGCATTTCGTTTTTCGTCAGCAGTGAGATAGAGTTGATGTCGGCTGTTGCTAGTGGTTACGATCATCAGTGCTGTATTCGGTGGGATCTGTCCCAGGTTTTCACCTACCATCACCACATCTTGTAGTGGATGTTTCGAATCGATCTGTATGTTCAGTGTAATGGGTTGCGCCTTGAGCATTTGGCGCTCGATTACCGTTTTTTTGTTCACATAGACCGAGATGGTATCGCCGTCGATCTGTCCATTGTCGTAAAGGGATAACTGAACTTGACCGCTGTCGAGACGGATCTCTTGAACCAGTTGATCGATCTTCTTTTGCGAAGTGGTTACAGGTTTTGCTACCGGAAAACTCGGTTTTTCAAATCGGGTAAGTACAATGCTTCCAGGAGAGCAGGGGGTACGACCATCGATTGCACGGCCGGAGGGAGTCGACCATCCCCCTCTCAATTGAACTTCTCGAACCTTATTCCCATTGCCCGTATGTAAGCGCAATTCATAATTTTTCAAACAGGGGACACAATCCTCCTGAATGCGAAAGGTTATAATGCCGGTTTCTCGAATAAGAGCAGTTTGAGTGGCTGCGTCCCAGGTTCCGGCGATATCGTCGCTGATAAAATTTGAGCTATCGGAAAAGTGATAGGCTTTCCCCTTGATGACGGAGCCTTCCAGTGTCAATTGTAATTCGATCTGATAAACCGGAAAACAGCCGCCGGCACCCATCATCAGTTTTCCACGCCAGTATCCGGAAATGTCTTGAGTGAGCCCAGTTGACATTATTAAAACTCCGAGTAACGTAAAAAGGAGATGACGCATCTGATAAAGGTAATGAATGCGCCTGCTATTGATTCGAACGGTGTCGGAATCGAACGACCGCATTTTTTTGTTCAGTAGAAGTGATCCGAACTTCGAATCGTTGTTGGCCAGACTCTACGATCATGAGTGAAGTGTTGGGCGGAATAGAACCTAAGTTTTCCGCTACCATAGTCACTTCTTGTACATCTTCATCTTCGGGGATCTCAAATTGGAATTCGATTGGGACAGCGGTGAGTCTTTTTTGAGAAAGGATCAGTCTGTTACCCACATAGACGGTAATGGTGTCTCCATCGATTTCGCCATTGTCGTATAAACGTACACGAACGGAACGATCGGTTACGTTAAGCTCTCGGGTCAGGTCATTGATGCGTTTGGTAAGGACTTCCGGCAGGGGGAAATCTTTTTTAGGCTTTGACGGAGCAAATGGGGTAAGGGTGATAGGAGCGGGGTTGATTTTTTCAGGTGCAGGATTACCTGTATTTGGTTGGCTGGGCTGTTGTGTTTTTGCGAAGGAAGGGGTGGTTTTTGTCCGGTTGGGAGGGGCTTGATTTTCGTATACGGGCTTGTTGTTTTTTGCCTGATTTTTTAGGAATGGCTCCAGGTAGAAGTCGGATTCAGTCACGCGGCGCAGGAATACTTTACCATCTCCACAATCGCCCCCTTTACGGACGCCCGGAGCTGACTTTTCAAATTTGCTGGTATAGGTGCCCTCCAGGAACTCTTCCCGTCCCGAACGGGCCCAGACCAATTCACAGTCCATGATGCAGGAGTAGGATCCGTCACTCATTTTTAATTCAATGGTCTGCGTTTCCTCCAGATGGAGTCGTTTGGCGCCTGACTCCGCATTGCCTTTCAGGGCAGCCTTCCCGTAAAAAGTGGTGTTGAGGTAGGAGTAAGAAACGCCTTGCACCAAGGGGCCATTTTGTTCGATCTGGATCTCAAATTTGTATTGTTCAAACTGGTCGGTGATAAAATAGCCTCTCCAAATGCCGGTTAGTCCTTGTGCTAGCAGGGCGGTGGATAATATCATATGCGCCAATAGAAGTATGGATCGCATGCAAAAACTAAACATGCCCCAAATCTAGCGCAAAGGAGGATTTGGGGTTGGCTTTGTGAAGCAATCATTTGTTAAAAAAGCAATCGTGTGAAACACTGTATACGGCTCGGTGATTCACTCGGAATGCATTAGCTTTGTTGACTTACCTTTTATCCCAATTTCGAATGATTCAGATCTCTTTTCCGGATGGGGCAGTACGATCCTATTCGCCCGGTAGTACGGCCATGGATATTGCCAAGTCGATCTCCGAAGGACTTGCTAAAAAAGTGTTGGCTGCCAAAGTAGACGGTGTCGTCATCGATGCTACACGTCCCATAGAGGCCGATGCTTCCCTGGAGCTTTTGACCTGGCAGGATACTGACGGAAAATCTACTTTTTGGCATTCTTCGGCGCATCTGATGGCCGAGGCGGTGGAGGCATTGTTTCCTGGCGTTCAGTTCTGGGTTGGACCGGCAGTGGAAAATGGTTTTTACTACGATATGGATCTTGGTGATCGCAAGATGACGGAGGAAGATCTGGTGGCCATCGAAAAGAAAATTCAGGAGCTAGCAAAGACCTCCTCCGCATACGTCCGCAAAGAGATCTCCAAAGAGGAGGCGGTTTCATATTTCACGGAGAAAGGCGATCCCTACAAACTCGATCTGTTAACGAACCTGCAAGATGGTTCCATCACCTTTTACACACAGGGCGGATTCACTGACCTATGTCGCGGCCCACATATCCCGCATACCGGCCTGGTGAAGGCACTGAAGCTTACCAATATCGCCGGTGCCTATTGGAAGGGGGATGAGAAAAATAAAATGCTCACGCGTGTTTATGGTGTGAGTTTCCCCTCTCAAAAAGAATTGGATGAACACCTGTTGATGCTGGAGGAGGCGAAGAAGCGCGACCACCGAAAACTCGGAAAGGAGTTGGGCATTTATACCATGGACGATGATGTGGGTCCTGGTTTGCCACTTTGGTTACCCAATGGAGGAATCGTGATCGAGGAGTTAGAGAAACTGGCGAAAGAAACGGAACAGGATGCCGGTTATAAACGGGTTGTCACGCCTCACATTGCGAAAGAAAGCATGTATCTCACCAGCGGACACCTGCCGTATTATGCAGATAGCATGTTCCCGCCTATGGAAATGGACGGGGAGAAGTACTACTTGCGTGCCATGAACTGTCCGCATCACCACAAAGTCTTTCATGCTGAGCCCAAAAGTTATAAAGATCTTCCATACCGGTTAGCTGAATATGGAACTTGCTATCGCTATGAGCAAAGCGGAGAATTATTTGGGCTAATGCGGGTGCGGTGTCTGCACATGAACGATGCGCACATCTATTGTAACCGGGAGCAATTCTTCGATGAATTCAAGTCCGTAAATGAGATGTACCTGAAATATTTTAAAATATTCGGGGTTGACAAATACGTGATGCGGCTCAGCTTGCACGATCCGAATAAATTAGGTCAGAAATACGTGGATGAACCTGCACTCTGGCAGGAAACAGAAGCGATGGTCCGTAAGGTGCTGCAGGATACCGGTACGCCCTTTGTGGAGGTACAGGATGAAGCGGCGTTTTATGGTCCGAAGATCGACGTGCAGATCTGGAGTGCGATCGGAAGAGAATTCACTTTGGCGACCAACCAAGTGGATTTCAACTCAGCCCTGAAATTCAAACTGACCTTTACGAACGCGCAAAATCAAGCGGAATCGCCGCTGATCATTCACCGCGCGCCATTGGGTACGCATGAACGCTTCATTGGGTTCTTGCTTGAACATTTTGCCGGTAAGTTTCCTACTTGGTTGGCTCCGGTACAGGTCAAGGTATTGCCCATCAGTGACAAGTTTTCTGAATTTGCTGAATCGGTTAGATCGATGTTGTCAAAGAGCGGCATTCGGGCGGAGGTCGACGGCAGAAACGAAAAGATCGGTAAGAAGATCCGCGATACAGAATTGATGAAGGTCCCCTACATGCTGGTGGTGGGGGAGAAGGAGATGCAGGAAGGCAAGGTCTCGGTTCGCCGCCAAGGCAAGGGTGATTTGGGTGCCCAGCCGATCGCCGATTTCAAGGAACTTATCTTGGCGGAAATAGTGGATAGAAGACTCGAATAATTGGCTAATTTCGTGCATCCCCTAAAAAGGGGGAATGATCACATAAAACAGACGAATGGCAGTACCAAATCGACCCGGAGGCGGGTTCAGTAGACCTCCCGGTGGCGGATCTCGCCCCGGAGGCGGATTTCGAGGAAGATTCTTACCGCGTAAGGAAGCGGAACATCGCATCAATCAATTTATACGTGCTCAACAGGTTCGCCTAGTGGGTGAGAATGTAACCGTAGGCATCTATTCGGTGCAAGATGCGGTGCGCATGGCACAGGAACAAGGACTGGATCTGGTGGAGATATCACCTAATGTTGATCCCCCTGTTTGTAAGATCATTGATTATAATAAATTTCTTTACGACAAGAAGAAGAAGGAAAAAGAAATGAAGGCCAAGAGCAAGGCCTCCGAAGTCAAGGAAATCCGTTTCACCCCGAATACGGACGACCATGACTTTGATTTCAAGGCCAAGCATGCCATTGAATTCTTGAAGGAAGGAAATAAAGTAAAAGCCTATGTCCAATTCAAAGGAAGGGCGATACAGTTTCAGGATCGCGGACAGCTTCTGCTGTTGAAATTTGCAGAGCGTCTGGCTGAGGCTGGCGTACTTGAAAATATGCCTAAGATGGAAGGACGACGCATGCTTGCCATGTTCGCCCCCAAAGGCAAAAAGAAATCCTAACGTCTAATTCTAAGCAGTGCGCTCCCCAAAAGGGCGCACTGTCTTTTTAAATCTATAAAATACCACCATGAGAACACCTCGATTTTTTTCAGGCCTTCTTTTTGTAGGCGGTTTAGTTGGCGTTTCTATTGCGCAACGTCCGACGGCGCCAACCAGTGCTCCCACGACAGTTGCGGCCGCCCCCAAGGCCGACACCACCCGAAAGCCAACCGGCCCAACCAATGGTCCTAAAGCTTACAAAGAAGTAATCACCGCCAAGGCGCAGACCCAAAAGGGCATGTTCTGGACGCATAAAGTGGAGGATAAATTTTATTTCGAGATCCCTGACAGTCTGATCGGAAGAGAGATCCTCGTGGTGAACCGTATTTCTAAGGCGCCTGCGGATCTGCGTAGCGGTGGATTTTTTGGATATGCCGGAGATCAGATCGGTCAGAACGTGATCCGTTTTGAAAAGGGACCGAACAACAAAGTTTTTTTGCGTACGATTTCATTTGGAGAATACGCCAAGGATTCCTCCTCGCCCATGTTCCAAAACGTTACCAATTCGAACGTACAACCCATTTCAGCCGCCTTTGATATCAAGGCGCTTGGCAAAGATTCAACGGGTGTAGTGATCGATATGACCGATTACATTTCCGGAGATAACGATGTGTTGTACTTCAACAGTTCACTGAAATCAAGCCTTCGTTTTGGCGCTCCTCAATCAGATAAGTCTTATATCGTAAGCGTACGTTCCTTTCCTATCAACGTGGAGGTTCGCGTAGTCAAAACCTACACCCGTCTTCCATCGCCCCCCACGCCCGGCGGGTTCGGTGGTGCACCTGCAGCTGCTGGTAATATGACCATGGAACTAAACAGCTCCATGGTTCTGCTTCCCAAAAAACCCATGCAGGCACGCTATTACGACCCGCGTGTGGGTTATTTTGTAGTGGGCTACACGGATTATGATGCTAATCCGCAGGGCGTAAAAGATATGTATCTCGTCAAGCGCTGGAGACTGGAGCCCAAAGAAGAGGATATGGAAAAGTATAAGCGTGGAGAACTGGTAGAGCCTAAGAAACCCATCATTTTCTACATTGATCCAGCCACACCAGCTAAATGGGTTCCATATCTGATGCAAGGAGTGGACGATTGGAAAGGAGCCTTTGAAAAAGCCGGTTTCAAGAATGCGATCCTGGCGAAGCGGGCACCAACAAAAGAGGAGGATAGTACCTGGAGCTTAGATGATGCACGCAACTCGGCTATCGTCTACAAGCCTTCGGATATTCCCAACGCCAGTGGCCCAAGTATCTCTGACCCGCGTAGCGGAGAGATCATGGAGAGTCACATCAACTGGTATCACAACGTAATGGAATTGCTTCGCAACTGGTACATGATCCAGTGTGGTCCGCTCGATCCTCGCGCCAATCAACTGGCCTTTGATGATGCATTGATGGGACAGCTGATCCGTTTTGTTTCTTCACACGAAGTAGGACATACACTTGGACTGCGTCACAATCATGGATCCAGCTCTACAGTACCCGTTGACAGCCTGCGTAACAAGGCATGGGTAGAGAAGAAAGGACATACCCCATCCATCATGGATTACGCACGATTCAACTACGTGGCCCAGCCGCAGGATAAAATCTCTGAGATCGGTTTATTCCCTCGCATCGGTGATTACGATAATTGGGCCATCGAATGGGGCTATCGTCGGTTTTATCAATTCAAAGATGAAGAAGATGAAAAAGGCTACCTGAATCAATGGGTGATGGATCGCCTGAAGGATAAGCGTCTTTGGTTCGGTACTGAATCCAATCCCGATGATCCGCGTTCACAAAGTGAGCAAGTGGGCGACGATGCCATGAAAGGTAGTTTCTGGGGAACGGAGAACCTCAAGCGGATCGTGCCGAACTTGATGAAATGGACTCGCGAACCCAATGAAGGCTACGACATGTTGCGTACCATGTACGGGGAAGTGGTCAGCCAGTTCAACCGTTACAATGGTCATGTCGCTAAGTATGTTGGCGGGATCATGGAAACACCCAAAACAGTTGAACAGGATGGTCCTGTTTACGAGATCGTTGCCAAGGCCAAACAAAAAGAGGCAGTCGCTTACCTCAACAAACAGCTTTTCTCCACCCCGAAGTGGATGATCAATGAGGAGATCCTCACGCGCACCGGACAAAGTGCGCTGACGATCATCGGCGGGGCGCAGGATAACATGTTGAATCGCCTGCTCAGCACCAGAAATCTGGGCAAATTGGTAGATGCAGAAGCGAACATCGGAAGTAAAGCCTATCGCATTACCGATCTGCTGGGTGAATTGAAAGCCGGTATCTATTCAGAGCTAACTGCTCGCCAGGCAACAGACATTTACCGCCGGAATCTGCAGAAGTCTTACGTAATGACGCTGACCCGTTTGATCGATGGAGGAAGTTCCAATTCTTCCATGGGTGGCATGGTCATTCAGCTTTCATCCGGTCCATCTACAGACAAAAGCGACATCAAGAGTGTGGTCAAAGCCCATCTTAGCACGTTGCGCAGCGAAATGCTCGCCGGCGCTGCTTTGGTGGCAGATCCCATGACACGTTATCACTGGAAAGATCTTGCGGATCGCATCGAACAGGCACTCGATCCACGTAACTGATTATGATTCAAATAAGTAGAGGGCCTCAATTGAGGCCCTTTTTTTTAGGCAGGAACCAAAATGTAACCTATCTTTGCACCCCCATGAAAATGGGTCGGCCACAAGCCACATTATCTGAAGAGGTTCGAAAAAGGTCCCCCGGTGGGGAATGCCTCAAGGATGAAATCTAAAATAGGGTACCATGCCCAAGGTAAAAACCAACTCCAGTGCCAAGAAGCGCTTTAAAGTGACAGGCACCGGAAAGATCCAGCACCAAAAGAGTTTCAAGCGTCACATTCTGACCAAAAAATCAAAAAAGCGTAAACGCAACATGCGTAAAGATGGAACCGTTGCCGCTTCACACGTTGATTTTGTAAAGCGACTCCTTCGCTTGAAGTGATCCTAACTCTGAACTTTGATTTCTGAACTCTAAACTGATCTGACATGCCTCGTTCAAAAAATGCCGTTGCCTCCAAAGCACGCCGTAAAAAAATACTCAAGCAAGCCAAAGGCTACTATGGTAAGCGTAAGAATGTACTGACCGTTGCCAAAAACGTTGTAGAAAAAGGGATGACCTACATGTTTGTGGGTCGTAAACTGAAAAAGCGTGAGTACCGCGGTCTATGGATCGCTCGTATCAATGCTGCTGTACGCGAAGAAGGGTTGACCTACTCCGTGTTCATCAATAAGCTTCAGCAAAAAGGAATCGAGTTGGACCGTAAGGTGCTGGCCGACCTGGCTATGAATCACCCAGAGACCTTCAAAGGGTTGATTCAGTCTGTAAAATAACTTACAACAAGTTGAATAACTAAAAAGCCCCCATTGGGGGCTTTTTTATTTCTTGTCGCGGATCGTTGGGATCACATAATGTCCATGGCTTTAACAAAGGCAGTGGTTTGGAAGGGAAGGATCAAGGTAAGCCACTCCCAATGCGTAAAAATAGCGAGACCCAGTGCAGCGGTAGAAGCGAAGAAGACCAACCACCAAATACCGCGGGCATTTTTGGACTGTTCCATGTCTTGAAGTTTTGGCAAAAATAAGATTTCCCGATGTAAAAATTCAACGGGTAGACTATAAGGTTCGCTTGATTTCTATTCCTGAAAATCCTACTTTCGTTTTCGTGTCAAATTAACACATTAGAACGATTTCTACGCTTGTCATGACCCTGGATCTTCATCTTCGTTTTTCCACCCGATACGGACAAACTATTTTGGTACTGGGCGATCACCCGGCACTTGGCGGGGGCGACATCGCCAAGGCGGTGGCGATGCGTTTTTTGAATGATCAATGCTGGCATCTTTCTATCGACATCGCCAGTTCGAAAGGCAAAAAGTCGATCCACTATAAATACCTTCTTCAAGATGCAGATGGCCGGATCACCGAGGAGTGGGGAATGGATCGTGCCATTTCAATTGAGGAGGTGCATGAGCGTCTGCTTGCTATCGATACCTGGAGCCATGCGGGTGAATTTGAACAGACCTTCAACTCCGGTCCGTTTCGGAATTTCTTATTGCCAACTCGTAAGGATGTAGTGAAAGGCTCCTCTGTGGTAAATGGCACCATTACCTTCCGTGTGAAAGCTCCCTTGCTAGGCATCCACGAGTCACTCCGACTGATCGGTGATGGGGAGGGGCTTGGGAATTGGAAAGAAATCGCGTCGATCCCGATGCAGTACAACGGAACCTGGTGGGAGGTTGCAAGGCCATTGACACCCGATCTTTTCATTGCCCGGTACAAGTACGGTGTTTGGGATGATGAGAAAGGTATATGGATTAGGTTTGAAGACGGTGTGGACCGAACCCTGCTGAAAGTAGAGACGGATACGTCAAATGCGCACGTGGTTCATGTGGTTTTGTACGACTTCCCAACAATACCTGGCGCGGGGCGGGCATTTCCATGCCGGTATTCAGTATTCGGACTGAAAATAGTTTTGGTGTCGGTGAATTTACCGACCTACCCTTGTTGGGTGATTGGGCCAAGCAATTGGGGATGCGACTCATCCAGATCCTTCCCGTAAATGACACGACCGCTTTTCACAATTGGAAAGACTCTTATCCATATGCGGGTATTTCGGCTTTTGCACTGCACCCTCAATATGTTTCACTTCGCACCATTGCCGGTGAAGAGCATGCCCATCTGCTGCAAGAGTGGGAAGAGGTTCGTCTGCAGCTGAATGCCAAAACAGAAGTTGATTACGAGGGGGTGATGAAAGCCAAGTGGGCGGTGCTTCAAGCGTTGTACGAACGGGTCGGCAAAAATTGTCTGGCCTCCAAAGAATACAAATCCTACTGGAAAGAACAACAATACTGGCTGAAACCTTATTGTGTTTTTTCCTATTTGCGCGATACGTATCAAACTGCCGATTTTTCGGAATGGCCAGATCATAATGTTTATCAAGAGGAGTCTGTTAAGTCCTTACTGAAAGCCGGAACGAAATCTGCCAAGGCCATTGCTTTTTATGGATTCATACAATATCATTTGCACGTACAGCTTAAACAGGCTGTTCAGCACTTGCACGCGCTGGGAATCATACTCAAGGGAGATATTCCTATCGGCGTGAATAGACATGGCTGTGATGCCTGGGTGGCACCAGAGTTGTACCATATGGATTGGCAAGCCGGGGCACCTCCGGATGACTTCACGGCGATCGGACAAAATTGGGGGTTCCCTACTTACAATTGGAAACGCATGCAGGCAGATGGGTTCCGTTGGTGGAAGCAGCGCTTCCAACAAATGGAACTTTATTATGATGCATTCCGGATCGACCACATACTAGGGTTCTTCCGGATCTGGAGCATACCCACTCATGCCGTAGAAGGAATACTTGGCCGATTTGTACCCGCCATTCCTATTCACCCATCCGAATTTGCTCAACGGGGTATTCCATTCGATGCCGTACGCTATTGCAAACCTTATATCAACGATACACTGCTTCATCAGCTTTTCGGTCAAGACGCCCATCTCATTCGGGAACATTTTCTGGACACTGCCGACATGGGGGTCTATTCGCTGAAGCCCGCGTTTGAAACACAACGACAGATCGAGCGTTATTTTCTCAATCATGATCAGTGGCCAACGGGCACCAAAGAAAAATTGTATTCGCTGGTCGCCAACGTTATCCTGCTTGACTCGGAGGGGAAAGGCCAGGGTTATCATTTCAGGATCTCCATGGAGAAGACTTATTCTTATGCCTGTCTTCCCTCCACGATCCAACAAGCACTGCATGAGCTTTATGTCGATTATTTCTTCAAGCGGCAGGATGATTTTTGGTTCCGCGAAGCCATGCATAAACTTCCTTCCCTGAAAGCGGCTACCAATATGCTTGTTTGTGGCGAAGACCTGGGTATGGTGCCTCATTGTGTGCCTGAAGTGATGCAGCGGTTGGGTATTCTCAGTTTGGAAATACAGCGGATGCCAAAAGATCCGACCCGTCGGTTCTTCCATCCTGCCGATGCGCCTTATTTATCTGTGGTCACGCCCTCTACGCATGACATGAGTACGCTTCGCGCCTGGTGGGAAGAGGATGCGGGCCGCACTCGGGATTTTTACCACCACGAATTGAAACAGTGGGGCGATGCACCTCAGTTTTGTGAGTCTTGGGTAAATCGCACGATTATTGAACAACATTTACAATCTCCAGCCATGTGGAGTGTATTTCAGGTGCAGGACCTACTGGGTTGTTCAGATCGCTTGAGGCGTTCAGTACCGCATGAAGAACGCATAAACAATCCAGCAAACCCCGATCAATACTGGCAATACCGGCTTCATTTACCGCTCGAACAACTGGTCGACGAATCCGATTTCAACCGCGAAGTGAAACAACTGATACAAGCCAGCGGACGGGGGTAGGGTTTCTGTACTAACTTGCGACCATGCAGGTTCGATACCGTTCCATCTCGCTACCCTTTACCCATCCCTTCACCATTTCAAAAGGGACAAAAACGCATCAACCCTCACTGGTGGTTCAATTGGAACACCGTGGGCTATTCGGTGTTGGAGAAGCACCTGCCATCGCGTATTACGACACGACGGTCGAAAAAATGATCGCCCGTCTCGAGTTCAAAAAGCCGATGATCGAACGCTTTGCCTTCACGGATCCGGAGCGTTACTGGCACTATTTATATCATCTGATCCCAAACGATCCTTTTTTGGTTTCTGCACTCGACATGGCCGCCTGGGATCTGTATGGCAAAATGATCGGTATGCCACTGTATCAGTTGTGGAAGGGAGATTCATCCAGGGCGCCGATGACTGACTATACGATCGGAATCGATACCATCCCAAAGATGATCGAGAAGATCCGTGAAACCCCCTGGCCCATTTACAAGATCAAAGTTGGCACGCCTGATGACCTTCCCATGCTTCGAGCTTTACGGGCCGAGACGGATGCCAAGCTTCGGATCGACGCAAATGCCGGATGGACCCTCGACCAAGCAATGGCTCTATTGCCTGCTTTAGAGGAAATGAATATCGAGCTGATCGAACAACCGCTTGCCAAAGATGACTGGGACGGAATGGCGGTTTTAAAAGCGGCTTCATCCATCCCTTTATATGCCGATGAATCTTGTGTTTTTGAAAAAGATGTTGATGCCTGTGCATCCTACTTTCATGGGATCAACATCAAATTGACCAAGTGCAGTGGACTTACCCCGGCACGTCGTATGATCCGAAGGGCCAAGGAACTAGGCTTAAAGGTGATGGTCGGATCCATGAACGAGTCCACGCTCGGTAGCGCGGCTATTGCGCACCTGACTCCCTTTATCGATGAGGTGGATATGGATGGCCCGCTTTTATTGGCTGAGGACATTGCAAGCGGACTTGAATACGAGCATGGTAAAGTCAAAATCCCCCAGCAGCCGGGGTTGGGGATCACCTGCAGTTTGTCATTCGAATAAAACCTTTAACACCATCGGGTGTTGTAATTACGCAAAACCTTCTCATGGCCTGGAACGATCAGCAACAATTCATAGATGCCCTGGAAAAAGCGGGTGAACTCATTCGCATCAAAACATTTGTAGATCCTAAATGGGAAATAGCGGAGATCACCGACCGAATCAGCAAGTCAGGCGATGGTGGCAAGGCCTTGTTATTTGAAAATACAGGTACTGATTTTCCTGTGCTGATGAATGCCTATGGTAGCGAGCGTAGAATGTGTATGGCGCTGGGGGTAGAAAAGCTAGATGATGTTGCCCGGGAGATCGAGGGGCTCTTTAAATTACTCGCCTCTCCTAAAGAGTCGATGCTGGATAAACTCAAGCTTATTCCGACGCTCGGTGCCTTTGCCAGTTGGATGCCCAAGGTCCGTTCCGGAAAAGGGGCTTGCCAGGAAGTCGTGCACCTGGATCCGGACCTGGCCACCATTCCCGTCATCACCTGTTGGCCAAAAGATGGAGGGCCATTTGTCACTTTACCCGTGATACACACCAAGGATCCGAATACTAATTCCAGAAATGTGGGTATGTATCGAATGCAGATTTTCGGCCCAAAACTAACCGGTATGCATTGGCACAAACACAAAGTCAGTGCCAAACATTTTTCGGAATATAAAAAGCTTGGTAAACGTATGCCGGTGGCTGTGGCACTTGGTGGCGATCCGGTCTATGCTTACTCTGCAACGGCTCCGTTGCCGGAGAATGTGGATGAGTATATGCTCGCCGGTTTTCTTCGAAAGAAAAAAGTAGAATTGGTCAAATGCCTGACACAGCCGGATATCGAAGTGCCGGCGGATGCTGATTTTATCATCGAGGGTTATGTGGACCCCAATGATGAACTGATCTGGGAAGGGCCCTTCGGCGATCATACAGGCTATTATTCTTTACCCGATTGGTATCCCCGTTTTCATGTGACGGCCATCACCCATCGTAAGAAGGCAGTTTATCCGGCCACCATCGTCGGGATCCCACCTCAGGAAGATGCCTGGTTAGGTAAGGCCACCGAACGGATCTTCTTGGCGCCGATCAAAATGACCATGGTGCCGGAGATTCTGGATATGGATATGCCTATAGAAGGGGTGTTTCATAACCTGGTCATCACACAGATTCAAAAAGATTATGCGGGACAGGGGCAGAAAGTGATGAATGCCATGTGGGGGGCCGGACAAATGATGTTCAATAAGATCTTGGTGATGGCCGATCAGGATACGCGGATTCAGGACTATCCTGAACTGGCCCGAAAGGTTTTCAAAAATCTGAATCCGGCAGAAGATGTAGCCTTTGCAACCGGGCCAATGGATGTACTCGATCACAGCTGCAGTAAACTCGGTTTTGGTGGAAAAATGAGCATCGATGGAACGGCGAAATTTTCAGAGGAAACAGCCGATGACTATCGCCCCCGTACCATCTTCACCGATTGGAACCAGGCAGAAGCGACGTTGAAGAATCAATTCCCCGAGATAAAATCGATCAACCATTCACTTCTCAGAATCGATATTCCGGTTTTGATCATTGCATTTCAAAAAGACCGTACCGGTCATTTCCGATCGCTTCATAATCTGTTATCCAATCAAATAGAACTGGGCGGCATTAAAATGGTCCTCTATGTCGAGCACACGGTGGATCCATCGGATCTCTCCACAGCCCTCTGGCGCTTTTGTAATAATCTTGACCCCAAAAGAGATTCGGAGTTGGTTCGCATCGATTCCATGGGTGGGATCTCTTATGATGCTTGTCTCGGACTGGATGGTACTCGCAAGACCAAAGAATTCGATGGCTTTCAGCGTGACTGGCCCAACATCATCGTGGCTAACGATGAAACGATCCGCTCCGTCGATGCCAAGTGGGATACACTGGGCTTAGGGCCCATTTTACCATCTCCTTCCCTTCGATTCAAGGGGCAGATGTATGGAGAAGAGGCCGTAGTGGCCTCCTGATGCTTGAGTATAGCTCTTCAATGAACAGGGTTAGGATTTCTCCCTGTCAGACAGTAATTTTGCCGCACTCAAAATCCAGCTCATGTCCAGATCCATTGCCTTTCGTGAAGCACTCCGGGAAGCGTTAAATGAAGAGATGCGTAGAGATGAACGCGTATTCCTGATGGGAGAGGAGGTGGCTGAATACAATGGCGCCTACAAAGTAAGCCAGGGTATGCTTGCTGAATTCGGCCCTAAACGTGTGATCGACACCCCGATCGCAGAGTTAGGATTTACGGCTGTTGGTGTGGGCGCTGCCCAAAACGGACTCCGCCCCGTGGTTGAATTCATGACCTGGAATTTTGCGGTACTGGCACTCGACCAGATCCTCAATACGGCTTCCAAGATGTTGGCCATGAGTGGCGGACAGATCACTTGTCCCATTGTATTTCGCGGCCCCAATGGATCAGCCGGACAATTAGGGGCACAGCACTCCACTGCCTTCGAGTCCCTATATGCAAATATTCCCGGCATCAAAGTTGTATCGCCCAGCAATGGATATGATGCAAAAGGGTTACTCAAGCAGTCCATCCGTTTTGAGGAAGATCCTGTGGTCTTCATGGAGAGTGAGCAGATGTATGGAGATAAATGTGATGTGCCGGAAGAGGAGTACTATATCGAACTTGGCAAGGCAGATGTGAAGCGTGCCGGACGTGATGTAACCATTGTCTCTTTTAATAAAATGATGAAAGTGGCGCTGGGTGCAGCGGCAGAGTTGGAAAAGGAGGGCATCAGCGCAGAGGTGATCGACCTACGTACCATCCGTCCGCTCGATTGGATGACCATTCTCGAGAGCGTGAAAAAAACCAATCGTCTGGTTATCGTAGAAGAACAGTGGCCTTTCGCTTCAGTATCCTCTGAGATCACCTACCGCATACAGAAAGAGGGATTCGACTATCTCGATGCCCCGATCCGTCGTATAACCGCGGCAGACGCACCCTTGCACTATGCCCCGAACCTGGTTGCAGCTGCCTTGCCGGATGTGAACCGTACTGTTCGGCTGGTGAAGGAAGTTATGTATCAGGTAAAGTAGGTTCAATATTAACAGTGTACTGACGATCACACACTGATTTTCCGGTAGATTTGACCCAAATTCGACCGATGCCTGTAAATCATTTTCTGACCGTTTACCTCATCACGCTTTTACTCTTGTTATTGCCGGCGCCCGGCATGGCCCGGTTGTTTCAAAAAGCCGGACTCCCTGCTTGGAAAGCTTATATCCCTTTTTACAATACCTGGCTGATACAAGGGCTGACCGGCCGCCCCAAACACTGGGTCTTTTGGCAAGCGATTCCGGTGATCGGATGGTTCATCACTCCTGGTATATACATTGAATTCGCCAAGGTATTTGGACGATTCTCCGTGCTGGATCATATCGGTGCCAGTTTATTATCGCCCTTTTATTTCGCCTGGCTCGGATTTCAAAAACAGCCAAGTTTTATCGGACCTGAAGGCGTAAAAAAGCATGTCAAACAAGGTTGGCGGGAATGGTATGACGCCGCCATTTTTGCCATTGTTGCTGCCACCCTGATCCGCACATTTGTATTTGAGGCGTATACGATCCCATCGGGTTCGATGGAGAAAAGCTTACTGATCAACGATTTTCTTTTTGTCAGTAAATTCAGTTACGGTCCGCGTATACCCAACACGCCGCTTTCCGTTCCCTTTGTACATAATTACATGCCTTTCGGCTCCAGTAAGAAATCATATGTCTCCGAAGTACAGTTTCCTTACATCCGTTGGTTCGCGACTCCTGTGGAGCGATTAGACGCCGTTGTGTTCAATTTTCCTGCCGGTGACACCGTAGTGAACAGGCCGGGCTATCAGTCCTTTCGAGAGTTTCAAGCCCTTTGCCGGGAGTACGGTAATGGCGATGTAGATGCTGGCAGACGTATCGTACTCGCAAATGCGGACACACTTCCATTAGCTGTGCATACAGTAGATAAAACCGATAATTACATCAAACGTTGTGTGGCGGTTGCCGGAGATACCTTAGAGATCCGGGCCGGGGAAGTGTACATTGACGGTAAAAAGCAAACACCACCGCCAAACTCGGTGATGAACTACTTTGTTACAACGAACGGTCAAATGCTCGATCCGGAGATCATGGAGAGTGAATATGGTGTCGATTTTGTGAATGAAGTGCTCACCATCCGTGTCGATCAATATTATGTTCGCAATTTGCCTGCCCGATCTGTACAGAAAATGATCGAAAGCGGTTTGGTGAAATCCATCCAACCAGACATACTCCATCCGGATTCATTGGATCTGAGTAACTGGGCCAATCGCATATTCCCTTATGATCAGTCGCATCGCTGGACGCTCGATTATTTCGGTCCGATCTGGATTCCGAAGAAAGGGGCGACGCTGACCCTGACTCCGGAAAATTATTCGCTATATGAGCGCGCGATACGTGTCTATGAAAAAAATGAGCTGGTGAAGCAAGGCGATCGATTTTTCATCAATGGGGAACCTGCCTCTACCTATACATTCAAAATGGATTATTACTGGATGATGGGAGATAACCGACATGGATCTCAGGATTCAAGATTCTGGGGATTTGTTCCGGAAGACCGAATTGTCGGTAAAGCATCGCTTATCTGGTTCAGCTGGGAGAATGGCCCTCGTTGGGACCGCTTATTCCGTTTCGTGAAATAATATGCCTAACTTGTTGGAGTGACTAAGCAATTATCCTTTTCATACGAAGAATGGCCTGACGACGCTGCCTTGTCCGAACAAGATCGGACACTCTTGGAAGAGGCTCGTCGGGTAACTGAACTCGCCTATGCACCCTATTCCAATTTTTGGGTAGGTGCTGCCGCACGTCTTATATCCGGCTCCCTTGTGGTTGGCACCAATCAAGAGAATGCATCTTATCCGGTCGGTATTTGCGCTGAGCGTGTATTACTTGGTCATGCAGCTGTCCGTTTCCCCAATGACCCCATAGAGACTATCGCCATCAGTTATCATCCGAAGGATCGATCAAGCCAGATTCCATTATATCCATGCGGTATGTGCCGTCAGGCACTGCTGGAGCAGGAGATCCGCTTTCAGCGACCGATGCGATTGATCCTTTCCGGAATGGAAGGCAAAGTTCATGTGATCGAATCAGCTCAGTCTCTTTTACCCTTCGCCTTTACGGGGCAGGGACTGCGTTCCTAACTGCTATTTTCTATATCTTCCACTCATAACGCTTGCATATGAGTGCCTCCAAACAATCCTCGATCTCGCGAGGTCAATTTATTCGTCAAACCGCCCTGACAGCAGGCGGATTTCTGATCTTGCCCCGCCATGTACTCGGCCGAGGCTTTATCGCGCCCAGTGATAAGCTGAACATTGCCGGCATCGGTGTGGGCGGAAAGGGAGCCAGCGATCTGATGGAATTTTCCAAGAGCCCCTTTGTGAACATCGTCTCCTTATGCGATGTAGATGACCGACAGGCCATAGACGCACGTAAGAAATATTCAAAGGCTACTTATTACAGAGATTTTAGGGAGATGCTGGATAAAGAGAAGAATAACATCGATGCTTGTTCCATCTCCACACCCGACCATACCCATGCTGTAGCTACGTTGGCCGCTATGCAACTGGGTAAACATGTATATACGCAAAAGCCACTCACGCATAATATTTACGAGGCGCGACAGCTTACCGAGGCGGCAAAAAAATATAAGGTGGTCACCCAGATGGGAAATCAGGGTGGCTCCGGAGATGGTGTGCGCCAAGCAAAGGAGATGTATGATGCCGGGCTGATCGGTGAGGTGACAGCAGCACATGCCTGGACGAACCGACCGGTTTGGCCGCAAGGGATTCCAACACCGACTGGTAAATATGATGTTCCATCCGAACTGGATTGGAATCTTTGGCTCGGTCCAGCTGCGTACATCGACTACAACCCATCCTACATTCCTTTTAATTGGAGAGGCTGGTGGGCTTTTGGTACGGGCGCACTAGGTGATATGGCATGTCATATCATGGATCCCATTTTTCGTTTGTTGCCCATTCAATATCCCGATTCGGCCGAATGCAGTGTAGCGACGATCTGGAAAGAGATGTGGAACGATACGCCCAATATGGATGCTTGTCCGCCTGCTTCCATCATTCATCTCAATTACCCAAGAACGGATGGGAAAGGGAATATCCGTGTTTCCTGGCATGATGGTGGACTGTTACCGGGTCGGCCCGAAGAATTGCTACCCGATGAAGCTTTTGGCAACTGGGACGGCGGCGTATTGCTGGTAGGCACCAAAGGAAAAATGTTGATCGACTGTTATGGCGCCAACCCAAGATTGCTGCCTACACTGCGGATGAAGGATTTAGATCTCAAACCGAGTTTACCGCGAGTTCCGGAAGGGCATTATCTCCAATGGGTGAATGCCTGCAGGGCCGGTTACGGAAACGCTACTACCAGCTCTCCATTTGAATATGCCGGACCCTTTACAGAAAGTATTCTGATGGGAAATCTCGCCATCCGTAGTTGGATGCTGAAGAATCCCAAACTAAAAGGGTGGGAGGATAAATACCTTGGCAGAAAGAAACTATTATGGGATGCCGCGCAGATGCGAATCACGAATTTTGAGGAAGCCAATCAATTCGTTCGCAGAGCGTATCGAGCGGGTTGGTAAGGGGTGATGTCAGGACTGCCGCAGTTCGCGGGCCTGTGTGGCCAAATGCGTTTCATCTAACTCATCTGCTTTTTGTCCGATCTTACCCAACCAGAAGTCGACCACTCCGGTATCCGATAGCGGCTGAAAAAATGAATGGTTCACAGGTTGGTGAATACGTCTCAGGTATTGCTCGATCTCGGCTCGTCCGAATAACTCACCTGTTTGTGGATCCAAATAGAAATCAATACTATCGATCCCTTTTTTCTCTCGCGGATTCAGCATATTGGGCGAGCCCAAAACAATGATTCCGGGTATGGAGAGTGTATACAGGGGTAGATCAAGTTTATCCGCTAATACCTGTATCAGCAATCCCAATCCGATCTGGTTTCCGCTACGGTGCAACAGTACGTCACCGATGAAATGATGTGCCAGTCGTTCACGAGCCGCGTCGATACCTTTGAAACGCTCGTGTTCGAATACGACACGACTCAGCACGTTAATCTGTTCCAGTGGGGTCAGGTATTGATTCAACTCAAGCCAGGCGTTTCGACGTAACTGTTCAAGTGATGTTCGAAGGGCGTCTGATCGATCTTCCCGATGGTGAAGTTTGTCAAGGATCAACAAGCCTTCCCAGAGGTCGGCCCTTTCCTGATGACGCCAGGCGTTCAATTTATCGGAGATCTCAAGAAATTGAATTCGACGAATGATCGTCTCTACACGTACCTGTTGATCAGTATGATCAGTTGTTTCCCAAACATGCTCCAGGTGAGGAATGGCCTGATCGCCATATTCAAGGATCCTTTTGGACACGGGTGCATATACAGCTTCATCCGGATCTTCCAACAAACGTATCAGTGCAGATAACTCAGCTTCATTCACAGGTGCATACATGCACACAATATCCGTAGCGTCTCTAATCCGCGAATAGATTTTCTATCCACAGTTGTTGAAAAGCTATTTTTTCTTTTTCGGAGCAGCTTTTTTGACCGCTTTTTTAACGGCTTTTTTAGCTGTGGATGAGGGCTTGGCTGTTTTTTTTGTTGCTGATTTTTTTACAGCAGTTTTTGCCGCCTTCTTGCCTTTGAATGCATCCGGTACGACCGCTTGAATAAAGGCTTTCACTTCATCCAGAGAGAAGTTGGCTGCTTCTTGTGGCGAGTAACGAGTTTCGTCTGCTTTTTTGGGCAGGGAAATCATTTTCTTGCCATACTTGATGAGTGGACTCCATCGACCGTTTTCAAGTGTGATCTTTTCTTCTGGCCAGCGTTGTATATATCGGTTCTCTTCTTTTTTGATCTTCGCCTCGATGAGTTCATTCATATCCGCCTGGGAAATGCGCTGGAAGTCGTATTTCTTGGGAACGTTTATGAACATGCCATCCCATTTCAAGTAAGGGCCGAATCGCCCCGTTCCTTTTGTGATGGCTTTACTTTGAAACTGACCCACCGGTGCATCAGCTTTTTGCTTTTCCTTGATAACGTTTACAGCCTGCTTCAGATCCACCAGGGATAGATCGGTTCCTTTCGGTAGGGAAATAAAATCTTCACCCCACTTCACATAGGGGCCGAATCGTCCGACGTTCACGGACACATCTTTTTCTTCGTATTGCCCCATGACCCCTTGCGCACCGAAGAGATTCATCGCCTCTTCATAGCTGATCGTTTCAATGCTTTGGCCCGTTGGGATCTT